>JAPOST010000203.1 GCA_026709535.1 Rhodospirillaceae bacterium
GATAACCTAAGTCCGGCAGCATCACGCGCAAATGGTCAGCCAAACGGTTCCAGGGCGGCACCAAGACCGGGGAAAAAACATCACCGAAGGCTCTCTCGAGCGCGTCGCGGCCAGCCATCAACTCTCCGATGACATGATCAGCGCGACGCTCGGGGCCCAGTTCGCATTTCTTGGCTGTCGGCATAGCGAAATTACTGTGCGTATAGCCGTGTTGAACCGGAACGATCAGGGTGTTCAGGTCTTTCTGCGTCAGCCGATTTTGCTTGGGGATTACCGCGAGGGTGAGGGGTACGATCGACGTTTCTGTAACGCGTAGCAACCGCATCAGGTTTGGTGAAAGGTCTGCCGCATCATCGTCGCGCCACCACAGGTCAGCCTTTAGACCATCTTCTGCCCACCGATCCAGTTCCACGTGCAGCGCGTCCCAATCGGTCATTGCGCGGCCTGGAGCAGGCTCGGCAGGAACGCAACGAACGCGGCGGCGCCGTTCAAATTCACTGCCAGCAAAGCTGGCGGTAGGGCAATCGCCCTACCGATCGCCTCGCGCAACCGATCCGGTGTAACGTCTGTCTGCCGCAGCAGAACGGCCCGACGCAGTGATGACAGCTTCTCGGCTCGCCGGAGTTGTTCTGTTTCGCCCCGTTCTTCGAACGGCACCAATACCGCGGGCACCCCGGTGATCAACAGGTCGACGACGGTATTGTATCCAGCCTGCGACACCGAACAGATACTTTGCGCCATGCGGGCACGATAGTCTGCGCTGTTTCGTTCGAAGATCACGCTGTCGACCTGCGATTTCAAGGCTCCGAATGCGACTTCCGGGACATTCCTGCCTATGCGAATCCTCACATTTTCGCCGTTTGGTCCCGATTTCATGGTCGCCGCCGCCCGTCGAAGCAAGGCGCCGACATTCCCGCCGCCCGTACTGATCAAGATTTCAGGGTCCTCCTTCGCATCAATCCTCACCGAAGATCCACCTGAATCAATGAAGCCAGTATAGCGAGTCTTGTGTCGACATTGATCTGCAAATGGGTAGGTTTCGTCCAGCGTAGCAAGTGTCCGATCGCCGTGGACAAAGACCGCATCTGCCAGTCGATGCAGGAAATCTGCCGTTTCCTTCCATCGTTCCGGTCGTCGGTCAACCAGGATATCGCGCACGGAAATCGCGATTTTGATGTTGGCCCGCGATCTTGCCGCCGATATCAGTGCCGAGATTTCATGCCGAAAGCGCCGTCTTCCAAACGGATAGTGCTCAAGGACGAGAAGCTGGGGCCGAACCTGTTCCAAGACGTTGGACAGGACGGTTTCCCGCGCCAACCAGACATCGTCGGCGATCGGCTTGCGTTCAGCATCGGACAAGCCGCCGAAGCGCGGACCAGTCGCTTGGATTACCGGCAACTGGTGAACGATCGCACGACCCCAATGCAAATGCTGCACGGGAAATCCGCCTGTGGCGACGTGGGTTGGATAGCCCGCCGCAGCGGTAACCCGGGCCAAGGCGGCGACGCGCACAACATGGCCAATACCCAGAAGGTGCTGGACCCAGAACAGGATCGGCGCCTTGTTGTCAGCCGCCATGATCACACGGCGGTTCGTTTTCCGTCAGGCAAATGTTCAGGGAATCAGGGGCAAGATTTCCGTCGACCGACAGTGTATAAAGGTGCGCCCAGTCATGACCCTTCTCCAGGGGCGCGGCCCGGCGCATGTCCCAACCCGTCGCGATGGTGTAGGCAGCGCGCAGTATACCGGCATGGCAGACCACGCAGACGTTATTTTGCCGTATCGCGATCTCCTGTAGCCAGTGGCGCAGCCGTTCCGCGAGTTGTCTGGGTGACTCGCCGTTGGGCGGCGCCATGTCCAACCCCCGCGCTTCGTTGCGCCGCATCGTGTCGCCAAGTTCCGCCCGAAGCTCTGACAGAATTGCGCCTTCCCAATCACCCCAATTTACCTCCTTGAGGCGGCCATCTGTTTGCAATCGGTCCGTCGGAATGCCCAGGATACCAGCCGTTTCAACCGCTCGTCTCAGTGGGCTTGCGTGCCACTCCCAAGACCGTGTATCGGGCGGCAGTCGCCATGACCTCACTGCCGCGCGGCCCGCATCGCTCAATGGGATGTCGGTCTGTCCCTGCACCCTGCCTTCGGCATTCCACGCGGTGGGGCCATGTCTGAGGAACAGGATATTCATCGTTTCGCTACTACGCCGCGAAGTACTCGGTCCAGGTGCATCGCGGCCGCTTGCAGACTGTGATTGGTCACAGCCTGTTGGCGGGCGGCCCTCCCCAAGGTCCGGCGCAGATCAGGCATATCGATCAGGCGCCTCAATGCTGCTGTCATATCCTCCGCTGTTGGCGCCAACAGACCGGTTTCGCCGTCTACGACTACCCTCGCGATGGCTCCTTGCCGGCCCGTGACAACCGCCAACCCCGCGGCCATTGACTCCAGGGTCGCCATCCCAACTGCTTCACCCACCGCCGGCCAGGCATGGATGTCGGCGGAGACCCGGAGCGACTGCAGGTCGTCGCCTTCCAGGGCTCCAGCAAGAACCACCGGTAACGGGCAGTCGGCAAAGGCCGCGCGCACCTCGGTGCGCGCTTCGCCATCTCCGACCAGGATCAGAATCGCGCTTGCCGATGTCAGGCATTTTGCCGAATGTGCCAAGGACCGGTAGGACATCAACTTGTCACCGGGACGCATCATGCCCACGGCAAGGATCCACGGGCGGTCAGCAGGAATATCCAATCGACTTGCCCAAGCCAGCCTGTTCGGACACCGCTCGCACGGCGTCGATGCGCAGCTATTTGCGAGAAACGGCGGAAGTCGGGAGTAACCAGCCCCAGCCTTGAGGGCGGGCAACACGCACGCCTCGTCTGCCGGATTCAGGAACAGGATATGGTCCGCCATCCTAACGGCTTGTTCAACCATGCGATGTTGCAAGGACCACAGCCCACGGGCGCGCTTTGGCGCCAAGCTGGCCTCCGCTAGGATATACGGCAGGCTCAATCTGGCGCACAGCACTGGGCCAATAAGATCGGGCGCCTTGTAGGACAGATGATAGGTGAACCAGGCATCAATGCCCCCAGTTCGCGAGCGATCAGCCAACGCAACGGTTTCAGTCTGCGCCATACTGGTGGTTTCCAACCATGTTTTATGGTCTTGGGGATCGCGGACGAAGCTTCGCAAGGTGGATGCCAAAGCAACCGAATGTCCTGATTGCTCGAGTGCGGCGATCAGGGATCGCCCGATTGTCCGATCACCCGATGGATGATTTGATGTCGGCGGTTTCATCGGTGCATAAAAAGCGACCCTCATGACGGACCCGACAGTAGATCACGCAGGCGGGAGACGGTTGCTCGTGCATCAAACGCAGTTCGCACGCGTTTCTTTCCATTCATTCCATAAGAAAGACGCAACCTCGGATCACCAACAAGTTGCGCGATTGATTGACTCAATGCTTCAGAATCATTGGGTTGTACCAGAATTCCTGTTTTCAGATGATCAATCAACTCGGGAATACCGGACACAGTTGTGGATACGCAGCACAAAGTCTGGCTTTGCGCTTCCATCAGCACGTTTGGAAGGCCATCGCGGTCACCGTCGTCTGCAATGATGCTGGGCAGAACAAACAGATCGGCCGTTCGATACGCGGCCAGCACCTCGTTCTGTGCTTGCGGCCCCCGCCACTCGATGCGATTGGCAAGACCCAATTCAGCAGCTTGTAACCGCAGGCTTTTCAGTTCCGTGCCGCCGCCAATATGGCACCAGCGCCACGCCAATTCCGAGGGCAATTTGGCCAAGGCGGATAGCAGGACATCGAAGCCTTTCTTCCTGACGGCGCGGCCAACAGACAAAATCCGCACAGGATCTTCTGAGCTTGAACCATCGCGTGAATTCACTGGCGGCGAAAAGTCTGAAAATTTCTCCAGATCGATACCATGATAGACAAGATTAATCTTGTCCGGCGTGCTTGACAGGCAACGCAGATGTTCCGCTGCGTATCGTGTGCAGGTTGTCAGCCAAGCCATTTCATTGAGTTTTTCGCGCTTCTCCCAAGTCGGAGTCGTCCAAATGTCCTTGGCATGGGCCGATGCACACCAAGGCAGTTGAGTCATGGTCGCGGCATAGCGGGCGACTGAAGCCGGCGTGTGAAGAAAATGCGCATAAATCCAGCGCGTTTTCGGCGGTAGACTAACCGCAAGCGCCATAGCTTGGCCAAACCGCCTGAGCCTGTTACGGGTCGGGTCGCGGCGCAAGTCCTTGCGCCACAGGCGCCATGCCGCGGAATAGCCAGGCAAGCACCGCGCCCAGCGCCATGCCTTGAATATGTCTAAGGGATGCTGATGCAGATATTCGGGCAAATAGGTAACCGGCGCTCGTATCTCATCATGAACCGGATGACGTTTGGTATCAGTGGGCTGGCGCAAGGAATAAAGGTGCAGAACCAACCCCTGTTGCTCCAGCGCATGCAGTTCCTGGGCTATGAATGTTTCCGAAAGACGCGGATAGCCCTTCAGGACGACGGCGACGGGTCCATTGGAATCGAAAGCGTTGGGCCGACCGGCAGCAGGCAAGGGCTCAAACCGCTTTCACGCGACTGGAACGCTGATGCATGGCGCTCTTGTCCACCAGGCGTCCGAACAGGCGATTGACGTTTTCCAGACCGTCCAGAAGTCCAGGCACAACGACGTCTGAAGGCTTGTTTTGTTGTAATAGCTGACGCAGTGCCGTGGCCATTTGGTCGACATCTCGCACGCCATCATCTTCCAGCATCGTCAGCAGACCGGCATTCTGGGCCTTAACCGCGCGGATCAACTGTTCACGCCGGGGCTCGGTTCGCGGAACAAGCAATGTCCGCTTGTCGAAAGACAGTATCTCGCAGAACGTGTTGTAACCGCCCATGGCCACAACTGCTGCCGCGCCAGCCATCAGATATTCCGGGTGCGCGTCGAAAGTCAGGACTTCGGCGTTGCTCAGCCTTGTGGCGCGCTGCTGGAATTCGGCCTGTTTATCCGGCTGCATGAAGGGGCCGGTGACGACCAATGCCCGGACTGGCATGGGTCTCTGTTCGTAGACCCGCAAGACCCAATCAACTAGAGCTTCCCCGTCTCCGCCGCCGCCGGGAGTCACCAAGATATATGGTTTGTCGCTCAAGCCCTGTTCACCGGAGATCCTCTGCGGTAATTCACGACGCAGGTATCCTGTGTAGACCATTTTGCGCCGGATCGAATTGGGCACGCTCAGGCCCGCTAGCGGATCGCAGATCTGCGGCAGTCCATAGACCCAGATCGAATCATAATACTTTGAAAGCGCCGGCATTGCGTTCTTGCGTTCCCATTCCGGTAAAAGCAGTTCTGGCTCATCCATAACGTCGCGCAGACCCAAGACCAGTGGCGTGCCCTGTTCTTTCAGGAAGGCCAGCGTCGGTTCGATCTCGCCGCGCAAGCCCAGTGGCTCCTTGTCGACCAGAAACAGATGCGGCTCAAATACTTCGGCAGTGTGTTCGATTATCGAGGCGCGGATGGCTAGCGTCTGTTGCAGACCGATATGCAAATTCAAAGCCGTATACTCACCATTTCGCAGCTTGATCACGCCGGGCACGCGGACGAAGTCAACCCGCGAGCGGAAATCGAAACTGCCGATAATCGGCGAGCCCGACAAAATCAGGACAGAAAGATTGCTGCGATGCTCGACCAGGGCATGTGCAATGACTCGACAGCGGCGCAAATGGCCCAGCCCGAAGCTGTCATGGCTGTAGATCAGGATGCGATAGCCATCGCCCAGCGCCGCTGCGGGCAGGGGACTGGACTCATCAGACTTGAACCCAGGATATCCTAGCCTTGCCAAGTCGTTTATCGTCATCGTGGTTCCGAATGACCGGGGCGCAAACCGACCGTCTGCTGGACCAGCTTGGGACCGACCTTGGAGAAAAGCGTGTCGCCAGTCTGCAACGGCTTCGTTATGGTGTCAGAACTATTCGTAGGATTCAATGTTGCACGCCATGGCCATGACAACTCCTCGCGTCTCGCGATGCCCGACGATCCGCAAGAACCGATCCTGCCTCCAGTTCGCTCCGAAAACAGCCTTCGTGCAGGGCGATGACCCGTTCTGAATCATCGCCGGCGGGCACGCTGCCCGGTCCCGAGACGCCGGGCTATCAGCCAAATGTCCCCCTAGAGCGGAGCATCTTCCGCTTCATCATGAAGTATAGCAAGCGCCAGCAACTGGTCGTTCTGGCGCTGACGTTCATCAGTTGGCCGATCATCTACCTTACCCTGGAATTGCCGAAAGCCATCATTGACCAAGCCATCGGTCAGCAGGAAGGCTGGGCGCGAGATGTACTGGGCGCGGAGATGGAACAAATCACCGTCCTGATGGTGCTCAGTTTCGGCTTCCTGTTCTTTGTCATTCTCAGCGGCAGCATAAAATACGTGCTGAACGTTTATGCTGGCCGGCTGGGTGAGCAGATGCTGCGACGTCTGCGTTACATGCTGTATTCGCGGATTCTTCGGTTCCCGCTGCCCCACTTCAAGAAGGTTTCACAAGGCGAGATCATTCCAATGATCACCGCCGAGGTCGAACCCGTAGGCGGCTATATCGGCACGGCGACTTCAACGCCGATGTATTTCGGCGGCCTGTTGCTCGTGTACTTGGGTTTTATTTTCGCTCAGGACGTGTTCCTGGGTCTGGCGGCAACAGCACTGTACCCTCTGCAGATCTACATCATTCCCAAGCTGCAGAAGAAGGTAGTCGACTTGGGCAAGAAGCGGGTCAAGGAAGTGCGCCTCCTGGCCGACAATATCGGCGAATCAATCGGCGGTGTGGCAGATATCCATGCCAACGATACGTCAATCTACGAAAAGGCGAGCATCGCCCGGCGACTCGATCGCATCTACAACATCAGGTACGAAATTTTCCGCCGCAAGTTCGCCATCAAGTTCCTGAACAGCTTCATGGCGCAGCTGACGCCGTTCTTTTTCTATGCCATCGGCGGCTATCTTGTTATCACCGGCGACATGACCATTGGGGCCCTGACGGCTGTGCTGGCGGCATACAAGGATCTCAGTTCTCCATGGAAAGAGTTGCTGAACTATTACCAGCTTCAGGCTGACATCAAGGTGAAGTACGAACAGGTGATCGAACAATTCGATCTGCCGAACCTGTTCGATGAATCACTTCAGATGACCGACGACACCGGTCCGGCATCCCTAGGCGGCACATTGGATGTCGCCAATCTGGCCTACGCGGAAGATGGCCAGTCCAAGACTATTGATGGCGCGACCTTTTCGATCGGTCTTGCGAAGCACACTGCCGTGGTGGGCGCCAGCGGCAGTGGCCGGGATGAACTAGCGCTGCTTCTGGCGCGACTTGTCAAGGGAACCGGCGGCCGAATAGACATTGCCGGGAAGCCGATCAACGGCTTGCCCGAATCGTTCACTGGCCGTCACTTTTCGTTTGCCGGGTCGGCGCCCTACCTGTTCTCGACCTCGTTGCGCGAGAACCTTGTCTATGGCCTGCGCCACCGGCCGGTACAAATGCCAGAGTATGCCGATTCGGAAAAGTCCGAGCGAGATCGATATATCAGCGATGCACGAGCGTCGGCCAATATTGATGCCGACCCAGATGCAGACTGGCTTGACTACGAAGCAGCCGGCATCGGCGACCGAAGCGCCCTTGATCAGAAATGCCTAGATTATATTCGTCTGGTCGATCTCGGAGATGACCTCTACCAGTTTGGCCTTCGCGGCACGATTGACCCGGAAGATCGGCCTGACTTGGCTGAAGCCGTGCTCAAGGCGCGAGTTGCACTGCACCAGCGACTGGCTGAAGCCAATCAGTCAGCGCTAGTCGAACCTTTCGATCAAGCAAAATACAACTCCAATGCAACAGTAGCCGAAAATCTGCTGTTCGGAACTCCGGCCAGCGACGCCTTGGACATCGAGCGGTTGGCTGAACACCCTTACGTCCGGGAGGTTATACGCCGCGCAGGCCTGAGCGACCCCCTGCTGAAGACTGGAATCAAGTTGGCGGAAACGATGGTGGAAATTTTCGCCGACCTGCCGCCCGGCCATGCGTTCTTCGACCAATTCAGCTTCTTCGGGTCCGACGAAATGCCGGATTACCAGCAATTGCTCGCTCGGACCTCCGGGCAATCGCCGACGGAAATGCGCGTCGACGATCGGTTGCGTCTTCGGTCACTGTCGCTGAAGCTGATTCCCTCCCGGCATCGGCTGGGGCTGATTACCGAAGACATCCAGGAAAAGGTGCTGCGGGTCCGGGAAATGTTTGCTGAAGGGTTACCGAAGGACCTGCAAGGTGCGGTCGAGTTCTTCGATCCGAACCGGTATAACCGCGCCGCGACACTGCAAGACAATATCCTGTTCGGCAAAGTCTCCTATGGCGAGGCCAACGCTGCCACGAAGCTCGCTCTGATGATCGGCGATGTACTGGATTCACTCTCGTTGCGCGACGCCGTCATGATTGCTGGTCTGGAATATTCGGTCGGCGTCGCTGGAGCCCGCCTTTCGGCCGCTCAGCGGCAAAAGGTCAACATAGCCCGGTGTCTGATCAAACGGCCGGAATTGCTTGTCGTGAACGAAGGAATCAGCAACCTGGACGGTGCAGCCCAGCGGCGTGTGCTAGACGCTGTTCTAAAAGAAATGAGAGGGCGCGGCGTAATCTGGTCTTTGCATCGACCAGGCTTTGCCAGGAATTTCGATCATGTGCTGGTACTCAAGGCAGGAAAAGTAGCTGAACAGGGTGCGTTCAGCGAATTGGACAAGAGTGGATCGGCGCTGCAAGAATTGCTGAAATCGGAATAGAATGAAGACAGGGGGCAGCGATCATTTGACTGCTTCAAATCACCTTTGTCAGGAACAGGAGGACACGACGTGAGCTTGAATGAAGAAGTCGAGTGTCTGCGCAATATCCCGATGTTCGCCAACATCGAGCCTTCGAAACTCAAACTGCTGGCGTTCACCAGCGAACGCCACGCCTATAACGAAGGTGAGTTCCTGTTTCATCAAGGCGATGAGGGCGATAGTGCCTATATCATTGTGGATGGCGAGGCGGATGTCATCATCAATACCGACGACGGCCCGCTAACGATCGCGCATTTCAAGAAGAATACCATCATCGGCGAAATTGCGATTCTGACTGACGTGCCGCGCACGGCGACCGTGAAGGCCACCACTCGTGTCGACACGATGGTAATCTCGAAAGAGCTGTTCTTCCGCCTCGTGATGGAATTCCCGCAGATAGCCATCGAAATCATGCGCGAACTGGCCAAGCGATTGGAAGCCACCAACGCACGGGTCCGCGAACTGAGCGCCGCTTGAGTCCGTCGGCTGATTTCTGTTTCTGTACGCCATACAGATGACGACAGAATGCCAAAGCCGATTGGAGCGCATGATCGCGCGTCTGATGACCCAGCGGGCGCTTCTGGATCATTTTGCCATGTTGATTACCGACATTCCAGGGCCCGTACTGGAAATCGGGCTGGGCAAGGGGCGGACCTACAGCCATCTTCGAAATTTGCTTCCGGACCGGACGATCTGGGCATTTGATTTCGAGGTTCATGCGCCAAAGCACAGTCAACCGGCGCCAAACAGGACCGTCTTGGGCGATTTCCGCGACTCGCTAACTACCTGCTGGGACAGCATCGCAAACGCCCCTGCGATGGTCCATGCGGACATCGGAACAGAAAGCCGGAAAGCCGAGCAAGAACTGGTCTGCTTTGTGGGTGATGTGATCGCTTCGCGACTGGCTCCCGGCGGCTATCTGCTGGGCGACCGCAATATGGCTGCGGACGGACTAGAGTCCGTTGAGTTGCCCATCGTTGAGTTGCCGAGCGGTATTGATCCGTGGCCGTATTTCTGCTTTCGACACGCGGGTGGTTGATCATTCAGGCCGTATTTGGCGACTACTCTGTTACTGTACAGGAAGATAGATGTTTGCCTTCAGGCATGATGCGCCAAGTTCCTGCCCTCGGGTGCAGGTCGGCCTATCAGACTAACCATTCAGATCGCAGCCAAGGAACATGCGGTGCCGATGCCGGGCAGCTTCCAGAACAGAAAATGATCCCGCTGCCGGGTCGATCACGAAATCGCCCTCGTTGGTGACGGCAGCCAAGAGTTCACCTTGTAGACCGACAGGCTTTGTATGCGGGTGTTGACGCTGGGAAACCTTCTCTCTGACCACATCGGGAATGGTGTGAATTTTCCAGACGCCTTTCGCCTTTCTTGGCTGTTTTTGCAACACGATACAGTATTCGGCTCGACGGCGCGTACGATAGCCCATACCGAACGTGTCCTTGTCCCACGTGACAAGGTCCACGATGTCGAGGCTGGTTCCGTCTAGCCACGACTGCACGCCCTGACATAGATGAAATTTGTCTACCCATAGAAACAAATGGCCGGACGGGATCAGGGCGCGGTCAATACCGCGTAGAAACCGAGCGATGACGTCTTCCGGCATTTGCGCCAAAGCTGCGCGGCGCCGTGCTCGTTGCTGACCTTCGTTCCCGTAAGACAACTTTTCAAGCACGCCGCGATATTGGGGATCCAAGAAGGCAACGGGGATTGCGTCTTCGGGCAGCATGGATAGAAACTCAAGCCCGTCCATTTTGATGCGGGCGTTTGGCTTGAGCGTGTCTGGCAGGGTCAATGACGGCGCAGCGATAGTACGCTGACCCGAAAATACCGTTGAAGCCGAAGGGGCCGGCGGCGCATTGATTGGTTCAGCTTTCCGCGGCATGTGGCGCGCTTTTTCTGTTCGCGATAGAATTCTTGCAGCCAAGTCGTCGTCAACCTTATCAGGCGTTGGCTAACATGAGACATTGTTTACCGACCGCACGGGTTATATCGGGTTGCAACCTCGGCGGCATAGAGAGACGAATGCTTTCGTGAAATGAGAGCGGCTGCAACGTTATCATTACACACCTTTAGCCAAGCGCCGAACGCAGCCCGACATTGCGATGGCCGACGCCGTGGCTCAGCGGCCCGCAGATTGATCGACCGAGTTCCAATAGACTCCTGCTGCCGCAGCGTTATGCATCTCCGTTATCTCTCCGAGTGCTCGTATATCAGAGTTGTTGACCTTTGAAGCGGCCGATCGCATCGCAAGGGTGGAGTCATAAAGACAGCGGTAGAAAAGCGCTTCTAGGCGTGATCATTTCTTCGTTTCACGACTGCGTAGCTGCCCAGAAAATGTGCGACTTCAATTGAAACATGATGAACTCTCATCGCGGCAAAGCCGCTACCTGTTGAGTTCCAGCAGGACAGGCGCATGATCTGAAGGCTTTTCCCATCCTCGAGCATCCACCAGCACCCGAGCGTCCTTTACCGCCGGAGCAAGAGATGGCGTCACCCAGATATGGTCCAGTCGGCGCCCCCTGTTGGACGCACGCCAATCCCTCGCCCGATAGCTCCACCAACTGAATAGCGGTTCATCGGGATCAATTTTCGCCCGAACGGCGTCGACCCAGCCATGAGCCTGCTGCATCCGGCCAAAATGCTCCACTTCGATCGGCGTGTGACTCACCACCTTCAACAATTGCTTGTGAGACCAGACGTCAGTCTCCAAGGGGGCCACATTCAGGTCGCCCAGCAGAATCCGTTTCTGGCCGATATCCTGAGCCGACCACCACGCTGCCTGCTCGTTGAAGAACCGAAGTTTGTGATCGAATTTTTTGTTGGTCTTGGGGTCCGGCTCGTTACCACCAGCCGGCAAGTAGATGTTATGCAGATCCACGCCATTGGGCAACTCGACGGATTGGTGTCGAGCATCGGCTATATTGCACCAATGGTACTTGCGATGATTCGCTAGCGGCACGCGGGACAATACGGCAACGCCGTGATACGCCTTCATACCAAACAACTCGATATGATCGAAGCCCAGCCTCTGCAGCGGCTCAAGCGGAAAATTCTTGTCTTCAACCTTTGTTTCCTGGAGGCAGATGACGTCAGGAGCCTCTTCCCGAACCATCTTCTCAATCAGGTGGATTCGCAGTCGGATAGAGTTAACGTTCCAGGAGATGATTTTCATCATTGGCCATTCCAATTCAACAAATGCGGATACCGTGCCCTTACGCTCTCCCATACTCGGAAATTGCATTGACGGCATGGTCGTTGTTTCATCAAGAAGAAAGTACGCGTGACTTGTGCGGATGGCCAAACACCGGGCGAGAGTCAACAGGTGCAATCAATGCCCTCCATGAGGAAGTCACCTGAAGATCAAGGACCTATGAAGGTATACTGCGGTCTATTCCGCAGCTAGTCTTCCAAGAGAGATGATTTTTGAACTGGCGTAGGCGTGTACGGCTTGGCCAAAGGCCAGAAAAAGCGACTGACTGCAGAAATCCTTTTCATGAAGCACTTCCGGATGCCACTGTACACCAAGAACGAAGCCTAGACTGCCCGGAAAATCTACAGCTTCAATCGTGCCGTCGTCGGCAACCGCATTGATTCGCGCTCCAGGCGCAAGGTCACGGATGGCTTGAGCATGTAGCGAATTCACGGTGACAGTGTCTGCATCAAGGATGGTCCGTAACAGACCTTCTTCCTTGATGGTTACCTTGTGCCGATACTCGCCCCGTTCCAGTTTAGGCTTGGTTTTGTCCGATCTATGATCCCGCCGCCCCGGCGTCTCATGCACTCGCTGATAAAGGTTGCCGCCCATCGCGACGTTCAATTCCTGAATGCCGCGGCAGATCGCAAATACTGGCACGCCACATCCCACGGCCGCTCGGACCAACGGCAGGGTTGTCGCATCCCGATCTGGATCGTTCAGGTCTCCATCGAATGCCATGCCGCCGTAATGATGGGGCTCGATATTGGAGGGGCTACCCGTCAGCATCAAGCCGTCCAGACGCGCAACTATGCCTTCAACTGCGCCATCGGGAAGGCCGCGTTGCGCCATGGCCGGTATGATGACGGTCGCACATGCCGCCGCCGCCATCAGCGCTGCCATGTAGGTTTCAGCAGCCCAGTGGCCAGGAAACACATCATGGATTTTGCGACAGGCGGAGACGCCGACAACCGGAAAAGGATATCCCTGATCCATGTCGTCAGTATAGGCACGAATCAGAAGTGGGGAAATGCTGCATGGCTACCGGTCGCTGCCTCCCCCGCCAGGACGAATACGATCTTGGGGGACATGGAACAGGGATGGTTTCAGTTGCACATCCAACCTAGTCTCTGACAGTAATACCCGGGTCGGCAGTCCTCGGGCATCAATGATCGTCCAGCCAGTCAGATTCAGCGTTTCCCGTTCGAAAATCAGGGTCATTTTCCCTTGGCGATGCGCCTTGCGGCGCACAATCGTAACAAGGATCTTATCACTGTTCCGCTGCACCCGTGTAACTTGGATATCCCGATCGAAAGTCACATTGCTGCGCACCAGGATACCAGCAGGGGTGGAGTTCAATGGAAAATACTGAGGTTCTCCCTGTTGATCCTGAATAACGATCAGCCAAAGCCGGGATGTCAGGATCAGCATCTGCTTGTGATCGAATTGCACCCGCAATTGGCCAGGGCGCTGAATGAAGATGTTACCTTGGCTGGTCCGTCCACGCGGTGAGATCTGCCTGAAGCGGGTGCTCAGCGTCCTGAAGCTGTTTATCTTCATCTGAATGCGGCCCAAGTCGGCGCGATCTTCTGCCGTCAGGCCAGAGGTTTCCAGCGCGGCAGTCAGCGGCGCACTTCCCACAAAAAGAGTCAACGCAACCAGAATCGAAAAGACGCGAATCGGGATCATGGGTTTCTCGAAACCGGGCACACCGGCTGCCGAACGGGTTCAACAGCCGATCAGGACTTCACGCTTTCCTGCATGGTTGGCGGCGCTGACGACGCCACGCTGCTCCATCTGTTCGACGATGCGGGCTGCACGATTGTAGCCGATCTGCAGGCGGCGCTGGATGAACGATGTGGAACATTTGCCCTCGGTCATCACGATTTCAACCGCCTTGGTATACATGTCATCGCCTCCAGATTCGCCGGCGCCGCCAAATAGGGTGCCATCCTCCTCTTCTTCCGTGATCTGATCGATATAGGTGGGCTCACCTTGCTGGCGCAGGAAGGCCACGACCTCCTCGACCTCTTCGTCGCTGACAAAGGGGCCGTGAACGCGGGTGATACGACCGCCGCCGGCCATATACAGCATATCACCCTGGCCCAGAAGATGTTCGGCGCCCTGTTCACCGAGGATAGTCCGGCTGTCGATCCTTGTGGTGACCTGGAAGGAGATGCGAGTTGGGAAGTTGGCCTTGATTGTACCGGTAATCACGTCTACCGAGGGGCGTTGGGTTGCCATGATCAGGTGGATGCCGGCGGCGCGGGCCATCTGCGCCAGTCGCTGGACGGCGCCTTCAATATCCTTGCCGGCAACCAGCATCAGATCTGCCATCTCGTCCACGATGACAACGATATAGGGCAGAGGGTCCAGCGGAATTGGCCGGTCTTCCGTAATCGGCCTTCCATGCTCGTCGGTGCCGATCTGGACGCTTTCGGTCAATATTTCCTTGTTCTTTCGGGCATCGGCCAGCCGCTGGTTATAGCTATCGATATTTCTCACGCCGGTCTTGGACATCGCCTGGTATCGGCTTTCCATCTCGCGTACAGCCCAGCGTAGCGCCACTACGGCCTTCTTGGGATCGGTTACCACCGGCGTCAGAAGCTGCGGAATGCCGTCATAGATCGACAATTCCAGCATCTTCGGATCGATCATGATGAACTTGCAGCGATCGGGCGGCAGTCGGTATAACAACGACAGGATCATCGTGTTGACGGCGACAGACTTGCCGGAACCAGTGGTGCCAGCGATCAGCAGATGGGGCATCTTCGCAAGATCGGCCAATACGGGGCTGCCGCCGATATCCTTGCCCAGCGCCAGCGCCAGCTTGTGGCTGGTGCGTTCGAAACTGCGGGCGGACATCATCTCTCGCAGAAAAACCGTTTCCCGGTTCTGGTTTGGCAGTTCGATACCGATGACATTCCGTCCCGGAACTACGGCCACGCGCGCCGAAAGCGCACTCATTGCCATAGCAATATCTCCGGCAAGATTGATCACGCGGGACGATTTTACACCCGGCGCTGGCTCCAGTTCGTATAGGGTCACGACCGGGCCTGGTCGTACCTTGACGATCCGCCCCTTTGCTTTGTGCTGGGCTAAAACAGTTTCCAGGTAGCGAGCATTCTGCTCCAGCGCGGCTTCGTCGAGGCTCTTACCAACATCGGTCCGCGCTTCCTGTAACAGGCTTAGCGGCGGCGTCTTGTACTTGCCGGGATCCAGATCCAGCCTGGGCTGTTTGGCATCACGGGCTCGCTCTCCCTCTTGCGGAAGCCCGGCCTTCTTCGCAACGATCTTCGATGCGCTCTTTGTATCGGTTTTCTCGGGTCTCGCCTTGGCAGCCGCGCGTTCTACGGATCGGGCAGCGGCCTTTTTCTCTTCAGCCTTGCGTGCCTTTTTTGCCTCCTTCTCCTGGCGTCGGTGCTCTTTTCTGGCGGCCCTAACCTCAGCCCGTTTTGCCACGGTCGACATCGGATCGTCCGAGATTTCAGCAGTAGGGAAGAGGTCCCTTGTTTCCCGGTTCGGGCGCTCGACTCGCGAAGCAAGCGCCTCCTTGCGGCGAAAGAGGAAGTTGAGGGGCCAAGTGAGGATCGTACCGATACGTCGCCATTCATTCAGTGTCAGACCCAGTACCGGCAAAATGAAGACGATGCCCAGAACGAAAGCAGCAGCGCCCGCAAGGAACTGCAGACTGTCTAGACCCAAGCTACCCAGCATAGCCAGTATGGCCAGCAATAGTGTCCGTCCGACAACGCCTCCGGCCCCGGCATGCACAGGCCATTCTCGGTCGCCCAGAATATCAGCGAATGCTGCGCCGAAGAACAGCAAGGCAAATGACAGAGAAAGCAGGCGCCAGCGAAAGGCGTCCAACGTCAAGCCGCGAAGCAAACGCACCGCCCAGGCCAACATTGCAAGGACAACTACGTAGCCGCCCAGACCGGTCGTCTGTAATACCGCATCCGATGTCCAAGAGCCCACGATGCCAATCAAGTTCTGGGCCGGGGAAATCGATACTGTGTTCCATGATGGATCGGACGGCGCGTAGGATATCAAGGCAAGGAGGAGGAGGATGGCTAGACAACCCAAGGCAAGCCCGGAGACCTTGCGTACACCGCGCTGCAGCAGGATTTTCAGTTCCGCAGGCAGAAAGGCCTGGCGAGGCCGGGCTACCGATTCCCGACGCGCAGGCTGCTTCTTCATCCGGGAATTGGGGTTAGCTTTGCCCGACAGGGTGGCCGTGCGCGCCATGACATCTCCAAGTCTTATCACGCGGTTTTCGCAGCGCGGATCGTATGTCGACTACATCAAGTGTTTTCTTTATATCACAATTGGAACAGGAAATAACGCCTAATAAAAGAACGGTAAATCCAGAACACCCTACATTTTCTGCAAGACGAAGAACTATCTGCTCGGAAGCTATTATTCTGGATGAATGCCGATATATGCGAAGATGGATCAGCGCCTTGGCGTTTCCACTCTTTCGTCAGTCGAATGCTGACGATTTTTTTCAGAACATCATGGCCGATGACCCCAGTGCCCAGCGCATAGCCAGAACCGATCATCAAGCTGAGCAACCAGTCCACAAGCCGCGCCCGATCCCGCCAGCCTATGGTCCGCTCTCCGGAGCTTCAGTCTGGAAGCCCAACGGGTAGCAGGAGAGACAACCCGCCTAGGATCAGATGATTTCGAGGCTGCGCTATTGGCCCTCTGGGGGCGGGCGGGTACTTTGCCGGAAAATGGCGCTGCGAGGTTTCTGATGGTAGCAGCGGCGAAGTACACGGAACATTCTGAAAGCGATACTTCCGGCAGCAGCGATCGGTACGGAGCAGGTGCAGACTTAACCCTTGCGAGCGAAGGTTCGCTTCCCTGGAAGATGTCCAGGAATGCCAGCGGAACAATCCCCTGAATCAGTCGAAGCCGGTGTTCGTCGTCGAGCGGACGTCGACCGGCATCGAACCCGCCATCAAGGGCGCGGTGATCTCCTTCGTCATCTGGAAGGATGTCAACGGCGAAAGGACAATGGGGGCGTCATTGTCATCGCGCCGACCGTAAGCTTCTCCCGGGTGGAGGCTCCGATCGTGCTGATCCTCCGGTTGAGGATCAAGGGGCATTCTACGACATGCCGCCCCAGCAGCAATTGGTGCCAACGTAAGGGCATCAATTGATAGAACCAAGGCCAGTATATCTTCACAAGATTTCGTTGCGGCATAAGCGACGCCCAAACTTTGTCCATAAGTCGGATTTCGATGGTGGCAAATGCTGCCCGCGGACTTTAACAGCTGTTGCATTTCCATAAGTCGGGCAGCCATATAGGCGAAATACGACCGGCTTTCGTTGGTCATGGCCGCCAAAAGCACGCGATACAGCACCGGATGGTTCGCCTTGATCAGGTTGATCCACTCAACATCAACGTGTCTTTGAAGGCTGCGCTGGCAGCCTTCGAACTTATCCGGGCGGCGTAGTTGGCTGTGGAATTGAACAGCGGGTCCAAGGAGATCATGGCCCCACCGATCCGGGTCTTGTACCGGTCGCGTTTGACGTTGCCTCACGGTCGCGGTCTTTGCGGTGCGGCTACCTGGCACAGGCTCTTGCGTTTTCGGCTGCCGCTGATCAGCGGACGAGCTTGATGGTTTGGTAAAGTCTTGCGGTGGCGCGAAGCAAGCCTCGCGGGCGCAGGGGACGGAGCTTCAAATCCTTCGTAACCGGGTTTTGCGCTCCAACGCGGAGGGCCTTGCGGCGGGATCGCTCTGGCCCTGTCTATCTGTTCGGCGCCGGTCGGCATCGCTCGGGCGCTCTTCTCGCTCCTCCCAACCTGACGCTCCTGCATCTGCCGCCCTGCAGTCCGGAACTCAATCCGATGGCGCAGAGCGTTCTGTTCCTGAAATCGAGCCGCTTCGCCAACCGCCTGGCAATGGTTGACCGACCAGCCCGAAGTCAGCGCCAAAACGACCCGGCGAAGTTGGCCCGTCGCCCAGGGCACTGAGCGCAATGACACATCACACCCGTTTATATGACTCGAGTTTGATATTACTCACATCCATGTCCCCGGCGTCCAGCCCGGCGAGTTGAGACTTGCAGGGACGGTGCAAAAATTGCAATTGACAATGATTCGCATTTTAAGCTTCGGTGTCCTCTTGAATTAATCGTCAGGGGCCAAAACAGGCTCCATCTGTTGCTGAGAAGGAGAGAGTGGTGCAAAACCTGTCGGACGATTGCTTGTGTCGCGCCGCTGTTGAACGGACCTATCGCGAATTGCGTGACCGAAACGAGACAGATATGACTGCCTTTGACGCGGCGACCCGGGTTTATCGCTGGCACCACCCGGGCGTATCGCGTATCCAGGCGCGCTTTTCTATCGCAGAGTGGCTTGATCAGGGCGAGGAATCCTGACCAGCAACGGCTTTGCTCCAGTGCTGATCTGACGACACAAGGCCGGTCGACGGATCGATCATTGCAAGCAGCCAGCCATGTTTCTGCGCAGCACTGTATTCAAAATTGCAATTATCAATCGCAATAGAAGCTTCCTGACGTGAACAGGGAGTCGGTGCCTTTATATGCAGGTGACAGTTGTCGGTCACCGACCGTATCGTGACCCTAAGCGCAAGGACATGGTCGGCCAACTGCGATCAGCAGCGCCTTGTGGAACGGGAACTCGGAGGCTCAATCGGCGACGAAGAGAAGCTTGGCGTATAGCTTTTGGCCTTGATTGGCAGCATGACTTTCTGGAAGGCGATGCTCAACTACGCCAGCGTACTGGGGTATGAGCGATCATAGCCGACCTTAGGACACGAGCGACCTTTGTATGTGGCCGGTCCGGAGAATTTTCTGCGGCCAGCTTGTATGTATGCGTTTGTGTCTGGAGTCCACAGTTACTGTAACCACCATGCCTCGGCTGGGCCAGCTACTGCCTTCACACCAAAGCCGTACTTGCAGGCACGACAGGCCTTGGACGAATACAGGTATGGAACTGCCAGTTTGATGCAGATTGCTTCACATTGACGAGGTTTTTGGGATGCGACAAGAACGCCAAACTCATTATTGCCATTGCGAATGAATTGCAATGATGCTACATACCAATCAGTTGTCTAGTTATCTACAAGGACCATTGGCTGCCCCATGTATGTCTGCCTGTGTAATGGTCATACCGCTGATCAGCTTGAGGCATTGGCAAGTTCCGGAGTCAAATGCGTGGAAAAAGCGTATGAGATTCTTGGTGGAAGTCCGGCGTGTCGGCGCTGCATCGACATGGCGCAGGATGTACTTCACGGTGCCGGAACAGACCGTCCGTCCAAACCTGTCTCTGGCACAACGTCATCTTTCCAGAAGGAAGCAGCCCAAGCGCCATGATGCTCTGGAGGCGCCTGACAAACAGCATGATCGTTGACGCCTGTATTGGGTTGAGTCAGCGTAGAGCTGAACGTCGGAGAAAAAGGACAGTATCTAAAAGACGGCCGTTTCCCCGGAAGCCAGACGCTGCGAAAGCATCCGGGCTAGCAACAGTAACCGATCAGAAAATCCAGCCGTAGATCTCAGTTTGTTGCCTACGAACCGGAACCGTCGTCGCCGCCCATCTGAGATTGCTGATAGTTTTCAATACCAATCCGATTGATCAGTTCCAGATTGGTTTCCAGCCAATCGACATGCTCTTCCTCTGATTCCAGAATTCCTTCGAGGATATCGCGTGAAACGTAATCCCGAACGCTTTCGCAATGGGCGATGGCGTCACGGAGATCTGGAATGGCCAATTCCTCAAGCTTCAGATCGCATTCGAGGATTTCCTGAACGTCTTGGCCGATCATCAGCTTGCCCAGATCCTGCAGGTTTGGCAGGCCTTCTAGAAAAAGTATCCGCTCAATCAGCCGGTCGGCATGCTTCATCTCGTCGATCGACTCTTCATGTTCATACTCGCCCAGCCTAGACAGGCCCCAGTCCTTCAGCATTCTGGAGTGGAGAAAATATTGATTGATGGCAGTCAATTCGTTGCGCAGGATCCTGTTCAGATGCGTAATGACCTGCTTGTCGCCCTTCATGACAGTTCCTCAATTTGAAACAGAAGATGATCGGTAACTTAGGGCCAGCCTGACCTTGAGAACAGAGCTTTCCGCACGGATGTGCAATGAATGCTCGGTAATCTCCACGATGGGGCTCAATGATCGCAAAGTCAACTACAGCCGATAGACCCGGCCAAATGACTTTCGATTGTGCTTGCTGGTAACCTTGGCGGTCTGATCGAGCCGTGACCGCGACGCAACTGATCCGAGCCCATGGGATGCTTCTAGAAGCGGAATTCTGATTATTCCATGACGAATCTTTCGTCCGATCTGCCAATTTTATGCACGTCTTGTTGCAGCGCGATGATCAATGGCGCCTAAGCGACAACAACTGGACCACACATATCAATGGGCGACACACCGCAAGCTCTCAAAGTGCTCTAGCCGGCAACCGGGTATTCGACCCGCTTTCATCAACGGCTCCGATCCGAGTTCACAAATCCCCAAGGCTTATAGATCAAGCGCGTGAAACGGTTCAGGACGGCAAAGATGGTAACGCCAGACCGGCACGGCGCAGATTTTGGTGTACAGTATGTCTTTGTCCGTCGCAATCGCGGCAACGAAACCGTACATCAGATTTACAGGTGTTCGAATTCGCTTCTAAAGTCAAGTCAGGGAATTCCAGCCTCAAGACAGGACTCGATCGGTGACCCAGGCTTTCGATGGCATCCGCATTCTCGACTTTAGTCAAGTCGTCTCCGGCCCCTATGCTACGCAACTGTTGTGCAACCAGGGTGCGGAAGTGATCAAGGTGGAACCGGCGCATGGTGATCAGTTACGGTCCGTCTTTCGCACCGGCTCTCAGCCACCCGGCGAAGATTCTGCCGCCTACCGACTGGTCAACCGAGGAAAACGATCGATCTGCATTGATTTGAAAAATCCGGTCGGGCATCAGGCAATTCTCAAGATCGCCGCCCAGTGCGACGCCATCCTGGAGAATTTCCGGCCTGGCGTAATCGCGCGGCTAGGCCTCGACTATGATGCGGTCCGCGCTGTGAAGCCCGACATCGTCTATTGCTCGATCTCTGGCTACGGCCAGACAGGGCCTCTGTCCGGCCAACCTGCCTATGACGGTACAATCCAGGCGATCTCCGGCATGATGGCCAACAACGACCATCCGGAGACAGGCCCGACACGGGCCGGGTATCTGCCGGTCGACGTTCCCACTGCCTTTCTTGCCGCCTATGCCTTGACATCCGCGTTGTTCCGACGCGATCGAACAGCAGAAGGCCAATATATCGATCTGGCAATGATTGATGCGGCTATCCTGATTCAGATGTCGGTCTTCTCACGCGTGTTCACGGACGGCACCGGCGGCGGGCTTATCGGCAACCGGTCCCCTGCATCTGTTCTGACGGCCGACACATTTCCCTGCAGCGACGGCCACATCGCCGTCAGCGCGCTCAAGGAGTCCCAAGGCCGCATCGTGCTGAAGGTGGCAGGACTCGATCCAGACCTGTGGAATGATTTTGATCCCGATAATCCGGAAACTGAACAGTCAAGGGTTGTCACCGCCAAGGTATATGACGCCTTTCGCCAGCGCTCGATGCATGAATGGGAAGAGAAACTGCGCGCCGCTGGTCAGTCGGCATCTTGCGTGCTGGAAGCAGCCGATGTAGCCGCTCTTGAGCAGATGGGTCATCGCGCGATCTTCCAGGAAGAGCCTGAACCGTCCCAAGCGGCGCGGACTATCGCCGGCGCATTTGTGGCGAGCGAGGACGGCCCGGCTATCCATGGCAGGTCGGCGGCCATTGGTGAAGACACGTCTGCTGTGCTGATTGATTTCGGTTTTTCCGAAGCCGAGATTAAAGTGCTCCGATCGCAGGACGCCATCTGACCGTCGCGACAAATGCCGTCGGTCGTGCTATACCGGTCAGAGCAACAGCGAGGTAAAACTGGCGTCGAAACGTCCGGCCTGCCCAGAGGCCGGAGAAGGCTTGCGCGCTGATTATTTCTCCAGCGCCGCAGCCAGCATGCGCTGTGGTTCCTCGCTTTCGAATGACCGGCCGAACGCGTCGATGCTGACAGCAACAGCTTCCTTCAGCGACAGTTCCTGCCAAAGGTTCAACAAGCTTTTTTGTGTTCGTACCGCTATCGGCCCGCAGGCGACAATCTCGTCCAGACTAGCGTCGACTGCAGCGGACAAACCGCTTGGCGCCACCGCTTTTTGGAGGTAGCCGATCTGGACCAGCTCTTCAGCGTCATAATCGCGACCGGTCAGCAGCATTTCGCGCGCGGCGCCCCAGCCAATCAATCCGGGAAGCAGCGCTGCTTCGATGACACTGGGGATACCTACCTTGACCTCAGGCATGCTGACCATGGTGTTGGTATCGCCGATTCGTATGTCACAGGCTGCCGCCAGTTCGACGGCGGCGCCTAGGCAGTGGCCTCGGATTTTCGCGATCACTGGGACCGGCAGCAGCCGCACCGAATCAATGGCTTCGTGCAGTGATGTGATGAAGGCTCGTCCGCTATCTGGATCCAGCGCTTGCATGACCTTGACATCCGCGCCCGCCGCAAAGGTTTGTTCGCCGGCGCCGGTCAGCACGACTGCTCGTAAATCCGCGTCTTCCGCCAGTTCGGCGCAGGCGTTCTTCAGACCGGCGATCACGGCAAGGTCGATGGCGTTGCGTTTGCCGGGGCGATCGATCCATAGACGGGCGATTCGGCCACCGTCCCGATCCTCGTAGGTAAGGCGCGCGCCGCCGTTGGTCATGGATTTTCCTTCGGTAAATGGATCCTGAACAGCCGTATCGGCTTCAGATCAGCAGTCGCAAACCATGATGGCGCATCCCTGAAAGGATAGCATCCTATACTAAGGCGATCATTCGCTACCTCATAGCGCAATATAGAGATTTCTGTTTCGGTCGCCGTTGCAGTCCGCCACCGAAACCGTGAAACGCTATCAGTACCGGACGCGGATATTTCTCATGTGGGAAAATCGGACGCGGCGGAATTCATGGGCTCCGGTGCTGGCAAGACGGATGGCAAAGGCTATATCGAATAAGGCTGGCCATATCGCCGCCACTTCTCAAATTGCTCGAACGTCTCTTGGGGAAAGGCTCCGAATGTCCGACAATAATCTGAAATTCTATATCAATGGCAGGTGGATTGATCCGGCCGTACCGAAAAAGCTCGATGTCATCAACCCGGCTACCGAAGCGCCCTGTGGCGCGATCAGCCTCGGCTCCGGTGCAGATATTGACAAGGCGGTTAGCGCTGCCCGCGCCGCATTCGACGATTTCTCCCGGACCAGCAAGCAAGAACGCCTCAATCTGCTGAACAAGATCGTCGATGTTTACCACAGCCGGCTTGACGATCTAGGCCATGCAATCTCCGACGAGATGGGTGCACCGCTTGATTTCGCGAAGAAGGTTCAGGCGCCATCTGGTCTGGCCCACATCAAGACGGCGGTCCGTGTGCTCTCGGAATATGAATTCGAAGAAATCAACGGCAGTACGTTGATGCGCAAGGAGCCGGTCGGCGTTGTCGGCATGATCACGCCGTGGAATTGGCCGCAGAACCAGATCGCATGCAAGGTCGCTCCGGCGCTTGCCGCTGGTTGCACCATGGTGCTGAAGCCGAGCGAAATCGCACCGCTCGACGCCATCATTTTCTCGGAAATCCTCCACGAGGCTGGTGTTCCAGCTGGCGTTTTCAATCTGGTCAATGGCGACGGTCCAACCGTGGGCGAAGCCATGTCCGGTCATCCAGGTATCGACATGATGTCCTTCACCGGCTCGACCCGCGGTGGCATCGCTGTCGCGAAGGGATCGGCAGACTCGGTCAAACGAGTCACCCAGGAACTAGGCGGTAAATCGGCTAATATCCTGCTTGACGACGTCGATATTGCCAAAACCGTGAAAGGAGGCGTTTTCGGATGCGTCAGCAATACTGGCCAGTCGTGCAACGCGCCAAGCCGAATGCTCGTCCCGATCGATAAGATGAGCGAAGCCATCGCAGCCGCGAAGGCGACATCGGCCAAAATCTCGGTCGGCGACCCGCGGGACGGCGGTACCACGATGGGGCCGCTTGCCAGCAAGATGCAGTTCGACAAGGTAAACAGACTGATCGAGAAAGGTATTGAAGAGGGCGCGGAACTAGTGACCGGCGGCCCTGGCCGTCCGGATGGGTTGGACAGGGGCTACTATGTTCGGCCTACGGTGTTCGCTAACGTCACCAACGACATGACGATCGCGCAGGAAGAAATCTTTGGCCCGGTATTGTCGATCATTGGTTACGCCAGCGAGGATGAAGCGGTTGCGATCGCGAACGACACGCCGTATGGCCTGTCCGGGTACGTTTCATCGGCCGATCCGGAACGGGCTGCGAATGTTGCCCGGCGGTTGCGGACCGGGAATGTGCATATCAACGGTGCCATGCCGGATCTTTCGGCCTCTTTCGGCGGCTACAAGCAATCGGGTAATGGTCGCGAGTGGGGCGTCCACGGTTTCGAGGAGTTCTTGGAAGTCAAGGCCATCTTCGGCGCAGCGGCTGCATGACGGACGAGATGCGATGCTGATGTCCGAACAGGACATTTGAGAGGTTGACACATGCACGCCGGAGTAGATGGCGTCTGTCGGGGGCATTGATCCGCCGCAAATCCCGTCAACTTGGCGTAAGTCTTGGGATTTCTGCCTCGAGCCCGGATCATTGGTAGCAGTTCGGCGATGGCGGTCTAGTTTGCCGCCGTGACCGCCCAGCAGGCTGATTCGAGATGCACAGCGCCGTTCTGGTAATGAATCAGAAGAGTGTCGGTCAGACGCGCCTCGGCGCGTTCTTTCAGGTCACCGCCTGCATCCGCGATCAGCTGGCTCGCCGGCCCCATCTGGAGCAGGAAATGAGAGACTTCCGCGGGCGCGGCGTGAAAGGTCAATGTAATATCCAGCGGATCGACGGAGATGGCGGACCACCCGCTCTCCTCTAGCCAGCCGCGCACCCGGTCGGGATCGGCCCACTGGAATTGGCCCGGGGCGTCTGGCGCAGGTCGGGACGGCAGGGTCACGAATTCTCGGGCGGTCGTTACCGGTAGCATGACCCAGGGATTCTCCCGTGGTTCCCGCCAGGTGATGGCAGTCAGTTTGGCGCCCTGCCTGCAGCCGTGGCGCAGGTTGCCGAGTGCGATCGCCGGATCCTGAAAGAACATGATACCGAACCGCGAGAACAGGATATCGAACGTCTCCGGCAGAAACGGATGGTCCTGCGCGTCCGCCTCGATGAAGCACATGTTGCCTCGCTCTGCTGCCCGCTCCTTGGCCTTGCAGAGTAACGGCGTCGAAACATCGATTCCGGTCACGCTGCCCGTCGCGCCGACTTTCTCTGCAAGCACCATCGACGAGGTGCCGGCACCACAGCCGACATCCAAGCAGTGGTGTCCGCCGATCTCACCAAGAGCATGCAGTCCCGCCTCCAGATGCGGTGCCATCATGCGGTCGATGTCGGGCTGCAGGCGCAGCCATTTCTGGCCCTGATTACCAGTCCAGAAATCGATCTGTTCCCTGTTTGCCCTTGCCATGGATACTGTTCCGCTCAATCTGCATGGCTGCGGGCAAGGCCGAAACGGCGCCCACGGTTACTAATCTGGCTTGGCAGCCTTCTCTCATGTTTCTGATGGCGATTAGGCTTTCTGGTTCGGCAGGCCAGCGGACAGCATAGATCGGCTGGCCAATACGGTTCCGCAATCGAATTCCCTTCCACGATATTGTCCAATCCTTCATTCTCGGACGCCGTATCGACCAGGATACTCTCGCACGAAAGTCGTCTCTGATCAGTGATCTGCTGGCGCCGTTCCTGTTCCATAGCCCGGTTTCTTGCCTGAGGGAGACTGCCGTGCATCCTGAATTGCCTTCCATACTCGCGCAGGCGTGTATGGCATGTCGAGATGTTTTACCCCGACAGGACGCACCGCATCCATGACCGCGCAGGCAATCGCCGCAGGGGCGCCGATGGTGCCGGCTTCCCCAATGCCTTTGGCGCCCAAGCGATTCATCGAACTGGGCGTTTCGAGTTGTTCGATCTGGATTGGCGGCATGTCATCCGCGCGCGGAATGCCGTAATCCATGAGGGAGCCCGTCAACAACTGACCATCTTCGTCGTAAATTATCCTTTCCAGCAAGGCTTCGCCAATACCTTGAGCGACTCCGCCCATCAGTTGCCCCTTTGCCAACACGGGATTGATGATCGTTCCGGCATCGTCAATCCAGACAAGGCGCTCGATTTCAAGCACACCGGTCTCTGGGTCGATGGCGATACGGCACCCCACGGCGCCGTAACCCCAAGCCTCTCCGTCTGCCTTGTAGCAGGCGTCAACCGTTAAAGGTCCGACATTGCGCGCGACCTCCTGCCAATCCATTGATGCGACTGGGTCACGACCCGATTTTTCAGCGGCCTTAGCCTTCAGCTTACTGCATGCTTCGTCCAGGGCACTACCGCCGATAGGGGTGCTTCGGCTGGCCAGAGCACCGATGGCAGTGTCCGGCGCGGAACTGTTGCCATGGCACACCCGGATCAAATCTGCAGAGATTCCCAGCTGGGCGCTGACGATTTGTCCGACTGTCGTTGTACGGCCTTGGCCTTGTGTGGTTGACCCGGTTGTGGCTTCGAAAGTCCCGTCGTCGCACAGCTTGAGCCGCGCCGTTTCCCAGCCCGTTCCAGAGGGTTCAATGTAGCAGATGCTGGCGCTGCCGCGGAGCCGTCGGCTACCTGAATCAATGCCTTGGCGAGACAGCAATGACTCCGCCCGATTGAGTGCCTCTGCATAGCGCCCACTGTCCAGAAGCTGCCCGGTCAGCGTGCGCCACGGCATATCGTCTGGCGCAACAAGATTGCGCAGCCGCAGTTCCGCCGGTGGCATCTCCAGCGCCGTGGCGAGCCGGTCAAGCAGCAATTCCATGGTCAACGCAGCCTCGGGCCGACCGGCACCCCGATAGATACCGACCGACGCCCCATGATCGGTGTGCCCCGTTGCTTCAATATTCACAGATTCAACCCGATAAGGTCCCGGCATGATCCGGCCTGCGTTGCGGGTCGGGACAACGGCGCTGAAGGGCATCCAGTGACCCAACGGCGCCCGGACCCGTGCGTCAAGGTCCAGAAGGCGTCCATCGGCGGATGCTGTCAGCGATGCATCGATATGGTGGCCGCGTCCTTGCGTCGCCGAGAGGAATTCTTCCCCGCGAGTCGAGATCCACTTGATACAACGGCCCAGGGACCAAGCAGCCCAGGCCACGGCAATATCTTCCGGATACAGCGATGCCTTCATGCCGAATGCGCCTCCGACATCCGGGGCAATGACCCGGACTGCATCGCGCCTGATGCCGAGAATCGCGGCCAGTTCATCCCGAATCCTGTGAGGCGATTGTGTTCCCAGCCAGATGGTCATCAAACCGGGCGTCGAACCGGCATCGGCGACGATGGTGCGTGGCTCAAGGGAGACAGGAGCCAACCGGGACTGGCGCAGTGAAACGGCAGCGTGTACGGCTGAATCGTGGCGGGTATGTCCCTCTACACTGGCAATCCACGTTTCACGGGCACGGATCGGTCCATCTAGCCTTTGAGGCAAGTTCGTCGGCAAGGGGTCGATCTCTGCCTCAATCCTCTCCGCTGCATCAATGGCCTGTGTGGGCCTGGCGGCAATCACCATGGCGATCGGTGCGCCGACGGCGCACACCGTGTCTTCGGCGAGGGCCCGCGGTGGCAGAGGATAGATTTCAGGAGTCAGGGCATTTACACTCGCGAGGCCAAGCCCGGCGACATCCCTGCCTGTGAAGACAGCTACCACACCCCCGGCTTGTGAAGCTGCTCCGATATCGAGCGTTTTGATTCGGCCATGTGCTTCCGAACTTCGGCAGAATGCGGCGTACAGCGTATCCTTGAACCGGATATCGTCCGTGAACCGTCCGCGACCGGTCAGCAGCGCCAAGTCTTCAACGCGAGGTGGAGACTGTCCAAAGGTTTGCTGTCCTTGGAGTCGCTGCACAGTCGACTCGGTTCTGGTCACGCGACCGGTCAATCCATCAAGATTGGCGGCAAAGTGTCTGCCAGGGGTGGCGGTCTGCGTCCCGGGTCCAGCCAGCCGCAATGGTTGCAGCGCCGCAATTCCTCGCTGGCGTAATACTCGCTGAAGACCGGCGGCAAGTCGTCAACAATGCTTTGCAACTGGACTTCTCGCCGATGCACTCGATGGCCGCACCGATCACAATACCATTCGAAGGCATCTTTCTCGCCGCTTCTCCGGCTGGATTCGATCACAAGACCATAGGATCCTGGTTCCGGACGCTGAGGCGAGTGCCGGGTGAAAGGCGGCAACAACAGAATGTCGCCTTCCTTGATCGACACGTCCTTGATCCGTCCGTCCTCAATAATCCGCAGGACCATGTCGCCCTTTAGTTGGTAGAAAAATTCTTCTAGCGGATCGACATGGAAATCTGTTCGCTCGTTAGGGCCGGCAACTATCGTGACAATGAAATCCGAATCTTGCCAAATCTGGGCGTTGCCGACCGGTGGCTTCAGGATTTCTTCGTGGTCCTTGATCCACTGCATAAGGTTGAAGGCTGCAAGACCGCTCATACCATCGTTCCCTTACGACATGCGTGCTTGCCAGACTATTTGCCGTGAGCGCCTGCAACCAGTGTTAACTTCGCACTTGCGGCATGATTTCACGAGCTAAGCGATGCAGATACCTCAATCCGGCGATGGCCCGGCTGCCATACCAACTGCAATACTCTCCATTGATCAACAAGGCTTTTTCCGGCGGGCATTCGTAGGTGGTGACAAAGCTGTCGAGATCATCTTGTCCGAAGTCATAGGGTTCTGAAGAGAACAAAAAGAGGTCAGTGGATGCGATTACGTCCGTCGTCATTTCGATGATGGGATACCGTTGGTTCGGATCATGGTGCATGGTATGCCACCCCACAGTTTGCAACATTGTCGAGATGTACGTGTTTCGCGAGACAGTCATCCATGGGTCCTTCCAGATGAGATAGAGCACATCCAAGGACTGGGCCGCCGCTGGCTTCACGGCAGAATACGCGGCGCAAAATTGAGCGCTGATCGCCGCCGCCATTTCCTCGCGGCCGAAGAGTCGGCCCATCAGACTGTATAGTTTGAGATTATCCTCAGGAGCCAGCGGGTGAGTCACCACGATGTGGGGCACAAACTTGCCAATTGCATCCGCCATCTCTTTCGTATTCTCATCAATGTTGAGTATGACATGGGTTGGCGCGAGCGCTTTCAGCTTGTTGATATTGATTTTCTTCGTGCCGCCGATAGCAGGAATCCGATCGACAGTTCCAATCGGATGGATGCAATAGTGAGTACGCGCCACGATTTGGTCGATCAAACCAATGTCGATCAGCAACTCAGTGATGGATGGCACAAAAGAGGCGATCCTGAAATCGGGCCCGGCCGGCTCAAAGCGGGTTCCGATGTCGTCTTCCAAGCCCCGTCCATTCTTCAGTTGCATGTGCCCGTTCTCATCGCTCGGGAACCGGTTTTTATCCGCGGCCATTTTCCTGCGGTCTTTGTCTTCTGTCAGCGCCGCAGGGAATGCGGTTGCTGCGGAAGCAGCCCCAATCCTGACGCTGAGACTGGCCGCGATTGACAGTCTTCGCCCGACTTCATCGAAAAGTTCCCCTCACAGGCGTCGACGTCGGGGACGCAATGCCCATTAGCCGGCAGGCATCTCTTCCGGGTGGGGTGTTTTGCCCGCCCTGACGTAGCCATTTCAGCTGCTCTTTCGTTGATCAATCTCTGGATTCGGCAAGAGGTCGTTGGGAGTCTGGCTAATTTTCTCAAGGTGTTGGGCGTACCGGCACTGCCGTGGCCGAAGAAGAGTTTCCCCTGACGCCACGTTGGACTATCACCATTACAGACGATCCCAAGGAGACCGCAGGGGCGATGCAAGCAAAAAAGGAGTGGTGCGAAACGGGGAGGGGCGTTGTCGTTCCCTGGAAGTGCGATCATTTTGGTCATATGAATGTACGCTTTTATGCCGAGGCGTTTGACGATGCGAGCTTTCATATTTGGTCTGTCATCGGGATGCCTATTGATGATATCGAGATGAAGTACGGTCTGATCGGTGTCCTCGCTTCCATGAAGATCGATTTCCTCCAAGAGATGAAGGTCGGACAGCTTTTTGTAGTCGAGAGCGCAATTACCCGCGTCGGCACCAAAAGCTTCGCCTACACAGAACGGATGCGCAACACTCACACCGGTGTTACCCACGCCACAGCCGATATTGTCGAAGTTTTTTTTGACAAGAAAAATCGAAAAGCAGCCGCGATTCCCGATGATGTGCACGATTTGCTTGATGCCCGGCTTGTTGCGAACAACGGCTAGAGGCAACGCGTTGCCATCATTGCGTCGAAGCAGTGGTGTCATCGCATTGCGACCGGATGGGATCAATTCGCGGGAACGTCGATGGCGAACGGCTCGGTGGTGGATTATCCCTCCGCGCCTCGAAATCATCTGTCCCAGTGCAGAAGACCGGTATCGCGTCGAACAGGACAGGCTTAACGCACTAGTTCCCAGTCCGTACCATCGGTGCGATCCTTGATGATTACTCCCTTTGCCAGCAGGTCGTCGCGGATGGCATCTGCCGTGACCCAGTCCCTGTTTTCCCTAGCATCTTCTCGCTGCCGAATCAGCGCCATCAGGTCGTCGGTCAAGGCGCGCGATTCGTTGACTGTAGCCAAATCGAGGCCGAGTATATCGTCAAAGCCTGACATCAAAGTCAGCTTTTCAGCGGGCGCCAAGTTGGTGTCGCGCGCCATCTTCCAGGCTACCGCGAGAGCGTTCGGAATGTGCAGATCGTTGGCCAGTTCCTCCCAGAATTCCTCACGCCAATCGGTGATGTGATCGTCCCTTACCGCGTCGCTTTCCCGCGCGGCATAGCTCCAGTCGTGCATCAGATTACGAAGGGTTTTCAGCGCTTGTCGTGCCCCGTCCAGCGCGTCGAAACTGAAACTCAGCCGGGCTCGGTAGTGGCCGGTCAGCAACAAGTAACGGTAATCCATTGGTTCGTAGCCAGCTTCGACCAGACGATCCAGATGCAGAAAATCACCGGTTGACTTCGACATCTTCGCGTCATCAACGACCAGGAATTCACCGTGTAGCCAAGTATTGACCCAGCGATGCCCAAAACAACACTCGGATTGTGCGATTTCGTTGGTGTGGTGGACAGTTATGTGATCAATGCCGCCGCAATGGATATCGATGGTTTCGCTCAAATATGTCGTGGCCATCGCTGAGCACTCGATATGCCAGCCCGGAAAGCCGGTGCCCCATGGCGAGTCCCATTTCATGATCTGGTTCGGATATTTCGACTGACTGAACCACAGGACGAAATCTTGCGGATTGCGCTTGCGCGTATCCTCATCAACCCGTTCGGTTGCTTCTTGGGCATCCATTCTCAACCGGGCGAAATCAGCATAGGTCGGGAAAGTGGATGTGTCGAAATAGACGTTGCCATCGACAGAGTAGGCGTGTCCGCGCTTGATCAGCGTTTCTATCATGCGGATCATCTGCGGAATATGTTCGGTCGCCCGGCACACTGTATCCGGTCGGACGATGCCCAGCATGTCCGTGTGGCGGAAGAATTCGTCCTCATAGAACCGGGCAATGTCCCAAGGTGACCTTTGTTCGCGCATCGCCGCGAGCATCATCTTGTCATCGCCGTCGTCGGCATCCGATTGTAAATGACCCACATCAGTGATGTTCATCACGTGATGCAAGTCGTACCCGGCGCTACGGATCACGCGTTGTAAAAGGTCTTCGAACACATAGGTACGGAGATTGCCAATATGCGCGTAGTTGTAGACCGTTGGCCCACAGCAATAGAGCGAAACCGCCGGCGGCGCGATTGGCGACAGAGGCTCGATTGCTCGAGTCAGGGAATTAAAGAAGCGAAGCGGACGGGGTTCAGGCATTAGCAGTATTTAACCAGAAGGAAGCCGATAGGCCTATCTGCGTTCTGGGCAGGATTCGGCAAGGGCAAGCCTTGACCTGCG
>JAPOST010000152.1 GCA_026709535.1 Rhodospirillaceae bacterium
TAAACATGTAGAATATGCAGTTCGTTCTTGCGTATGGCGAGCCATACATCACCCATTTGATGGCCGACTGCCGGCGCGCGGTGTGCGAATCATTGTCGAGTACATGACGTCAGCATATCGTCCGCCCTCTCCATCGGGTGTCGGAATGGCAAGCGATGTTGCGCAATTGTTTACGATCACTCCAAAGATGACAGGAACACGGCATGAGCGGTGTGCGCTGAGAACTTCTTCGAAGGTTGAAAACAGGCAGAGTTTCCAGCCAGCTTGGCCAAATGGCGGATTCGCGCGCTCTGCGTGGGTGAATTCTGCCAAAATACGCGCTATATTGATGCCCTGACAGGCAGGATGAAAGTGCTACTGGGAAACAACGATGACCGGTGCCGAAATCTCTGAAACAGGCACAGAGGATATTGACGCCGCCATCCTTGAGATAGGCGGTCGTGCGCGTGCGGCGGCGGCGGTCATGGCCGACGTGCCCGAGGCAGCGAAGAACGCCGCATTGCACGCCGCCGCGGCGGCAATGCGCTCCAATGAAGCCGCTCTGCTGGGCGCCAATGCCCGTGACCTTGCAGCCGCAGCAGACAGGGGTTTCAATAGCGCCTTTATCGATCGCCTGACCCTTGATTCAGACCGGATCAAGGCGATGGTCAGAAGTCTGGAAGATGTTGCCTCGTTTCCCGACCCAATTGGCAGTGTCGCGGCCGAATGGACTCGCCCGAATGGCCTGAAAATCAGCCGCATACGAACACCCTTGGGCGTGATTGGAATCATTTATGAATCCCGACCCAATGTCACCGCCGACGCGGGCGCCCTTTGCCTGAAATCCGGCAATGCAGCGATCCTGCGCGGCGGGTCCGAAAGTTTCCACACGTCCCGCATGATCGGCGATAGCTTACGCAACGGTCTCAAGGCTGCCGGGCTTCCCCAGGATGCGTTGCAACTTGTCCCGATGACAGACCGCGCAGCTGTCGGCGCAATGCTGCGCATGAACCAGCATATCGACATCATCGTGCCGCGCGGCGGCAAGGACCTGATCGCCCGGGTCCAGGAGGAAAGCCGCGTTCCCGTGATCGCCCATCTGGACGGCAATTGCCATGTCTACGTCGACGCCGCGGCGGACCTCGACATGGCGCGCGCTGTCACTCTCAATGCCAAGACACGCCGACCGGGGATTTGTAGCGCAGCCGAAACGCTGTTGGTGGACAAACGCGCCCATAACAGTCATCTGGCACCAATTGTGAACGACCTGATTGCTGCCGGAGTCGAAATCCGCGGCGATGAAGCTGCGCAAGCCGTGGACAACCGGGTGGTCGCCGCCACCGCTGCCGACTGGGATACCGAGTATCTTGACTGGATCATGTCGGTCAAGCTGGTCAACGGCGTGGACGGAGCGATCGACCATATTGAAAAGCACGGTTCCCGCCACACCGACAGCATCATCACCGAAGACCCTGCCGTCGCCGAGAGGTTCGTGGGTGCCGTGGACAGCGCCATCGTGCTGTGGAACGCGTCGACTCAGTTTGCCGACGGCGGCGAGTTCGGGATGGGGGCAGAAATCGGCATATCGACCGGCAAGCTTCATGCCCGCGGACCTGTCGGTCTTGAGCAACTTACCAGCTTCAAATATGTCGTCCGCGGCGACGGGCAGGTCCGACCCTGACCGTTTGGTCGCCGCGAGCTCCCTCCGCCTTTTCAGGAAGGGTTGTCGGCCTGTTCGGCGGATCGTTCAATCCAGCCCATGACGGACACCGCCATATAGCGTTGACCGCACTGGCACGTCTCGGCCTGGACGAGATCTGGTGGCTTGTGTCTCCGCAAAACCCGCTCAAGGACTCCGATCAAATGATGCCGCAAGCAGACCGATTGCGTTCTGCACAGGAAATAGCCAGACACCCGGCCATGCGCGTGACGGATTTGGAAACAGAATTGGGTACTGTCTACACCGCTGAAACTCTGAGACTGATCGCCCGCAGGTACCGGCGGCATCAATTTGTATGGTTGATGGGCGCGGACAACCTGATCGAAATACCCAGGTGGAAGGATTGGTCCAAAATATTTGAGATTGTTCCCATTGCCGTTTTCGCTCGCCCGTCCTATTCTGCATCCGCGTTGGCTGGCGTAGCCGCCGAAAGATTCGCCCGACGCAGGCTATCCGAGTCGCGTGCTCGACTGGTCCCTCGGCGTCGGGCTCCGGCATGGGCTTTTGTTCATTGCCCTCTGCACGCCGCGTCGGCCACTGCAATTCGAGCCGGGCTCGCCGCCTCCACACAAACAGCGACTCCGGCAGAGCAATGACACGGCCGCTGGTGCCTTTGACCGCCGGAAGCCATTGAACGGGAGACCATACAATCCGTCACTTCAAGCGTGACCTCCCCTCAGCTGCAGACCTGAAGGCTGTGGCTGAAACCTCACTCGATGAAGACAAAGCCGAAGATATCGTCGTGATCGACTTGGCCGGACGCGCCGGTTTCGCAGATTATATGATCATCGCAAGTGGCCGCTCTGATCGCCATGTCGGTGCCATGGCTGACCGCCTGATCCAGAATCTCAAGAAAGCCGGACTGCCTTCAGCGCCTGCCGAGGGCATGGAACGATGCGACTGGGTTCTGATCGACGGCGGCGATGTGATCGTTCATCTGTTTCGCCCTGAAGTCCGCAGCTTCTACAATCTGGAGAAGCTCTGGAACAGCGATTCCAATCCGATAGAACACGATCTGGCGTTTGAGATGGCCAGCTAGGAGCGTTTGCGCACCGGAATTGCGCCGACCAGATGCGACGTTTGTCATGACGCGCTGGCAATGGGTTTATTGAAGAGGACATCCGGGATGCAATTCCTGCTTCCGCCCGCCGTCGTATGAACGGACGGAAAGTCCCTCGATTACAGGGGTTTACGTATCTCCTCGTCCTGCGTTGCCAAGCGGCTTCCCCGACGAAACGCCGCCGCGGCTGCTTCCTGTGATACCACCAAGCCGCGCGGGAAGCGCTACGACATCCGCAACAATGTAATCCCGGGCCTCACCCTGCGCGTCTTTCCCTCCGGTTCGCGCAGCCCGCATGGCGAGCGGGCGCAGGCGCTACGCCACCATCGGCGACGCCGACGCCATGACCGTCTGACCGTGAAGAGGAATGCCGCTCCCCGGCCCAGCGGCGGAGCATGTCGCCCCACTGAGTCTGATAGGCCCGCAGCGGGTCGCCGTTGGTCAGCAAAACGCTCCCATCCTCGAGCGTTTCCATGCCGATGGATGGTTCCGACGTATTTGTTCGGCGAATTGGCGTGGCAGCCATATTCCCTCGGATCGCTCTGACCATCCCAGCCTAGGATTCCCCGCCGTTGGCTGCTTCGTGCAGTAGCTCGCTTAGTTCGTCCCGTACACGTTGTGTAATTCGTCCTAAGCCAATCCTTCTCGCCATCTTTTCAATCTTGTCGCCGCTAAATGTGGTTTTGACAATCTCGGCGGCTGTATATTTATCAGGTTTTGGTTTGACGCAGTCCGCTGATGTGTACCCACCGAGAATCAGATGGGCGCTTGACTTCCCAATCCCGCCAACCATTGCGAGATGTGCCAGTCACGCCTCTGGAAGCCGCAGATGGAGAATCATAAACATCACCCTCCACAAGCCATTGTCCGTGATCAATTGTGCCAAAGTAATGACGACCGCTATATTCCATTCGTAACTCAGTCGCATGGGGCAGAACTACGCCTTTACCAGACCAAGAACCCCTTGACGGTGTGGTGTCTGATTTGACTCCATACCTTGATGTAACCCCTAAAAAGCGATCTGCCGATAATCCGCTCGTCGTAGCCGGGCCCTGGGGCGGGGGTTCAAACGCCGCTACGTTTTCCTGCACGCTTGTTGGTTTCAGCGGCAACCGGGGTTCCGGTTGAAAATAAGTGCCTTCATCCCGGTCCATAACTGGATAGTCGGCAGTGGCCTCCGCCTTAACAACTCTCTCTACCAAGATCCGTTGGATATAGTTGCCGGCCAAGAACTCGATTTCCTCTCCTTCTTCTGAATCCAAAAGTGCTTCGCCTAAGGGACTGTCAAGTCCGACAAGGCCGTTGTCCGGGTCATTGATCTTGTCACTAACTTCAACCGTTAGAGTCGACTGTGAGCCAGAGAGGTAACGGACTGTCACGGTATCCCCAGCCACTACGCCGCCCGGGTTTACTAATTCAGGTTCCGAAGATGGATTTGTGACTTCATGGGGCTGAGGTTCTGGCTCTGGAACCGAAACCTCCGGAGTGGTTTCTTCGGCAAATTGCTGTTGTTCAAACGCGCCTGCATCGGATTGAAGATCGGCCAAGCGCTCGGAGATTCGTTCACGCAGCCGTGTCGCCTCTTTTTGTGGGTCATTGAACCAGTCTGTCGACCAAATTCGATGGAAATGCCACCCAAGGTTTTCCAAGACTTCTTGACGTAAACGGTCTCGGTCTCGTGCGGATATTGATGAGTGATAGGACGCACCATCACACTCAACACCCAGGATATAACCGTGTGGCCATTCCGGGTGCTTCACTCCGATATCAACGAAATAACCTGCGACGCCCACTTGGGGGACTGCCTCACATCCCATAGAGCGAATTTGGTCAATTACAAACTTTTCAAAGTCAGAATCAGGTTCTCTGCTGGTTTCAGATCCGGCCTCAAGCACGCCCGTCGCTGAATACTCCAACCACCTTTTCAGCATGTATGTCCCGGGGTTCCCGAACTCGTCTGCCCGTATGTCTGCTGCTGTCATTGAGGAGAACGTAACGATTTTTTCCTTTGCTCGAGAGAAGAGCACATTCAATCGCCGTCGGCCTGCGAGGCCATTGATGGGTCCAAATCTCTGCATTACTGGGCCACCAG
>JAPOST010000039.1 GCA_026709535.1 Rhodospirillaceae bacterium
TTGCACTTCGCCCATCCAGTAGACAGGGGTCAATCCTGGCTCAGGCAGAACAATCTCCATTGCCTCAACCTGCCGCCAGGCGCCAGTATCGTCGCGACCCTGCTCTTTTTCGTCAGCGTCAATCTAGCGAACGGTATTAAGCAGGGATATCCCGACATCCAAAGTGTATTTTCACGACATCAATGACTGGCGATAGCGTATCTCGGATCAGGTGGACACCTTGAGTGAAAATCGTCTAAATAACTGTAGAGCCTCCTGACTTGGTAGTTTTTTGTCACTTTGTCAGTGATTTTCGTCTTGTTTTGGGGGGGTTGTTTCTGCGGGAGCCTGTGTAGTGCCCCAGGGTGTCATATCAGATTGACTTGAGGAGCGGGCCCCTTGAGGATCACGGCATGTTCATTCGCGCCAAGCATGATCCCGAAGCTGGGTCGGACCCGGATCCAGATCGTCCAGTCGGTGCGGACCGGCAGGAAGGTCCGGCAGGAGATCCTGCGCCATGTCGGGGTCGCTCATGACACGTCCTAACTTGAGGATATAAAACGCCTGGCAGAGCGATTGATGGAACAGCGGCGGGGCGAACAGTCGCCGCAGATGCAATTCTTCACGCCGAGCGAGCATGCCAATCTGTCGAAGCTTGTTCGCCGTGCCCCGCGCCCTGAAACACTCGGTGTTGATCTTGGCGCGTGTCGGCGAAGAGGCGCGTCTGTCAGTGGGGCTGCGTGATGTGATGGGGTGTCTGTATTCCGAGCTTGGCTGGGACAGGCTGCTCGGGGCGCGGTGCCGGAGCGCAAACAGGATCATCCGGGAACTGGTTCTGGCCCGCCTGTCGCAACCGCAAGGCAAGCGGGCAACGGTTGACGCGCTGGCTCATCAGGCTGGCATCACGCTCAATCTCGACCGGGTCTGTCAGAGCATGGATTGCCTTGATGGACCGGTGATCGACAAGATGTGCCAGATCTCCTGTCAGGCGGCCGAAACCCTGCTTGGGGGGACCGGTGGACGTGTTGTTCCACGATTGCACGACACTGGCCTTCGACACCGAGCATGAAGATGCCGAGACAGATGCGGCGGGTCAACAGACCGATCGCCTTCTGGCCAAGGGGTTCAGCAAGGACGGCCGGCATCATCGCAGTCAGGTGATGCTGGCGCTGATGGTCACCTCGGAGGGGCTTCCGATCGGCCATGACCTGTTTCCGGGAAACACCTGGGAAGGTCATACGCTGAAGGCGGCCATCGCGGCCCTTGAACAGCGCTTCAGGATCGCGAAAGTCACCCTTGTCGCGGATGCGGCCCTGCTCGGCAAGGACAATCAGGCCCTGCTGCAAGCACATGATCTGCCTTGCATTCTGGGCTATCGGATGAAATCGGCTCCGGCCTCAGTCAAGGCCGCCCTTCTTGACGAGACAGGTTATCGGCCCGGGGCCGGGCATGGCGCGCAGAACGAAGCCGAAACGGGCCGCTGCAAGGTGATTGAGCATGACGGATCACGGATCATCGTGACCTGGTTACCGGCGCGTGCCCGCAAGGATGCTCACAGGCGTGACAAGGCGATTGAGAAAATACAGAAGAAGATCAGGCGCAGCGCCAGACCGGCCAGTTTCAGCAGCCGCGGATACAGCCGCTTTCTGTCCTTTCCGGGGGACGGCAAGGTCACCCTTGAGGCGGCCCGATGGGATGGGCTGCATGCCATTCTGGTCCATGGCGCCGATGATCTGCCTCCAACAGAGGCCGTGGCCCGCTCTCATCAGCTCCGGGAGATTGAAGCCTGCTTCCGCACCAACAAGCACGATCTGAAAATCCGCCCCGTCCATCACTGGACGCCACGACGGGTGCGCGCTCATATTGCTATCTGCTACATCGCCTTCTGCTGTTTGCAGCACCTGCGCAAGCGACTCGACATGCTCGGCCATCCGATGAGTCCGGCGCGAATCCGCAAGGCATTGAATGCCTTGCAGGTCTCGATCCTGAGGCGCAAGGGCACATCCAAGCAATATGCCATGCCGAGCCCCCTCACCACCGAGGCAAGGCGCATCCTCAAATGCGGCGGCCTGACCTGGAATGAAGCGCCGTTCCCAATGCCGTCGGAACAGAGGCGCAACACAACAGCGCCCGGCTGCTGATCAAGCCAGCTCACCAAACTCTGTCAGAATCGCTCCGAAACCGGCAATGTAGTGCCCTGTGGCAAACACACTCCAACAATATCAATAACTTACGCGAGAAAACGTCGGAAGTCAGGAAATGGTTCGGTCCGCAGGCTCGGCCACAACCGCCATGGCAGCAGCCATACGGATCGTGGACAACGATCCCGAGGGTGGGACATGGCATTGAGAGGCAAGCCTCAAAGCGGCACCAGGAACTGTGCGCGCTTGCCGGGCGTGCGGTCTTGCAACCATGGCAATAAAGAATCTCAGCGCGAAGATGTCCTGCGCCTGTTCATGATGTATGAACAAACGCACACAACAACGGAATCACCCAAACTATAAGATGCGGTGAAAGGCGAGTGGGAGGCAGTCGGACGACCCGCCATCCTCGCTCGACGCCGAGGCCGACGATGAACGACCCTCATGTGGTAGCTCTGAATTATCGCATCGATCACGGCGATACGATCGACTACGGCCGTGCGGAGTCCCTTGATCGTGAGGAACCAGGCTTCCGCCTGACAGTCAAGGAGGGGAAAGCAAGGTTCGAACTCAAGGAGCATTACGCGACGGAGGAGGATGCGAGGGGAGCCGTCGCGGAATACATCCGCGTGTGGGAGTTCGACGCCACCTTGAACTACGGCAGTTCCGATTCATTCCGGTTGATGTTCGAGGACTCTGAAATTATCGATCGAAATCCGACGGCCGGGCGGATAAGCATTACGGCGCGCTTCGGTGCCCCATCTGTATCCGTTGCAGCGAGCGTAGTTATCCGACCTCCTGATTATCCCCAACCGCCGTCCGACATCGCTCTCAATCCGGATGCGAGCGTGATGCATCTGCGTTATCTGGGTTATCGCGGCGGCCACGAGCCGCTGGGCGGCATGGCGAACTTCTGCCTGACCGTCCTTGAGGCCTCCACAGGAAAACGGCCCAAGCAGCGGTCTGCTGCCGCCAAACTGTACAATGTCGATGAGCGGGTTCTGGGCAAGATCGGCGAGTTGTCGGCGTGTAAGGGCGGAGCGGCGGCAAGAAAGGCGCCCGGCCTTGCCAAGGAATTCAGCGCACAGGAGCGCCATTTTCTGGAGCAGGCGCTGGAGGCAATCATCCGCCGGGTTGCACAAAGGGCGCGGACGCCCGATGCCGATCTTCCGAAGATTTCGTGGTCGGATCTGCCACCGATCCAACGCCGCACATAACATGCTCCAGAGAACAGGAAATAGAGATCTGCCGGATTGCCCCAATGCCGGCGCTGTTCGATCATTCTTCCTCCTCGTGGCCATGGCCGGGTTCCTCCTGACTGCGCTTTGGGCAGTCGGACGCATCCGTGTCGTGCCTTCGCCATGGAGTGCGTCACCGCCCAACGATCCAGACTGACAGATTGGCCATCGAGAGCGACAGAATGTTTGTATGATGATTCAGTTGGTTGATCGGAATCTGCCACGGGAGGGCGGCGGTGACGGATTGTCTCTCTGATGGTCTTTTCTTTCCCGCCTGTCGGGGTCGCCGGGTTGCGGCGTGTTTCGACGGCGGGTTTGTGACGCGCCACGGCGGTGCGCTCTTGTTGCGCCAGGCGGACCGCCGTCTTGGTCTGACGGCGGCGGTGGCTCGGCGGCTGGGCCATTCCGTGATGGCCATGGTTCGCCAGCGGGTGTTCGGGATCGCGCCGGGCTATGAGGATCATGCCGATCTGCGCCATGATCCCGGTTTGCAGATCGCTGCCGGTCGGGGGTCGGCGTGGGCGATCCACGCGGTTCCGGTGGAGACCTTCATCGCCGCCGCCGGAGGAGATCGTGCTGGACATCGATGCGACCGACGATGCGGTGCCCGGCGATCGGAAGGAGCGATCAGGAGGGGCGCTTCTTCCACGGCGACCACGACGGTTGTTGCTTCCTGCCGCTCCACGTGTTCTGCGGCGATCACCTGCTGGTGGCCTGTCTGCGGTCGGCCGACATCGACCCGGCGAAGCATTCACCTGGCATCCTGAAGCTTCTGATCGGACAGCTGCGCCGGGCTGGGCGCGGAGCCGGGACCGGATGCGCCGGGTCATCGCCCGGATCGCGCACGCCCCAGGGGCGCCAACCCGCGCTTCGTGGTGACCAATCTGGCGCGCGCTCTGCGAGGGTCTCTCCTGCGCCCGCGGCGAGAGGGAGAACCGCATCAGGGAACAGCAGCGCCAACTCTTCGCCGATCGCACCGCGTGCCACGGATGGTGGCCCAACCCGTTCCGCCTGCTGCGCGCCGGCCTCGCCTGCACCCTGATCAACGCGATCCGCCGGCTCCGCCTCCAGGGCACCCGGATGGTCCGCGCGCAAGGCGCCACCATCCGCCTCAGGCTCCTGAAGATCGGCGCCGTGATCGTCCGCAATACCCGGCGGGTGCGCTTCCACCTGTCGTCGGCCCGCCCCGACCAGGACCTCTTCCATCTCATCGCCGCACGGCGCGAACCCGGATGGCGCCCAACCCTCGGGCCGGCCAGGTCAGGTCAACCCCGGAAGCACGGACGGAAACCCCGGCGCGCGCCCGGACCCCGAAAAATCCATCCAGAACCGCCCGATAGCGTCATCCACGAGGCAAAACACACGCCGGAAAAACACCAAAACCCAAAACCCCAACGCAATAACACCAAAATCAACAAAACCGAGACACTGCATGAAATAGCCGGG
>JAPOST010000179.1 GCA_026709535.1 Rhodospirillaceae bacterium
CGAACGGTCGTTGTCAGGCTGTGGCGAGGCATTTCTGGGTCTTCTTCGCCGAGCCGACGCGAACTGCCCTTGAGCGCCGCCTCGGCGTCCTGCAGCTAATGAATACGATAAAGGGCTATCCAGGCATCAGATTCCGGTCTTGCGCCTGCTTTCCCCCAGCCAGGACACTATGCGAGCGCTCAGACATATGAGTTTGCTCACCCAATGATGATATACTTACTCGCACAGCCGTAGAATTACGATAGGCAGAGGGGGCGGCTTCTTCTGCCCGATCCGCTTCGGCTTGCGGTGCCGGAAGGAGACAGACTGGCCGTCGAAGGCAATGATGCCGCTGAGGGACCGTACATTCGGCGAAACGTCCCAGAACAACCAAAATATCATGCCAGATCAATGAGTTGTTATATTTCATACCGGGATTTCAATCAAATGTTGGTTTCGGTAGTTGCGAGCCCGTGCAACCAAAAAATCGGCTCTAATCCAATGGGTTGGCGGCGATTTTCTTTTACGGAATACGGACGCCCCGTCAAGCTGGCAAACATCCGGAAGTAATCTCCAGACCCCAATGTTCCCTTGCACCGACCGTGCTATGCGCGCGCAATACAGGTTAAACGTAAGTAATCGCCGGAGCGGTACCAAGCATCAGCTTTCCGATCTTAAGCCGATGGGCAGTTCCAAGGCCAACCTACACCACACGATAGGGCGGACAGCGGACAGGAAAACACCATGACCGAATGTGATTACGGACCGAACCGGCAGAAGATCGCCGAAGCGTTCGCCATCATCGCCAGAGCGTCCGCAGACGCGGATGCAGCGGCGCACCAGCCGGGCAAGAACGACGCACGATTCATCTCGGACATCTGGCAAAGGGAGTTCACGCTTCGGACAGGGCTGGAACTGTCGCGGAGCGAAGTCCAGTCACTGCTCACGACGGCGGATTCTGACCCGGTGCCAGGAAATCGGAAAAGGAAACCGGAGATCTTTTGGTATCCGGAATGGATGCTGCACGAGGCAGCCATGCTTGGACAGGTCGTGAAACGTCTTGATGCCCCGGAAGAAGGTCGCGCCGTCCTTTTCGACCGATCGTCGATAGCGGTCCCCGTGCTGCTTGCTCTCGCCATCGAACTCGCGTTGAAGGCATTGCAGTGGAAGGAACGCGACGGCCGGCAACCTGCCCATACGCACGACCTGCTGGTGCTGTTCAAGGGCCTGAAGAAGGACACACGCGAGCGAATTGAAGCGAACATGCCCGAGGTTCCGGGCATACTGCCGGAACTACCGCTCCGGCCAGGGATAAGGACCGCGTTGTCCCGAGCTAGGAACGTCTTCATCGACTGGAGATACCCGTACGAACACTGCGGCCTCATCGTCGAAACCGCTGAACTCAAGACCGCCCTGAAAGCCATTCTGGATGCGCATCCCGTCAAGGTCGTACGGGGCCCGACACTCGGAAACCAGGGGCATCGCCGGTAATCGACGGGAAGACCGGGAATCCATCGAACGCAGCCTGAAATGGAGGGCTTGCGCCCGGCGCGAGCCTCACGACGATTGGAAGGCTGCCGGACCGCACGCGGGTGCGGGCGACGGCGCACTATGCGCATCTGGCACTGGATTCGATCCAGCACGCTGCGGCGCGGATCACCGGGAGCGTCGGCGGGAACTTGGACTGGTGGCCGGGTCCGGGGCGGAAGGACGGAGGCAACATGGAGGCGCTGAGGCGTACCGTGACCAAGCTCCGCTGCAAGTTCGGCGACGGTGCGAGGAAGCCGCACTACGTCATTGGCGCGCGCGGCCTTGGATACCACATGCCGGAGGCTGAGGGGAAGTGAGCCCACGAGACCGACACCGAAGCTCCCGTATTGCTGGAATCGCATGGAACACTGCGCATAGTGGGGTTCGCGGAGCATCGGGGTGTTGTATAGCCGAAGAGCCGCCTGCCCCCGGGTCGGCGACGCGCAGAAGCGGAGGAGAATGTGACGTTTGACCTGAGCTTTCCGACCGAGGCGAACCAAGTACACCCGCTTCGACTGCATGTCGGAGAAACCCTGTTCGTCCTGGGGGCCAACGGAACCGGCAAGTCGAGTCTGATGTTTCGTTTCAATGCGCAGAACCGCGGGCATGCACGGAAGGTTTCCGCGCATCGGCAGACCTGGATGCAGTCTGACGCGCTGGACCTGACTCCGTCCGACAAGCTACAGACCGAGCAGAACATCCGGAACCAGGACCAGAACGACCAATCGCGCTATCGCGACCCGTACGCGGCGCAAAGGGCGAGCATCGCCGTATTCGAGCTAGTCGACGCGGAAAACCGCCGTGCACGCGCGATGGCGAGTGCCTACGACGACGGGAGGATGGATGATCTGGCCACGGAAGCAGAAGCCGATTCGCCGATCACCGTCATTAACGAGCTACTTCGCGAATCCCACATTCCGATCAAGATTTCCATTCGGGACAACGAGCAGGTGACGGCGAGCAAGAACGGGGGACCGGAGTACGGGGCGGCGCAACTCTCGGACGGTGAACGGAACGTCCTGCTGATCTCGGCGAACGTGCTCACGGCGCCACCGGGGTCGCTGCTGCTGATCGACGAACCGGAACGCCATCTGCACAGATCCATCATCGCGCCGCTTCTGGGGGCGCTGTTCGAACAGCGAAATGACTGCGGCTTCGTGATTTCGACACACGACGTCGAGCTCGCTTTGGAGAGCAGGGAGAGCCGGGTCCTGCTGCTGCGGTCATGCGCGTTTGATGGCCCGGTCCCAAGGACGTGGGAGGCCGACGAACTGGCGGCGGGCGCGCCTCCGGACGACGGGCTGAAGCGGGATATTCTCGGCTCACGCCGACGGATTCTCTTCGTGGAAGGGACAGACTGGAGCATCGACAAACCGCTCTACAGCCTCATCTTTCCGATGGTGTCTGTGGTGCCTAAGGGTAGTCGCGCCGAGGTTGAGCAGGCCGTCGCCGGGTCGCGGGCGGCGGAAACCCTCCACTGGCTGAGGGCCTACGGGATCGTGGACGGGGACGGGATGGATGCCGACCAAATCACCGCCTGGCGGGAACGAGGCGTGTACACCCTCCCCTACTACTCGGCGGAGGCCGTCTACTTCCACCCGACCGTCATCGCCAGAGTCGCCTCGCGGCAGTCATCGGTCCTGGGGACGGACGAAGGCATCCTGGTCTCGGCCGCCACCGAGGCGGGTGTCGCAGCTGTCAGGGACCATACGGAGCGCCTGAGTGAAAAGGCCGCCAAGAAGGCGGTCCGGAGGGCCGTACTGGAGCGGATCCCCAACGACGACGAGCTGCTGGCAGGCAATGACCTGCGTATCGATAACCACGCCGGGACGATACGGGCCGCGATGAAACGTGAACTGGACGCCGCCGTGGACCGGAACGACTGGGAGGCAATCCTGAGGATGTGCCCAGTCCGGGAGTCAGCCGCCCTGGACCGGGTCTCGACAGCGCTGAAGTTCGCGCGGAGGGCGAATTACCTAGCGGCCGTCCGGCATCTGCTGGGCGAGGACGCGAACGCGTTGAGCGACATCCGCGCGCTGTTCGGAGATCTCTCCTCGGAGATTTCCGGATAGACCGCATCCTTGAACCGGACCGTGCAGACGGCCCAGAAGGCGCGCCGTTGTGGCGCGCGACGACTTCCACAACATCTGAGCTGAACCCTTTGAGGAACTTGGCGTCTTGATGCTGGCGTCCGATCTGGGCACGGTAGATTGCAAACCCCATGTGGTCCTGCACGGGGTCCGGGAAGCTTTTCACATCCACCTTATCTGGAGCAGACCCATTCTACCGGTTTTTCACCATGCAGCTATCTTCTACGCACTGTAGTGGTTTCACCATATCTGGACAAGCGGAGCGACAAGTGGCTTTCCCAGCTCGTCTCGCCGTGTTGACTATGTGTTGACAGCGACTAGCTCAGCAAATATCCGAATCAAGAAGCCTTTGAAAACATCAATTTTTTCAAGGGCTTCGGTGGTTTCGGGCAGGGTTTTAATCTGTGACCTTCAGGTTATGAAAAGCGCGTCCAAGATCACAATGGCTTCAGTTATTCCGTCAATCAGAAGACCGACAGACCATCTCCCGAGACTGTCGGGAACGACCTGATGGGGCATGCCGAGCTGCTCCGGGGTGTCATGATGCGCGCTATCGCGCCGAGAAACCAAATGCCGCTACGAATTTGACGGAGCGAATACGGCAAATGGCTTCTTCATGGGTCGTCGATCAAGTCCGATTTTCCCGTGAAGATCAATCTGTTTCATGGCGCGTCAAGCTAGTTTTCGATCACCGTCTCGAAGCTGTCGAGTGCCGAGCGCAGGTTGTCGATGATTTGTGTTGCGAGGACATCGGGGTCCGGCAGGTTGTCGAGGTCGGTCATGGAAGCGTCCTTCAGCCAGAACACGTCGAGGCTGGCCTTGTCGCGGCGGAGAAGCTCCTCGCATGCGTAGGCGCGCCATCGGCCGTCGGGGGTTTCCTTGCTCCATGTTTCCTGCCGGCGGTGGCGGTTTTTGGGCTCGTAGCACGCCACGAAGTCTTCAAGGTGAGCGTCGGTGAGTGGTTTCTGCCTGAGCGTGTGATGCACGTTGGTACGGTAGTCGTAGTACCAGACCTTCGACGTCTGTGGATCGGGGCTGGCCGGTCGGTTGTCGAAGAAGATCACGTTTGCCTTGACCCCTTGGGCATAGAAGATGCCGGTCGGCAGCCGCAGAATCGTGTGCAGGTCGGTGGTGTGGCAGCAGTTTCCGGCGGACCGTCTCGCCGGCCCCGCCCTCGAACAGCACGTTGTC
>JAPOST010000025.1 GCA_026709535.1 Rhodospirillaceae bacterium
CACACGTATCGAAGACCTCAGGGCTCCATTCTGGAGCGGTCTCGATCGGACGAAAACTCGCGTTTTTGTCGGTCATGATCCCGCATTCCCGCACAACGCCGCTCGGCGAGACCTGGACTGTATCTGCTGCGAGGGGGGCACGCAACTGATGCCGCCCGACCCGAAGCAGCAGCGTCGCTGCCTCTTCGTCAACACGCCTTCGGACCTCCAGAAATCGACGCCATTGCGCCTGCGAGTATGGCCGCCAGACCACGACAGCCTTGTTGCAGGAAACAGACCGCCGCCTTGCTCCACAGGTTCATTCGAGGCGGGCCCGGGCGAGCTTCGTGCCTTCGATCCGGGCACGGATCTTCGCGAATGCGGTCTCGCGCGCGGTCGAGATGTCGTCGCCGAAAGGTGAGAAGCCGCAGTCGTCAGTGCTGCCCAGCTCTCTCGTGCCGAGATGCTCCGCCGCTTCGAGAATACGTTCACACACCTCTTCGGCGCTCTCGATGCGCGGGGAGATGGGATCGGTTACCCCGACATAGATGGTCTGACCGGGGCGGCGTTCGCGCGCGATGATGTCGAGCGCCCGACTGCGGTCCATCTCGCTTGCCATCTGTACGAAAAAACGGTCGGCGTTTATGCCGAATAGGTCAGGCAGCAGCTCGGCATAGTCGATGTCTGCAGAATGGGTCGAGTCCTGATCACCGCCCGGGCAGGTATGCACCCCGATGCGAGCAAGCTCTGCATCGGAGAAGCGCGCGAGCACCAGGTTGTTGAGGGAAACGAACTCCCTGAGCAGACCGCGCGACGGGTCGAGCTTGTAGCATAGTCGACCCTCGGTGAAGTCGATCTGGACGCTGTCGGCGCCAGCGTCGAAGGCAGAACGGATGTCTTTCTCGCATTCGTTCACAAGATCGGCCAGGAACGCCTCTCGGGAATAACCGTCAATCCCGTCCTGCGGATAGATCAGCGAGATCGCCGAGGGTGCGATCACTGCCTGCTTCAACGGGAGGTTGGTAAGGGCCTTCGCCGCCGTAACGTAATGCCCTCAATAGGTCGTGTAGCGGAACGGTCCGGCCGTCAGCACCGGCAGTTGGCGCGTATGGCCGTCTTCGAACGGGATTGTCACCCCGCCGGGCGCAAGAGTCTTCAATCCGGCGAGGGGGTAGGTCACGAAGCTCGGTTTCGACTGCTCGCCGTCAGTAATCACCGGAGACCCCGTCGCTTCCATTTCGGCGATTGTCTCGGCTACCGCGCGTGCCATCGCGCTACCGAGTTCCATATCGTCGACTTCGCCGGCCGCGTGTGCCCCCATGGCCTGAATGAGGTAATTGGGACGGGGAACGCTGCCGATCGGCTCGGTGGGGATCGCTGCGGCCATGAATCGTCTCCATATCGGGTATCCGGGATTGCTCCTGGGATTGTAAGAGCACCCGCCCTGCATCGTCCATACACTAAGGAGGGCCCCGACAGGCCGCAGGAACGAGTATCAGCGCGTCTGTTTATTGCTGCCTTCGTCCAGACGATCCCTGCTCGCCCTCCCAACGGGCAGATGACGAGGAGGAACTCTCCGACCGGATCACAATAAGGGCGCGAGCTCCGCATCTGCGGCCGCCCCGGCAGCACCGGTCGGCCATCCCCGCCACCCGACGCCAGAGCCCGACAAGAGATACGCTCGAAGATCATGACGCTGCGCCACCAGGCTCGCCCGGGCACCGGGCTCCCGCATCTTCAAAGCAATCCGACGTTCCAACCCATCCGACCAGTGCTGACGGCCCTTCGCTCCGCCGATGACCACAACCTTGCCGGTCCTTGCCGAGGCCCGTTTCGTATAGAAATTTCCCCGACATTCTCTCGAAGGGAGTGGCCTGCCTGTCGCCGATCTGCCGCAGGCTGTCGATTCCGGGGGATGTATCGGAAGATGGCCTCCATTGCGCTTGCGGGTGACGCTTGGGTCGTGTCTCGGTCATCCCGGAAAGGGATCAGGTTGTTTTTTCCGCGTTTTTAGCGGGTTGGAAGAGATTCAAGCCCTCGAGACCGGAAGATCGGCAGCCTTGTCAACAGCGCGCAACACCAAAGTTCCCTGACGACCGCGGACCTTGACGTCATGCGTCGGGTAGTCGGCCAGGATATTGCCGACTTGCGCTTCCACGGTTTCGGAGACGACCAGTTGCACGCCGAGTTCTTTCGTCATCGCTTCCAAGCGGCTGGCGGTGTTGACCGAATCACCGATTGCAGTCAGCGCGGTTGCCTTGCCATAGCCCATTTCACCGATGATGGCCGGACCGAAATGAATGCCGATACCGATCCGTAGCGGCTCTTCCAGGTCGTTCTTCAGTGACTCGTTCAATTCGCGAAGGCGCAAGCTCATGTTTCGGGCTCCGTTCAGTGCCTCGATACAAGCCTGGGCAGGTCCCTTGTTGATGCCGAAGAGCGCCATAACGCCGTCTCCGATGAACTTGTCCAGATAGCCGCCAGCTTGTGTCACGGCTTGGCCCATCGCACTGAAATAACGATTCAGGACGAATACGACGTCATAGGGCAGCTTTGCTTCTGAGAACTGCGTGAATGATCGGATATCGGCAAAGAGAATGGCGATCTGCTGCTCGTCACCATGGATATACGAGGGCTGCTGGTAGGCCAGGCGCGGCGCGGCGTTGGCCGGCAGGAGCGGGGTCAGTTCCATCGTATTCGACGGTCGAATCTGGCATGCCAGCCGCACATTGGGCGGGGCGCCGACACGTTCCAGTACGCGCTTCTCGTTGTCATCCGGCGTGGGCAGGGAGTCGCCGCCGGAGACGATGCGCACCCGACAAGTTGAACATCGGCCTCGGCCGCCGCAGACCGAGGCATGCGGGAACCCGGCGGCGCGGCTGGCGTCCAGCACCGTCATGCCGGGTAGCGCCTCAACGATTCGGGATGCCGGATAGATCAGTCGCACCACTCCTCTGATTTTTTGCACCAGACGCCGGATGACCCGGGCTGCCAAGGCCAGCACGATCAATCCTGCGAAGCCTGAAATCAGCCATTGTGTAGTCTCGATAATGCCGGCCATTGCCTTGCTGTCCGGCAAGTTCAGCCCCGTAATGATCGCTTGCAAATCGGTCTGCTGCATTCCGATTGCCATCAGTTCCCGACCGCCCTGATTGACACCCAAGGCGGCGATCACCGGAAAAGCGACTGCAAAGGACAGAAGGAATGGTGCCCATTTCTGATAGAACGGCTTTATGTGCAGCCAGAAATGCATCCCGAGGCAGCCGTGGGCCCATGCTACGGCCATCAGGGCCATCTGGATGATGCCGTCCTCGGGTGACTGGATCCACATGATCCACAAGATGTAGTAGTAGTCGCTGACGACTCCGTAAATTTGCTCTGAAATGACAGTGCCCATGATGTGCGGGATCAACTGGAATGGAATTGCAAAGCCTAGCACAAGTTGTATCCACTCCCACGGGTGCATCCGCAGTGTTTGCCGACTGTACAACAACCACAATGCCAGTCCGATGTGGACGAGCAGACCGGTCACCAGCAGCGTCTGGCCAATCGGATTGCCCCAGACGAACCGGAAGACCTCGCGCGCGTCGTTAGCGACGTCTATGGAAATCAGCAGGAAAGCGTGATTGAGCAGGTGGGTGATCACGAACACCCACAAGATCAGACCGCTCCACAAACGGAGTCTTCGGATCATGGCACAGGCTTTTCGCGGGTCATGCGTCGACAGGCATCCAGCGCCTCTGGCGTGTCCACATCGCGCAGAACAGCCGCGTCGTCCAGATCAACTGTAATCACGTGTTCGCCATGCTCGTTCAGGATATCGCGACCACCCTTGTCGCCGCTCAGGTTGGCGAGATCGTCAGCAAACCGGTGGTCCCATAGCACGGGATTGCCGCGTTGCCCGCGGTAGGTGGCGACGACGATGGTTCGACCGGCATCGGCATCGTAATTCTCGATCAACCGGTCGATCATGTTGGCGGTCACTTCGGGCATGTCACCGAGACAGATGATGATGGCTTCTGGCGGGTCCATTGAGTCATAGGCCGCATGCACGCCGGCAGCAATGGAACTACCCATGCCCGCCGCGTAATCTGGATTATGGACGAACCGGCTCGCTGTTCCTGAAAGAGCTTCGCTAACCGCTTCGGCTTCATGACCGGTTACCACGATCAGACGCCGGATTCCCGACAATTCAATGGTTTCACAAACACGGCGGATCATCGCTCGTCCGCCGATTGATTCGAGCAGTTTGTTCCTGGACCCCATCCGTCGAGACTGGCCGGCGGCCAGCAGGACGGCATCGACAGGGCGCTGAGGGGCCGGGCGTTCTTCTTTCTCGTGGTCGCGCGGCATGGGGCGGGAACGAATTTCCTTTAGAAGTCCTCCGACGCCAAACCCGGCAAGCGTGGCACTGTCGACCGGCAGGTCGGCCGCCAGCCGCTGCAGTACCCAGTCAGAGCCCTGTTCGCGCGGCGAGCGCGCCGACCCGGGCATGGCGACGACCATGGAGCCATCCAGGTGGGCCAGCAGCGTGAGGTTCCCGGGATCGACCGGCAGGCCGAAATGCAGAATCTCGCCGCCCGCCTCCTGAACGGCTTTGGGAACCACATCGCGGCGATCCGTGATGGCTGATGCGCCGATCACGATGATCAAGGCGTGTGCCGCCGCCGCTTCCTTGATTGTCGCCGCCAGCGTGGCCGAGTCATGATCTGTCACCGTTGTGTGTCGCAGCGCTGCAGCTACCGCCCGCAGTCGGTCAGCGGTGGCGCGTTTCGTCTTGTCCAGCAGCCTGTCCGGCATATCCGGCAGGCGAGTCTGGATCAGGGCGGCATCGCGGGGCCGGTACCGGGCAACACTCACGGCGCCACGCGCCGCCGTCGCCACGGCCTCGACTTGGTCGCTTGCAGCGCCGAAGGTGATGATCTTCACCGTCGCGACCAGTTGATTGGCGACAACTGCCGTTAAGGGCCGCAGCGTGGCAAGTGTCAGGCTTTCTTCGATCTGGTTGGCAGCCGCGATCCGATCGGCGTCTACCAGGACAAGCCCCGGGTTTCGGGCGTAAAGATTACAGCGCCCTTTTCCTGCTGGTCCGAAGCGCAGCGTATCCGGTTCTAGGGATTCGGCAATCCGGGTTGCCGCTGTGTCCTCGTCCAGATCCCTTGGTCCCAGACGCGCTACGGTAACGGTCTCAAAGCTGGCGTTCCGCAGCGCCGCGATGTCTGCCTCGTCCAGCACGCGTCCTTTGGCGATACGGCCCGATCCGATCTTGAGTGAGTGGGCCAGGATCGCGCCGCGCGCCTCGCCCAGCGGAACCGGGCCGAATTTCATCCCGCTGACCGGCGCAACCGACTGGTAATCTCCGCCATGATGGAAATGGCTATTTCCGGAGGTGATTTGGCGCCGATATTCAGTCCGACCGGGCCATGGATGCGGTCGATCTGGACATTGGAAAACTCTGCCTGCTGGAGCCGTTTGACACGCAGGGCGTGGGTCCGCTGCGAACCCAGGCAGCCGATGTAGAAACACTCCGAATTCAGGGCGCTGTGGAGCGCCGGATCGTCGAGTTTAGGGTCGTGGGTCAGCGTCACGATCGCGCTCCGGGCATCGGGTTTCAGATCTGTCAGCGCCTCGTCCGGCCACTCATGGGTCAACTTCACGCCCGGGAACCGATCAGCAGTTGCGAAGGATGTGCGGGGATCAATGACTGTCACGTCATATCCCATAAGGGCGCTGATCGGCGCCAGTGACTGGGCGATATGCACGGCGCCGATCACGAACAGGCGCAGCGGCGGGTTGAAGACGTGCAGGAATAATCGGCGGCCGTCGGCGGCATCAAGCGTCCGGCTCTTGTCGTTGCGCAGAGCCTCTGCCGAGGCGGCCAGAATCTCCTCGTCGATGGCGATTTCGCCTATCCCAACGCCATTTTCGATCAGGGATTTGCCACCGTCGGCAAGATCAGTGACAACCACGACCGGTTGGTGGTCCGCCTTCGCGGCGGCGAGAGTGTCGATCAGGGCGCGGTCCAAAATGGGGCACTCCTACGTCAGGCGCTCGACGAACACTTCGACCTTGCCTCCACAGGCCAGCCCGACCGCCCGGGCGTCATCGTCGGCGATGCTGAAATCAAGCAATTTGGGTACGCCGGTGCTGATGACGTCTTGCGCTTCGGTTACCACAGCGCCTTCAATGCAGCCTCCGGAGACGGAGCCGAGCATTTCCTGTAAGTCGCTGACGATCAGTTGGCTTCCGACCGGACGGGGCGAGGACCCCCAGGTAGTTACGACTGTGGCAATCGCCACGCCCTTTCCGGCGTCCTTCCAGCTGGCGGCCTGACGCATCACCTCCTCGCTGGAAATCATCAGGCTTTCAGCATCGGCAGCCATTGGGTCACGCTCCTGTCCTGCTCGGTCCCGAACCGGGCAAATATGTCACTCAACTGTTCCAGACTCTGGAGATTGTGCACGGTGCGAAAGTCGTCAACATGGCGCAACATCGCCCGGACGCCTGCTGATTTGGGCTCGAAGCCATCGTAACGGAGAAGAGGGTTGAGCCAGACCAGTCGGCGGCAACTCCGATGCACTCGATCCATTTCCCTTTCCAGGCCGACGCCGCCGTCCCGGTCGAGCCCGTCAGTAATCAGCAGGACAATCGCGCCCTGGCCCAGAACCCGACGCGACCAAAAACGGTTGAACTGCGCCAAGGTTTGGCCGATCCGCGTGCCGCCCTCCCAGTCTTCGGCAACCTGACCGATCTTGTCCAGCGCTTCGTCCACGTCCTTGTAGCGGAGATATCGAGTAACGTTAGTCAGGCGTGTGCCGAAAAGGAAGGTGTGTACTCGGTCCCTGTCATTGGTCACGGCGTGCAAGAAATGAAGCAGCATCCGGGAGTAGCGGCTCATGGAACCGGAGATGTCACACAGGACCACCAGGGGCGGGCGTCGAGTCCGGCGACTGCGACGGGCCAGCATGATGGCGTCACCACCGTTGCGTACGCTCTGCCGCATGGTTCTGCGCAGATCAAGACGCGGTCCGGTGGAATCTGGTCGAAAGCGACGAGTCGGAATCTGCTCCAGCGGCAGGCGCAGGCGCGCCAGCACCTTTCTGGCGGCTTCCATTTCGGCCTTTGACATCTTTTCGAAGTCGCGCTGCTTCAGGACCTCCTGGTCTGTCCATGTCATCACGGCGTCGAGGTCGACCCGTTCGGTTTCCGTTGACGGGCTGCCGGTTTCAGCCATCCCCTTCAGGGCGTCTGCCAGGCGCCGGGACATCTCTTCCCGGTCATCTTCAGCCGGCGTTTCGACCGTAGGCAGAATCACGGTCATCAGGCGCTCCAGAAGTTTGGGATTACGCCAGAAGACGTGAAACGCCTGATCGAAGATCTCCCGCTGATCGCGCCGATTCACAAAAACCGCGTGCAGGGTCCAGTAAAAATCCTCACGTGTTCCGATTCCCACGACATCGACCGCTTCGATGGCCCGAATCACCTGTCCCGGGCCCAACGGCAGCCCGGCAGAACGCAGCACGCGCGCAAAGTGCATGATGTTTTCGGGCATCCGTCGTCCGCCGTTTTCCGGCCTTTCCGGCAGGGGGCTGGCGTCTGGCGGCATCGGTGGATCAGGATCCGCGAATGCGGTTCAGCGAGGTTTGGGTGCGGATTTCTTCCAGGATTCGCATGGCTTCGCTACCCCGGATGCGTTCGATATCGTCCTGGTATTTCAGCAAGGTGCCCAGGGTAGCGTTGAGCGTGTCAGGATCAAGCGTCACGATATCCAGTTGCGCCAGAGCGTGTGCCCAATCGATAGTTTCCGCCACGCCCGGGACCTTGAACAGGTCGACCTCTCTGAGTTTCTGGATAAAGGCGACAACGGCCCGGCGCAATGTTTCGCCGGCCTCAGGCGCCTTCTTGTCGAGGATTTCCAGTTCCCGGTCGGCGTCGGGATAGTCGACCCAGTAATAGAAACAACGCCGCTTCAGCGCGTCATGAATCTCTCGGGTTCGGTTGGAGGTGATGATGACAATGGGTGCCTTCCTGGCTTTGAATACGCCGATTTCCGGAATCGTGATCTGAAAGTCGGACAGTAATTCCAGCAGAAAGGCTTCAAACGGTTCGTCCGTCCGGTCCAGTTCGTCGATAAGCAGGACAGGCGGGCCTGTATCGTGCGGTTCCAGCGCCTGCAGCAACGGCCGCTTGATCAGAAATTCTTCAGCGAAGACGTTTTGGGTGAGTGCGTCTCGTTTCGCCTCACCAGACGCTTCCGCCAGCCGGATTTCGATCATCTGGCGGGCATAGTTCCATTCATAAACAGCGCTGGAGATGTCGAGACCTTCGTAGCATTGCAATCGAATCAGGTTGCGATGGAGAGTCTCGGAGAGAACCTTGGCGATTTCGGTCTTGCCGACGCCGGCTTCCCCCTCCAGGAACAGCGGGCGCCCCAGCTTGAGAGCAAGATATAGCGCTGTGGCAAGCGACCGATCGGCTACATAGTTGCCAGTGGATAAAAGGCTTTCGGCGGCTTCGACGGAGTCGGGAAGGGGTTTGATGCTTGTCATGCACGCTCAGCAGAAACATTTGAGGGGCGGAAACAGGTCCGCCCCTCGCAAAGTCGGTCCTCGGTGACCGGGGAGCCCGAGTGAGGTTGAAGCCTATCCCGCCTTGGCCACGGCCCGCTTGGCCATGACGGTGATCAGGTGGGCTCGGTATTCGGCACTGGCATGAATGTCCTCGTTCAGGCCGTCGGCTGAAACCGAGATGTCGGCAACGGCATCTGCCGACCAGTTGGACGACAGGGCCGCCTCCATCGCGGCGACCCGGAAGACGCATGGTCCTGCACCTGTGACGGCAACCCGCACCCCGTCATGAGCCTGTGCCACGAAGACACCAGTGATCGCATAGCGCGACGCCGGATTCGGGAATTTCATGTAGGCCGCCTTGACGGGCTTCGGGAACGAGACGGAAGTCACGATCTCGTCCTGCTCCAGTGCTGTTTCGAACATGTCGATAAAGAAATCATCGGCTCCGACTTCGCGCCTGTTGGTCTTCACCGTAGCGCCCAGGCCGACAAGACCGGCCGGATAGTCGGCCGCCGGATCGTTGTTGGCGATCGACCCGCCTATTGTGCCGCGATTGCGCACCTGCGGGTCGCCGATATGCCCGGCAAGATCAGCCAATGCCGGAATTGCGGCAGCAACGTCGGCCGAACAGGCGACCGCGGCATGCCGGGTCATGGCGCCAATGGTGACGGTATCTCCGGCAACAGAGATGCCCGCCAGATCGCCAAGACCGTTCATGTCGACGACTGTGGTCGGAGCGGCGAGCCGCTGTTTGAGCGTCGGAATGTAGGTCATTCCGCCGGCCACCAGCTTGGCATCCGCATCGGCGCCGATGATGCTGGCCGCTTCGGCGACGCTGCCAGCTTTCTTGTACTCGAAGTTGTACATCGTTTCGTTCCTTCTTGCCTGTTTCCAAGCGTTTGTCCGGGTTCGTCTGACTACTCGGCGGCGCCTTGGGCGCCCTGGATGGCCTCCCATACACGTTGCGGGGTCGCTGGCATTTCGACATGGTTGACGCCCATGTCGCGAAGCGCGTTGTGAACCGCGTTCATCACCGCTGCCGGCGCCGCGATGGCGCCGGCTTCGCCACAACCCTTTACGCCCAGCGGATTGAGCGGGGAGGGGACGCTGTTGAAGCCTACATCGTAATGCGGCAGGTCGTCGGCGCGCGGCATGGTATAATCCATGTAGGAGCCTGAGACGAGTTGGCCGTCTCCGTCGTATACAGCGCTTTCCAGCACGGCCTGGCCGACGCCTTGGGCGATGCCGCCGTGGATCTGGCCTTCGACGATCAGCGGATTGATCAGCGTTCCAAAGTCGTCAACAGCCGCGTACTTCTCGATCGAGACCGCGCCGGTATCCGGATCAATCTCGACTTCGCAAATATGCGTACCCGCCGGGAACGAGAAATTCAGCGGATCGTAAAAGGCTGTCTCGTCAAGGCCGGGCTCGACGCCGTCAGGATAGTTGTGTGGCACGTAAGCGGTGAAGGCAACTTCGGCGATGTTCATCGCCTTGTCCGTACCCGTGACGGTGAAGTTGCCGGCGCTGAACTCGATGTCGTCTTCTGACGCTTCAAGACAGTGGGCGGCAATCTTTTTCCCCTTCTCGATGACCTTGTCGGCCGCCTTCAGGATGGCCGAACCGCCAACGGCCGCCGAGCGTGAGCCATAGGTGCCCATGCCGAACGGGATACGGGCCGTATCGCCATGGATGACATCCACTTGTTCGTAGGGTACGCCCAGCTTGTCGGCCACGATTTGCGCATAAGCTGTTTCGTGACCCTGGCCATGGCTGTGGCAGCCTGTGAAGAGCTGGACGTTACCTGTTGGATTGAAACGGATATTTGCCGACTCCCAGAGGCCCACACCGGCGCCGAGCGAGCCGACTGCAGCCGAAGGAGCGATCCCGCAGGCTTCGATGTAGGAGGAAAACCCGATGCCGCGAAGCTTGCCGTCGGCCCTGGAAGCTTCCTTGCGGCCAGCGAAGCCGGTATATCCAATCAGTGCCAGCGCTTGCTCCATCGAGCCATGAAAGTCGCCGCAGTCGTACTGCATGACCACCGGCGTCTGGTAGGGAAAGGCGTCCTTCTGCACGAAGTTGCGTTTGCGCAGGTCGGCCGGATCGCGCCCTGTTTCGGCAGCCGCTGCCTCGACCAGACGCTCGACGACATAAGCCGCCTCGGGGCGTCCGGCGCCGCGGTAGGCATCTACTGGAACCGTGTTGGTGAATACTGCTTTCACGTTGGCATAGATGCCGCCGGTAGTGTACTGGCCGGCCAGCAGGGTGGCGTAAAGGTAGGTCGGGACCGCCGAGGCGAAGGTAGACAGATAGGCACCCATATTCGCCATCGTGTTCACCCGCATCGCCAGGAACAGACCATCAGCGTCCAGAGCAAGCTCGGCCTTGGTCACATGGTCCCGTCCGTGCGCGTCGGTCACGAAGCTTTCAGACCTTTCGGCCGTCCACTTGATCGGCCGTCCAACGTGACGGCAGGCCCAGGTAAGGACCACTTCCTCGGCGTAGACAAAGATCTTCGAACCGAAGCCGCCGCCGACATCCGGCGCCACCACCCGCAGCTTGTGTTCCGGCGCCAGTCCGTTGAATGCGGACATCACCAGTCGGTGAACATGAGGGTTTTGCGAGGTAAGGTACAAGGTGTAATCCCCTGTTCCACCGTCATATTCCGCTACACATGCGCGTGGTTCCATGGCGTTGGGAACCAGCCGGTTATTGAGGAATTCCAGTTCAGTCACATGCGCGGCGCTGTCGAAGGCAGCGTCGATCGCGGCCTTGTCACCGATTTCCCATTCATAACAGAGGTTTCCGGGGGCCTCTTCATGAATTTGTACGTTCGAGCCTTGTGCAGTCGCCAGGTCAGCCGCCGCATCAAGCACGCTGTAGTCCACATCCACCTTGGCGGCGGCGTCCATGGCCTGGTGCTGGGTATCGGCGATGACTACCGCGACCGGGTCGCCGACATGGCGAACCTTGCCCATGGCGAGCGCAGGGTGCGGCGGCGCCTTGTGCGGCTCGCCGTTGACGTCGGTGATTGCCCAGCCGCAGATCAGCGGGCCGACGCCGCCGTCTGCAAGATCCTTGCCAATGAAGATGTCCCGAACGCCGGGCATGCCCTTTGCGGCGTCCATGCTGATGCTGTTGATGATGGCGTGGGCGTGAGGCGACCGCACGAAAACGGCGTAGGTCTGACCCATGCGATTGATGTCGTCGGTATAGTGCCCTTGTCCAGTCACGAAACGCCTGTCTTCGCGGCGTGCGATGGCGGCACCGATGCCTTGCTCTGTCATTCACTTTCTCCCAGAGGCCCGCAGCGTGTGAAGGCGGGCCGGTCCGCGTGGATTTCGTTCATCGTGTGGCGGCCGTCAGCTGCGCATCGCCTTGGCGCCGGCATCGATGGATTTCACGATATTGTGGTAACCGGTGCAGCGGCAAAGGTTACCTTCAAGCCACTCGCGGATTTCTCGTTCGCTCGGGTCCGGGTTGTTCTTTACCAGATCCAGCGAACTCATGATCATGCCCGGCGTGCAAAATCCGCATTGCAGACCGTGATTTTCATGAAATGCCTGCTGCATGGGGTGCAGCGTCTCGCCGTCAGCAACGCCCTCGATGGTCGTTACGTCGGCGCCCTCCGCCTGCACGGCCAACATGGTGCAGCTTTTCAGTGATTCGCCGTTGACGTGGACAACGCAGGTGCCGCACTGGCTGGTATCGCAGCCGACATGGGTGCCGGTAAGACCTAGATGCTCGCGCAACATCTGCACCAGCAGAGTGCGCGGCTCAACATCAGCGGAAACGGACTCTCCGTTTACCGTCATTGATACAGTTAAAGTCATGAAGCGTTTTCTCCCACAAACACGGGTCATCGTTCATTCAGCCACAGGAAAAACGGGCGGCGTTCGACCTGCAGCCGCGGTGACCAACGCAGTTTACAATGATATAGTCTAAAGAGGGGGAAAGAACCGTCAACCCGTGAATACGTGAAACACAACAAAATGAGGCGTCAGATTGGATATTTCATCAAGGGTCGGTGCAACGGGACATCCGTCATGCGTTACCGTTGCCTGATCGAGCAGTTTCTGGCGCAGGTCTGCCTGCCAGTGTCGCCGACTTCCCGGTTCTGCGGAATCTGGTTTGATCAAGCTGGACCGCCTTCATGAAATATCAGGGCACGGCGATGCAAGGGAGAAGAAAGGATGATGGCTGTCCGACGATTACGCCCGCCTTTCCTGTTCAGGTGAAAGTTGGCCATCCGACGATCAGCATCAGGCCGATGATCGCGGCGCTCAGCAAGGTGGCCCAAGCCCAGTCGGGCCAGCCGAGCCTTGGTCCGGCAGGAGCTTCGATTCCGTCGTCCGCATCAGTCATTTCTTCTGTCATTGTTTCCCATGTATATCAGAGAACAGGGTGGGGCAAGCAGCAGGACCCGTTCTCGTTCCGGCAGTTGCTGCGCGCCCGGTCGGTCCCGAGACCGGTCCGGTTCGAGATGTTTGGACGATGACGTTGACCCCGTGGCAGAGGTACTGTCTGCTTTCAAACAGTCAGATGGCCACTGCTGACGCCGCCGCGATTACTGGTGGGAAGCCAGGGATCGAGTTGATGGAAAATGCCGGAGCCGTCGTGGCGCGCGAAATCCGCCTGCGATGGCGTCCCCGCCCGGTTACCGTCCTCTGCGGACCTGGAAACAACGGCGGAGACGGTTTTGTTGTTGCCCGACTCCTGTCGACAGCAGGTTGGCCGGTCAGCGTCTTGCATGCGCCCGCTCCGGATCGCTTGCGCGGCGACGCCAGGATCGCCTTCGATCGATGGATGGCTGCGGCGCCGGAAAGCGCCACGGTACCATGGGCGACGTCGCCGTTGGCCGACGCCGAACTGATTGTCGACGCCATGTTTGGTGCCGGCTTGACCCGGCCAGTGGATGGAAAGGCCTCGGAAATCCTGGCGTTCGCGACCGAGCGTGCCACCGAGAGCGTGCCCGTGGTCGCCATTGACATGCCCAGCGGCGTCGACGGGAATACCGGCGCCTGCCGCGGCGTGGTGCTGCCGGCGACGTTGACCGTGACGTTCTTCCGCGCAAAACCCGGACATGCTCTCCTGCCGGGGGCTGAAGCCTGTGGCGATGTCGTGGTGCGGGATATCGGCATTCCTTCCTCGGTGCTGGATGTGATCGCGCCGGACGTCGCAATGAACGATCCGTCCCTGTGGCGGCATGTCCGGCGCGCGCCCGAGCCTCGGGATCACAAGTATACCCGGGGTCATGTCCTCGTGATTGCAGGGAACATGCCCGGCGCGTCGGTACTGGCCGCGCGGGCGGCTGCTCGAAGCGGGGCCGGGATGGTTACGGTCGGCTGGCTGGAAACAGCAGAAGGACCGAGGATGGATGATCTGATTGTCCATCTTCCCCCGTCGATCCTGCGATACCGGTTTTCCTCCATGGACGAGGTCGCCCAATTCCGTCGGGACAGGAAAGTCCGGGCGACGCTGGTCGGACAGGGTTTTGGATTGTCTTGTGAGAGGATCGGCCAACTCGTCAGGTTATTGGCAGAACCTGCGAACTACATACTTGATGCTGATGCAGTTTCGGCATTTGAAGGCGATCTTGAAAAGTTTTGTCGAGTCATCGGACCAGAAACAATTCTGACGCCGCATGGCGGGGAATTCGCGCGAATTGCAGGATGTGACATCCAAGGTGCCGATATCGACAAGCTTGCGCGCACACGGACGCTGGCAAAGACGACCGGTGCCTGTGTTGTTCACAAGGGTTACGATACGGTTGTTGCGGATGGAGACGGACGAGCCGTCATCAATGGTAATGGCTGCCCCGTTCTGGCGACGGCCGGGTCGGGCGATGTCCTGGCCGGCATGATCACCGGGTTGCGGGGTCAAGGCCTGCCGGCGTTCGAGGCAGCTTGCGCTGCGGTCTGGATCCATGCAGACGCCGCCAGACACTGCGGTTCGGGGATGACGGCCGATGATCTGCCAGATGCCATCCCGCGGGCCATGCTGCGCGCGTTCGAATAATTCTTCGTTGATGTTCCTGGTCGTTCTTTCCAGGATCAGAAGTCGTCGGAGCATTGAAGGCGATGCACCGCCGGAGGAGCGTTGGAAGGGGATTGGACGATGGTCGAAAACCTTTACAAGGACCTCGCCGTCCATTCTGTTGACCGAAGGAGCCAAAAGACTCGATTGCGAATGTCGAGATCTCGTGCCTTCGCAAGCCGCCAGATTGCTTCGTTGAGGATGGCTGGTTTCATGGCGAACGACTATCGTCGATAGCGCGTTTCCGGGTTCTTGAACCGATACGCTTCGGGTGTGCGCAGTCATCCAGATTGAGGTTTCACCATGACCATCGCAGCTGTCATCTGGGATTTTGGCGGAGTCTTGACCGACAGTCCCTTTGTCGCCTTCAATCGCTACGAGCGGGAAAACGGCCTTCCGCAAAACTTCCTTCGCGGTGTCAACACCCGCAACCACCTGGAAAACGCGTGGGCGCGGTTTGAGCGAAACGAGATCGACCTCAACCAATTCGACAGCGCCTTTCGCAAAGAAAGCGCGGCGCTTGGGTACCCGGTAAACGGCAAGGATGTCATTCCGCTGCTGGCCGGGAACCTTCGGCAGCCCATGGTATCCGCCTTGAAGGCTTGCAAGGCGCGCCTCAAGGTAGGCTGCATCACCAACAATGTGGCGGCAGGCAACGGGCCGACATCAATCAAGGGCGATGGCGGTCTGGTCGACAGCGTGGCCCTGGTTTTTGCGTTGTTTGACCATGTTATCGAGAGCAGCAAGGCGGGGCTGCGCAAGCCGGACCCGCAAATATACCAGATGGCCTGTGACGCTCTGGGCGTCGCGCCTCCAAACACAGTCTACTTGGACGATTTGGGCATTAATCTGAAGCCGGCCCGGGATCTCGGCATGACCACGATCAAGGTCATCGATCCGGATGTTGCGCTGGAAGAACTGGGGGCTGCTGTCGGATTTCCGGTCCGGTAAGAGGAGACTGCAAGCCCGAAGGGCACAATGTGCTCGTGGCTCTTTGGCCGGGCCAACTCCGTTATAGAAGTCACCCGAAGGCCTGCAGCCCCGTCTGCGCCCGGCCCAGAATCAAGGCGTGGACGTCGTGAGTGCCCTCGTACGTGTTGACAGTTTCCAGGTTCACCATGTGGCGGATGACATGAAATTCGTCGTTGATGCCGTTGCCGCCGTGCATGTCCCGGGCGGCGCGCGCGATATCCAGCGCCTTGCCGCAACTGTTGCGCTTGATCAGCGAGATGGCTTCCGGTGATATCGTGCCTTCGTCGAACATACGGCCGACACGCAGGCAAGACTGCAACCCGATCGAGATTTCCGTCTGCATGTCGGCAAGTTTTTTCTGGACGAGCTGCGTAGCGGCAAGCGGCCGGCCAAACTGCTTGCGATCAAGCGTGTACTGCCTGGCAGCATGCCAGCAGAACTCGGCGGCGCCGAGCGCGCCCCAGGCAATGCCGTAGCGAGCCCGGTTCAGACAGCCGAACGGCCCGGCAAGTCCCGCCACATTGGGTAGCAAGTTCTCGTGCGGGACCTCGACATTGTCCATCACGATTTCGCCCGTGACGGATGCGCGTAAGGAGAATTTTCCTTCGATCTTCGGCGCGCTCAGGCCGTCCATGCCCTTTTCCAGCACGAAGCCTCGGATCGCCCCATCTTCCGTTTTTGCCCACACCACAAATATGTCTGCAATCGGCGAATTGGTGATCCACATCTTGTTACCGGTCAGCCGCCAGCCCGTTGCGGTTTCGGTTGCGCGGGTCTTCATGGAACCCGGGTCGGAACCATGGTCGGGTTCGGTCAGGCCGAAACAGCCGACCCATTCGCCTGTCGCCAGCTTCGGCAAATACCTCATGCGTTGCTGCTCGGAGCCATAAGCGTGTATCGGGTGCATCACCAGCGATGACTGGACACTCATGGCGGAGCGATAACCGCTGTCAACCCGCTCGACCTCGCGTGCGACAAGGCCGTAGATGACATAACTCATCCCGGCACAGCCATATTTTTCAGGAATGGTGGAGCCGAGCAGGCCAAGCTCGCCGAACTCGTTCATGACCGCCCGGTCGAAATTCTCATGTCGGAAGGCCTTCAGAACACGAGGCTGCAACTTGTTCTGGCAATAATCCCGTGTCGTCTGCATCACCATCCGCTCGTCTTCGGATAGCTGGCTGTCCAGCAGGAAGGGGTCGTCCCACTGGAACGGCGGGTGAGCGTTTTGAGGGACCTTGGCTATCTTGCTGGGGTCGAGGGCAACGTTCATCACATGACTCCGTAAGCGGAAAGGCGGTCGTCAGACAGAATTACTTTCAGACAAAAGACAACTGGACTCAAACTGTTTTGCGCATGGGCAGGTGGGCCAGATCTCCAAGACAAGAATATGGACGAGCGGTGTTTTCAGGCAACCACACTCATTTCGCCGCCATCCGCGCGCCGGACCGATGCAGCCTGACAATAGCATGACGGCTTCGGGTTACTGCCTTGTCGTGTTTCCCTGAAGCGCAACTGACACGAAAACCGTCGTCACGGATGCGACCCTCAGTGCGGTTCGAAAGAGCTTCGAACATCAATGCCGCCTCTTCGGTTGGGATCAATCACGGATGTCCCCTTGTGGGCAAACTCCTGACCCTTCACAGGAACAGTCTGCGATCTGGCGAGGTTTACACCGGAAACGCTAGGTAATGACGAACAAGGCTATCTCGACCCTGGATTTCTTGCGGCCTCCAGATCCGACAAACAGCATGTTGCTGATCCACCTGTAGCGGTCGTCACCGGTTTCCAGACGGGCATGAGTCCGCATGTAGTAGTCGTTCCTGCTGACATCTTCGCCTCGTGCGATAGCCGCCAAGACCTCTGGCGAGCCATGGCGATACCCGGTGTTGATAATTTCAATGACGGCACCGTCGTCGGTACGCATGCAATATCGGGTATCCAGATAGGCCGTCCCGTCGCGATATACTGTTTGCCAGTCGGCGCCAATGCTCAGGATATCGCCGTTAATATGATCGCCGCGAACGCTACCGCCCATGATCGGGATGATCCGACGCTGGCCGGCCAGACCTTCACCGAGTTCGATGGCATCGGATAGCTCGACTGCCAATTCGCAAAATGGCTCAAGGACCGGAGGGGTGATGATGGACAACAGCACAGCATCCTTGGGGCAAATTAGAGATTGCAATGGCGATCATCGTTGCGAAACTATGAAACTATGTTGAACCTGTCAGAGTATGAAGACAAATTGGATCTTGTTCCAGCATAGGTGTCGATGCCGCAGGCGCATTCGCAGCAGTGACCAAATGTATGCGCCGGAACGCATTTGAATTGAGGATGTCTGTCCCAAAAACAGGTTCGTCTGGTCATATCAAGCGCTAGGAAATCTTGATGGTTTTCAGAATTGCGATCATGTGCTTCCTGTCCTTGTCGTTTCCGGCTTTCGCCAGCAACGACACGGGGCGCTCAGGGCCGATCGTCGTCGAACGCGCCTGGGCTCGTGCGACGACGATCAATGTCAGCGCAGCCTATGCGACGTTGCGCAATGCCGGGACAGCGGCCGATCGACTGATTCGCGTCTCTTCCCCGCTGGCGCGCCGGGTCGAGATCCACAACGTCGTGGACAGGAACGGCATTGTCAGTATGGTTCCGGTGAAAGTGATCGTGGTTTCGCCAGAGGAACCATCGGTGTTGCGGCCCGGTGGTCTGCACATCATGCTGATGGGCTTGAAACAGAAGTTGGTGAAAGGGCAAACCATCCCGCTGACCTTCACTTTCAGGACTGCAGGCGCCATCAATGTTGACGCCGTTGTCGCCAAACACGGCGCGCGGAAAGCGCCGCCGCCGACAAACTGATCCTTCAGGTGTTCCCGGGTGCTCGACCAGATGCGCAAGCAGGATCACCTCCACGATTCCCGGGGAAGCTGCGAATTGCGCTGGCCAAACGCGCATGCTCAATGTCTTCCCCATTCCGAATGACAATTCTCAGACTGACAGGCTTTCGGCATGAAAATCCGTTTCGATGACCTGACGCTGCCCGAAGGCGGCGCCATAGTGATTACTGCAGCCAAGGACGGGTCGTTGTCCGGCTCGGCGGTGGCGGTGGACAAGGCCCTGGACGGCGCTGTCGGCCGCGCCTTGGCGGCTAGCCGTTTCAAGGGCAACGTTGGCGATCAGTTGGTCCTGCACAGCCCGGGCGACGGAAAATTCGATCGGGTTGTCCTGCTGGGCCTGGGCAATCCCAAGGACTTCGGCGTGCTGGCCGCGCAGAAAGCAGGCGGCCGGGCCCTGGCAGCGCTGAACGGCACCGGCGCCAAGACCGCGACGCTATTGCTCGATCTGGCCAAGAACGCCGAAATCGGAGGGGGCGACGCAGCAGCGCATGCGGGCTTCGGAGCTCTGTTGAGGAGTTACCGGTTTGACAAATACCGCACGAAGGAAGAACCGGAACAAAAGCCGACGATGCGTCGAATCGTTATCGGAAGCCCGAATGCCGCCGCCTCCCGCAAAGCCTTCAAGCCCCTGGAAAAGGTTGCAGGAGGCGTCTTCATGACACGCGATCTGGTCTCCGAGCCAGCCAATATTCTCTATCCGGAGACGCTGGCGGAGCAAGGCGCGGCTCTGCGGGAACTGGGTGTCGAGGTTGAGATCCTTGATGAAGATGCGATGCGTGAACTTGGCATGGGGGCCCTTTTGGGCGTCGGTCAGGGCAGCAAGCGGGAATCGAAGCTGCTGGTCATGCAGTGGAAGGGCGGCGGCGCCACGAAGGATCCGGTTGCCTTCGTCGGCAAGGGTGTAACATTTGATACCGGAGGCATCTCCATCAAGTCCGCTGCAGGCATGGAAGACATGAAGTGGGATATGGGTGGCGCGGGCGTGGTCGTCGGCCTGATGAAGGCGCTGGCGGGTCGCAAGGCAAAATGCAACGCGGTGGGCGTCGCCGGCCTGGTTGAGAACATGCCCTCCGGCAACGCGCAGCGGCCCGGCGACATCGTCACCTCCATGTCCGGCCAGACCATCGAAGTGCTTAATACAGACGCTGAAGGCCGGCTCGTGCTCGCTGATGCCCTTTGGTATACACAGGATCGTTTCAAACCGCAGTTGATGGTGAATCTGGCGACGCTTACCGGAGCCATCATCATTGCCCTGGGCAGCGAGAATTGCGGGCTGTTCTCCAACAATGACGAACTTGCTGAGCGAATCATGGCGGCTGGCAAGGCGGTCGGAGAACATGCCTGGCGGATGCCGCTGGGCGATGGTTACGACAAGCAACTCAATACTGATGTCGCCGACATGAAGAATATCGGGGGGCGGGAAGCGGGAAGTATCACCGCAGCCCAATTCCTGCAGCGCTTTGTCAACGATATGCCTTGGGCACATCTCGATATTGCTGGCGTTACCTGGACCAAGAAGAATGCCGCAACTGTGCCCAAGGGCGGTACCGGCTTTGGCGTCCAGATGCTGAACAGGCTGGTCGAGGAGAATTACGAGGGATAGGATCAAGCGTGACCGAGATCGGCTTTTACCATCTGCTTCGCACCTCGCTGGAAGAGGCATTGCCCCGGCTTTTGATCAAGACCCTTGATCGTGGCAAGCGTGCGGTGGTGAAGGCCAGTTCCCCCAACCGTATCAAGCAACTTGACGACGCCCTTTGGAATTGGAGTCCTGGCCCGCGCGACAGCAGCTTCCTTCCTCACGGCACGGAAAACGACGGCCACAGCGACAGGCAGCCGATATGGCTGACTCATGGTGACGACAATCCCAACAAGGCCGATTTCCTGTTCCTGACGGATGGCGCGGATTGCGGCGCTATCAGCGACTATGCTCGTTGTTTCAATCTATTCGACGGCCGTGATGACGAAGCCGTTGCTCACGCCCGCAACCAATGGAAGGATTGGATCAACGCTGGTCACCACCTGATCTACTGGCAACAAGGTGACCGCGGCTGGGAGAAGAAAGCATAAACCCTTTCCGCTGGCGGCCTTCCGTTCGCCATACCGTCGCATTTACTGGCTTCAGATCGCTTTCTATATCGGCGAAATTCCCCATAACCCTTGTCACCCCAGAACCGGAGCAGCCGGACTATGGCCCTCGAACGGACCTTCTCGATCATCAAGCCAGATGCAACAGCGCGTAATATTACCGGCCATATCAATGCGATGATTGAGGATTCTGGATTGTGCATCGTGGCGCAAAAACGCATCCATATGTCGGAAGAGCAGGCTAGGGGCTTCTACGCTGTCCATGCAGACCGACCATTCTACAATGATCTGGTTGCCTTCATGACATCCGGTCCCGTCGTCGTACAGGTCCTGGAGGGCGAAAATGCGATTATGGCCTATCGGACTGTGATGGGCGCGACCGACCCTGAACAGGCGGACGCCGGCACGATCCGGAAGGTTCATGCCGAGAATATCGAGCGCAACTCCGTCCATGGTTCGGATGCGTCCGAAACGGCGGTGAGTGAGATCAAGTTCTTTTTCTCGGACGACGAGATCGTCGGTTGAGCGGCAGTTCCGTAAGCGTGCCAGGAAGCCTCTTGGCAGATCAGTGTTTCATTTGTTTGAGTGTGTGATGGCGCTGAAAAGCGAGATCAGCTTTCTGCCCAGAAGGCAAGTATCACCAACAGCGCCGAAACGACTGATAGACGCAAACCCCATTTCGTGAAGATACCCCACGCTTTGCGATGCTCTTCGTAAAACGCAGTGCCCTCACCATAGTCTTCAGCCATCAAGTCAGTTCCCTGGAATGCAATAACCTCTCCGCAACTATTGGTTCTGTACACTGCACGCAGTTGGTCTGCCAACCCCCTAGCGCAAGTCCTTGATGACGAATGAAGGAGGGTGTGAGCACCAGTCCGGGCGATTGTTGCCACAGGTTGATGCGCCTGGGCCCGCCCATGGGGTTTTGACGGTGCGGAGCGCGTTGAGATCATTCAGCAAAACCAGGAGCTGGCGAAGCAGGTTTTGGGGTTCCGATGCTTCATGTAACGATCTGGACAAGATGTGGTTTCAGGGCTGCGCAGGGACAGGGTTGACCAGTAAATTGTCATTGCCGACGGCGGCTCGGAAGCGCATCCGCTCGCCCATGACGGTTGCTGCGCCGCTGGCGATCAGGCGCAGAGCTTCGGGATAGATTCGATGTTCCTGAACCAGAATCCGGGAAGCCAGACTGTTGGGCGTATCGTCAGCCAGAACCGGTACGGCAGCCTGTATGATAATGGGACCTTCGTCCATTTCCGGCCGGACGAAATGGACCGTACAACCCGATATCCGCACGCCCGCCTTCAACGCGCGTTCATGAGTGTGAAGGCCCTTGAAGGCTGGCAGCAGTGACGGGTGAATGTTGATCATCCGATCGCGCCAGTGATTGACGAAGCTGGCGGTGAGCAGACGCATGAAACCCGCGAGGCAGATGAACTCCACGCCAGCCGCCTCCAGTCGCTCGGTCAAGGCGATTTCGAAACTGCTCCGGTTTGGAAAACCGTGATGACTGATCAACTCGGTCGCGATGCCCAAGCCTTCCGCACGTTCCAAACCGCCTGGGTCGGCCCCGTTAGACAGGACCAGAACGATCTCGGCTGGAAAGTCGGTCGCGGCGCAGGCCTTGGCCAGCGCTGTCATGTTGGAACCGCGACCTGAGATCAGGACGCCGACCTTCAGACGGTCCATTGCGCTGCCCAGTTGCCGATTCGTACAGCCTGATCATCAGGATCGCGCGTCGTCACGGCGCCCATGATTGATACCGCCTCGCCTTGGTCATGCAGCACCGTTGCCACTGATTCGGCCGCTGCTGCCTCTACGACCGCCACCATGCCGATACCGCAGTTGAACGTGATCGCCATCTCGTCCGGATCGATTTCGCCGATGTCCTGCAGCCAGGTGAAGATCGGCGGAATGGCCCAGGCCCCGCCCTCAAGATCGACGCCCAGGTCGTCTGGCAGTACTCGTGGAATATTTTCGATCAGGCCGCCTCCGGTAATGTGAGCAAGCGCCTTCAATCCACCAGCTCGCGCTGCTGCCAGACAACTGCGGGCGTAGATTCGTGTGGGGGTCAGCAAGTGTGTCGACAGCCGCTTTTCCGAATCAAATGGCGCTGGATCGTTCCAGCGGATACCTGCTTCGTCGCACAGTAGCCGCACGAGCGAGAAGCCGTTGGAATGTAGGCCGTTCGATCCGATTCCCAGGACGATGTCGCCCGGCGTGATTGTTTCGCCGGTCAGCATCTGATCTCGCTCTACGGCGCCGACGGCAAAGCCGGCGAGATCATAGTCTCCATCAGCATACATGCCAGGCAATTCAGCGGTCTCGCCACCGATCAGTCCGCACCTGGCGTGCCGACAACCTTCGGCTATCCCGGTTACGACGCTGGCGGCTATGTCCGGTTCCAGACGACCCGTGCCAAAATAGTCCAGAAAAAAAAGGGCTTCCGCGCCAGCAACCACCAGATCGTTTACGCACATTGCGACCAAGTCGATACCGATCGTGTCGTGAATGCCTGTCTCGATCACGATTCGCAGCTTGGTGCCTACGCCATCGGTCGCAGACACCAGAATCGGATCACGATATCCCGCGCCGGCTAGGTCAAAAAGGCCGCCGAATCCGCCGATACCGCCAAAAACCCCGGGCCGGGTCGTCGATTTTGCTACCGGTCCAATGATGTCGACCAAGCGATTGCCTGCAGCAATATCCACGCCGGCTTCCCTGTAACGACTTGCGATGATGGTGGCTGTTCCCTCGGTGCTATTTCTGGCGTAGGTTTAGACGCCTCCTTCTCGCCGATGCAATCCCAATCACCAAGGCGCTCTATCATTGACTGCAACCAATCCTTCCCTTGCTCGCTGTGTAGCTCCACTTTTGGCGATGATTGCTGTAGTTGCTGGCCTCGCAGTCGGCAGCGTTGCTGTCTGCGCCGCCGATCAGGCACTTTTTTTGATACGTGACGTGCCGGCGAAAGGCGAGGGTAAGACAGATGCTGCCGCAGAACGCAGTGCTGCCATTGCCATCGCCGCTGCCGCGCTGCAGCAGCTTATGCGGCGTTTGACGGCACGCAGCGATCATCTATACCTGCCTCAAGTCTCAGCCAACCGCGCTCATGAAATGATCAAGGGGGTGGAAGTTGTTCGGGCCAAGCGGTCGAACACCGAAAAGGGACGGTCTTTCGATGGCGCTCTCAGCTTCCTGTTCGATACTGGAAAAGTTGGCGCTTTCCTCGAAGCAAGCGGTATCGGCTGGTCCGCCCGGCGCAGCGGGCCGGTGCTGGTGCTGCCGATCTGGAGCCGCGAAGGCCAGTTGACTTTGTGGGACGGACTCAACCCTTGGCGCGACACTTGGGAAGCCCGCAACGGCGAGCCCGGTCTTGTCGTGGTCATTCTGCCGGATGGCGGTTTCCAGGACCTGCAGGCCATCAATGCCGTTCAGGCAGCCAGACGGGACCTGGAGGCCTTGGCGGCGATCGCCAAAAGCTATGAAGCGCAGCAGGTTCTCGTCGCCGTTGCTCGCAGGGACGACAATGAGCAAGTCAGCGTAGCCGCTTGGCTGTTTGGCGTCCGCAACGGTATCGCGGAGCAACTCGATCCGGTCGTCCACAGCGGTGACGAGGCTTTGGCGCGCTCGGCGGCATCTCTGGTCAGTCAACTGACGGAACGCTGGAAATCCCAAGCTATTTTTCCGGCAGGCCCCTCCCGGACGACCGACGTTACAGCGCGCTTTGAAGGCATTGAGGCTTGGACGCGTATCCTCGAAGCTCTGGACGCGACACCGGCTGTGACCGACTATGGCGTTATCCGTTTTTCTGCAGACGATGCGGTTCTTTCCCTGATACACAAAGGTGCGTCGAAAGATCTGCCTGCGTTGCTACACGCCTTTGGCCTGAACCTCGCAGGGGCGGAGGGCAACTGGGTCCTCCGGACGATACCGAAATTGAAATCGGAACAGGAATGACCGAATTCCCTGTTATTAAACCCCGACAACTAAGCTTGGACTTGCCCTTCCGAACTGCTCGCGGGCGGGAAGATTTCACCGTCGCCGAGTGCAACAAGCTGGCAGTTGGATGGGTCGACCGTTGGCCAGATTGGCCCAACGCCGGCCTGATACTGCATGGCCCGGAAGGTTGTGGAAAATCGCATCTGGCTGCGGTCTGGCAGGGTAAGAGCAAGGCCATGGTGCTGGATGACCGAGCGCTGGATACATCTGCTGGACGAGCGGCAGCGGACCGAGGTGATGCTCTTTTGCTGGAAGATGTTGATGTGCGACTGGCTGTTGTTCCGGCTTGGCAGGAGGCATTGCTGCACCTTTACGATGCCAGTCGCCTTGCTGGAGGCGCGATTCTCTTGACGTCGCGAACGCTACCTTCTGCCTGGCTCATTGATCTGCCCGATCTGCAATCCCGTATGGCTGCCTTGCCCAAGGCAGAGATCGCGTTGCCGGACGACCGGCTTCTTGAGGCAGTGATGTGGAAACAGTTCAACGATCGGCAACTCAAGGTGGAACAGGATCTGGTCCGGTATGTCCTGCCACGAATCGAGCGGTCATTTCCTGCCATTCGTCGATTCGTAGACCGACTCGACAAAATATCGGAGGAACGTCGCCAGAAACCGACCCGACCTCTGGCTGCTGTTCTGCTGAAAGATATGACGGACTTTCCGTCCGCGGAAGATGCGAGAAAGTGTGGGCACCATGGATCTGGGACTTGAAGGCAAAAGCGCGCTCGTTTGCGCCGCGAGTAGGGGCCTCGGGCGAGCCTGCGCGGAAGCCCTTGCCCGGGAAGGCGTCAGCGTTACGATCACCGCTCGTACCGGTGAAGAACTTGAGCGCACCGCATCGGAAATTTCGACCGCGACCGGCCAACTCGTGACACCGGCGGTAGGTGACATCACAACCGAAGAGGGCCGTGCAGCGGCGCTGGCGGCCTGTTCAGACCCCGATATCTTGGTCAACAATGCCGGTGGTCCGCCGGCCGGCGAGTTTCGCGAATGGGGGCGGGACGAGTGGGTTGCCGCCTGCGACGCGAACATGATCACGCCCATCCTTCTCATAAGATCGGTTATCGATCCGATGATCGAACGACGCTTTGGTCGTATCATCAACATCACGTCCTATGCCGTGAAGAAGCCGTTGCCTGGCTTGGGTCTGTCTAATGGCGCGCGCGCGGGCCTTACCGGTTTCTCGGCCGGCTTGGCGCGCGAAACTGTACGGCACAACGTCACGATCAACAACATGCTGCCTGGGCCGTTCGATACTGACCGGTTACGCTCCAATGTCGAGGCCCTCGCGAGGCGGAAGGGCATCTCGTTTCAACAAGAAATGCAGAGCCGTTTTGATGGAAATCCTTCGGGCCGGATTGGCGATCCGGCAGAGTTCGGAGCCACCTGCGCATTCCTGGCTTCAGCGCATGCCGGATATATCAGTGGCCAGAACTTCGTATTGGATGGCGGAGAAGCCATGACCACGCTTTAGGACCTGTCTGTGCGCGTTCTCGTTTTGTTAGGTCGGTTGCTGTGTGCTCTCGGCGCAGTTGCTATCCTGTTGTTAGGTCTGGATTTGCTCGCTGGCCATGCAGGGTTTCAATTTCCTGGCGATATGATGCGGTTTCTGATTCTGATGCCGCTCGCCGTGATTGGTGCCCTGATCGCATTCCTGATGGTTCGTCGCTACACAGGTGTTTCCCGAACCAGGCGCTTGCTCCTGATCAGCGCGATGATGCCGCCAACGCTGGTTCTCGTGCTGTTTGGCGCCGCGCAGCTTTTCTCCGGAACGATGACGCATGGTCTTTTGGTCGGCTTTCTGATGTTCTGTTGGGCTGTCTATGCTTTGACAATCTTGCGAAGCGGTCAGCAGCTACGCCGACAAGGGCACGCCGCCATGACAGGCTTGTGTCTTTTCGGAGTCGGCATCGGGTTGCTTGTCCAGTCGCTGGGTACGGTCGCGCGACTTGTCATGGGACCAGAGGCGGCCTGGCCCGGCGAACTTTCATTCTATGGAATCGTTGTGGCCGCCAGCCTGATGGCTATGGTTATGGCAATCGTCGCTGTTGCTCGATCGACGCCTGCCGTGACAACCGTTTCATAAGTCAATGCCGTCAAAACCCAACTCTGGATCGTCGTGTCCGTCTATGTCCTGGTCGCGATCACCCGGAAGCGGCTCAGCGCGATACTGAACTTTGCAGAATGTCACAGATCCTTTTCGTCATGCCCTTCGAAAAAAAATCCCCTGAAACAAGCGCTTTGACTCAACCGACCCCAAAGCTCAATCTGCTCCGAAGTCCATTCAATCCATTCGGAAATTCAATCGGATACTGTGGTATTGAGTAGTTGATTGAAACTGGTCCACAATATCGTGGAAGCTGGTTTTGCTTCGCGATGGAGTGCGGTATTTGAATTGGAGTCTGCCATGAATGCGGGAATGGTGAGAACCGGCGGAATCATGGTCTTCGTGCTGCTTGTCCTAGGCGTTGTAATGAGCCTTGTGGTAGCTGCTGATGCGGTCAAAATTGGCGCCGATGGTAGGCCGCAAATTACAGGCGGCGCGATTTTACTCGTTTCCAACATCATTTACGTTGTGATCATTGTCTTTGTCTATTGGACGACCAAAGGACTGTTCAATGCCTTGGGCTACCGGCAAGCTGATATTCCAATCATGGTCATCATGAGCATACTCGCCGTCAACTTGATACTGGGTTTTATAGGTGGCGCTGGCTTTGATTCTATAGGGTCGGTTTCGGCGATGGTGGGATCGACCAACGTCGTCGGAATCATCTCATTGATTATGATGCTGGTATTGTTTGCGGCATGGCTGTGGTTCGCCATGGCAGCGCTAGGCTTTGGTAACCGGATCGCTTCTGGCTTGTGGAAAGGCATAGGCATCGTATACCTTATCGGCACCGTCCTTTTTGTATTGTCTATGCTGCTTCTTGTCATGCTGGGAGTGTCTGAAGCATCGGGTCTTGCCATAGGTGATGGATTTCAGATGCTTATTGGTATCCAGGCTACTGTTGGCATGCTGGTGATTCTGGCTGGCTGGATTTGTCATGGAATCGGTCTGATTACGGGTGCCGACAGGATGGGTCAGGCCTAGTCAGGAATACGTCAAACCAAGTCACCAGAGCATGTTGACGTTGTCCTGAGTCGGGCTGTCAAGGAGAGCTGGGAGCCAGTCGGTGATTGGTGGAACCGGTTTTGGCGTCTTGCCGGTCAGGCTTTTGGTTTCACAGTTTCTGTTCAGTTGGGCTGGGGACGGCAGATCCTGCCCATAGGGCTCCAAGTTGCGTGATTCCATTGTGCACGGGTAGTATGGAACGGTATCTGGTTGAAGGCTGAGCTATTGAGTTGGTTTCTAGGGCGGTTAGCTCAGTTGGCAGAGCGACTGGTTTACACCCAGTAGGTCGGCGGTTCGAATCCGTCACCGCCCACCATACAGCCTACCGCTCTCCGGCGTTCATTTGGACGGTGCCCAGATCGTGCCGACTCTCCTTGTCGTTGCCGGCCCGAACGGGTACTGCGCCGACCGCACCGCATGCCACAGATGGTGGCCCAGCCCGATGCCGGCTGCCCAAGCGGAGCGCCGGTAGCCGAGACGCCAGAGACGGCGACAGCCTGGCACCAGTGGCAATCCGCAGGGCGCGAGCAAGACGAGTGATACCAGCGCTGTCAGCGCCTCGCCGGGATCCACGAACGCGCCGACCGGCAGCCAGAGCAGCGCCAACGGCCAGAACTCGTGCAGTGCGATCTTGTTTGGCCCATCCATATCACACCGATGCCCGGATGGCCACGCGTCTGCTTGGCGGCTACACCTTCCCACGGCTCACGAAATAACCGAGCCTGGGATCCCGCGATAGGGTGGCTCGTTGATCAAAAAGAACATTCTTTGTGAAAATGCGTCTTGTCGCGCTCTCAAGACGACCCCATATCATGGATAACGGCGCACGACAGCCTACTGGGCGGGTTTTCTCGTGAAGATACAACGCGTAGAGAAAAATGCGCGTTCTTCGTACAGTGTAAAGGCGCTCCAGAAGATTGAACGAGTCGTTTCTGCTCCCTTTAGGCCAGCATTCCGGTAACATAACTGAAGTGCTTGGATACTAAAGAGAGTTCACACTGCTATATTGGCAATCCGGCGTCCGGGCGATCGGTCGCTACAACTGCACGAAGTGAGTAAACTAGTATGCAAACCGGTACCGTGAAGTTCTTCAATACCACCAAAGGCTACGGCTTTATCCAGCCGGAGAACGGCAGCAAGGATGTGTTCGTACACATCACCGCCGTGGAACGCGCAGGCCTCGGCACCTTGTCCGAAGGTCAGAAGATACAGTTCGAAACCGAAAATGACACGCGCGGTCCCAAGGCGGTAAATTTGCAGGAGGCCTGAACACTCTATCCCCCTGCCAGCCGGGTGACCGGTGAAGCCTGTTTTCAAAGACGCCCGCTGTTGGACCACAGCGGGCGTTTTTTCGGATGCGCGAAAGCTTATCGATGACACCTATGGCGTCGGAAGCTGCGTGATTTTCTAACCGGGCAGGGTCTGCTCAATCTCCTCAAGATTTATCGAAAAGCCCAAGAATATCAGGACCTTCACCATTCTCTTCTCTATGTCGCGAGGCTGTGGAGTGGGCAGTTTTTTGGTTGGGCGATGCCAGTGCTTGGCCAAGGGCTTCAAACATGCCGAGGAGAATTTCCTGGCCTGACCGGCGGTCGGCCGCCTGCCTGTTTCTCATGTGCAGGCTTGCGCGGGACGGGCGCAGTTACCTGGGCATATTTGCAAAGGCCATCATCGCGGGTTGATGCCAATATCTTCCTGTAACCCGCGGCAACTTCTGACAAGAGCCGACCATAAGGCGTCGAGCGAAAGAGATAAAAATCCGATCCTCACGACGGTTGGGCAGAGCAAATAGTCCCAGCATCGCAGTTCTCTACAGCCTCAGTTCTTCAACCCGAGCGGGTGGCGCCTCTTGTGGTGACGCCTTGCGCCGATGCGTCTTGTTCCTGGCCCGCTCCAGCGCCTGGCGTTTCAGCTCCTCAAAATCTGCCGTGCAACGAGCAATCCGGAAGACGCAGTCGTTGTTGCGAGCCGCGCACAATTGTCGAGCAGCATCCGTCGCTGCTTCGACTGTTGGCCCTTTGGCTGTCGCGAAGCGACCGCGCGGCGCCACGAATAGCGCCAAACAGTCATTTTGAACAGTGACAGAATTTGTGCAACGTTGGTTGCACATCAACCATGCTCGGCTACGCGCGGCTACTTTGGTCGGGTGGTTCATTGAATAGACCCAGTATCCCGTAAATCGGCTGAATGCGACAGAGCCCCAGCACTGACCTTTTCGGCACGCGGCAGAGGCCGACCATGAGACAGTGGATCCGGCGATGGCCGCGCAAAGGACAATGAAAATCAGGCGCATGGGGTGTCAGGCGCCTCTGATATTCTCACGGTGTGGATATCTCTGCTCTGCTTTTGTGGGCGACGATGTGAAAGACATGCCAGTGTTTGAGGTTCCCTCTTGGCGTAATCGAATCGCTCTCTTCTTCCTCGAATAGAAGCACTCTCCAGGCTGCGAAGAGAGCTTCTGCATCGTTCCGGGTGTGAATTGTGAGCCCGTCGCCGCGCCGGGCCCAACTGTCACGTGGACCGTACAAATGTCCAGCAAAAAGACCGCCGGGTGCCAAGGCGCTGTTGATCGAGTTCCACAACCCGTCAAATCGTCGAGACGGGCACATCGGCAAGCAGAAACTGGCATTGATCAAGGTAGCAAAAGGCAGGTCCAAATCGTCCTTGGCGAAATCGGCGACCTTGAAAGTCAGGCGACCATCCCGCCAAGGCTCGGGAAAGCGTCGTTTCAAGGTTGGACCCGCTTCTGGAGCGGTATCGATCGCCAAGACACTCAGTCCGGCTTCAAGCATAGGTGCTGTATCTCGGCCGGCGCCCGCGCCCAGATCAAGAGCATGCGACGTGGTTCCGACCGACTTTTCTGGAAGTGCTGCCAAGGCGGTCAGAGTAGTGCGGCGCGGCGGTCGGTGCGCCGTCCATTTATAATAGTCTGTCCAGTCCGATGATGATCGATCAATCATGCGGCCAGGAAGTGTCGTATGCAGCATGCGCCCATCAGCTTTTCTGACCGGAGCTTTTCAGCTTGTTTTCTACAACTTCGAGACGATTGATCATAGTATTGAACTGCTTCTGGATGTTGATCGTTTCCGCAGCGATGACGGCTACTTTCTTGACCCATGTCGGACGCTTTGTTCCAGGCTGTGGCCAGTTTTCGCCATATCACCGTCAGTGCGTCACCGAACTTTTGCGCGATCGCATTGCGATAGACTGTGGCCTTCTTGGCCAATTTCATGGCGCTGTTCACCTGATCTTGAATCTTGGTTGTCGTGGCGCAGAGGAGGGTGGTGTGGTGTCTTGCGACAGATCCGATTTCGGAGACGGCAGCGGCATCCGTTGCTGCAGTTCCCTGTCCGCATAACCGCCGATAGGACCTACTTGTCGACGAAAAGACCGATTTGCTCGTCTACATTCGCTTTCGCAGCGCCTCCAGGGTCAAGCAATTGGCATGAGGCTTCATCCGGAGTTGCTGAAGCGAGCCCATTTTCTCGCCCGCAAAGGAACCCAAGAATCGACGCATGCCATCCTTCGCCGCTCGGTATCGGCAGCCAATTAGAGCGTTTTCAATTTAACCGGGTTCATATCCAGTTGCCTTGAAGAAGTTGAAGCATTCTTCGTCGGTAAAGAGATCGCAGACGTGGCCG
>JAPOST010000093.1 GCA_026709535.1 Rhodospirillaceae bacterium
GGTGGCGGATGGGGTGGGATTCGAACCCACGATACGGGGTTACCGTATACACACTTTCCAGGCGTGCGCCTTCGACCACTCGGCCACCCATCCGCCTTGCTGACCCGGCTATCTTGCGGCCCATGTGCTTGAAGGCCAACCAGACTGAAAGCGCAGGTTCAGTAGTGCATAGATAACAATCCGATACCCGAGCGCCAAGCCCCCTTCCGGGGAACTTTTCCGAACGCTTCCAAGGCGTTTCGACCAAGATCATCAGGGCATGCAATCCGCTTCCAAATTAAGGGCCCAATGATAGCGCGCCTTCCCGCTTGTGACACTTTCACCTCTTCCTCGTTTCGGATATTGAAAACGCTTCTGTGGCCCCCAAACTGAATTAGACAAGACGGCCATCGACAATGATCGAAACTGCCGGCTGGCGATGGCGCGTTTGGGACGAAAATTTTCTTTTTCCGGGGTTCTTGACACCTGTCCCAACTCTTCTAAATCTCCACCTTAACGGTTTGGCACTCATAGCAAAAGACTGCTAACAACAGCGACGCTACGAGAAGGCAAGCCGTCCTCCCGTATCAATCGACGTCATCACGTTGGTGATTATCTGTTTCGGAAAGGAGACAAACATGAACTTCCGTCCGCTGCACGATCGTGTGCTGGTTCGTCGTCTGGATGAAGAAGAGACGACTGCTGGCGGCATAATCATTCCGGATACCGCCAAGGAAAAGCCGATGGAGGGCGAGATTATCGCTGCCGGCGCAGGCGCCAAGAACGACAAGGGTGAGATTTCTCCCCTCGACGTGAAGGCTGGCGATCGCATTCTGTTCGGCAAGTGGTCCGGTACCGAAGTCAAGATCGACGGCGAAGACCTGTTGATCATGAAGGAAAGCGACATCCTTGGCATCATTGACAATGTCGCTCCGGTAAAGAAGGCCGCATAGCGCCCTACCGGAACAAATTTTCCCGGGTCGTTCGGCGCCACGCGCCTTCGGCCCGCAGCGTTTCAACACGATCCTTCAGAGAGGAGATATATCGCTATGGCTGCGAAAGACGTAAAATTCTCGACCGATGCTCGTACGCGTATGCTGAGCGGCGTCGATATTCTGGCTGACGCGGTGAAAGTCACCCTCGGCCCCAAAGGCCGAAACGTTGTTCTCGACAAGGCGTTCGGCGCGCCGCGCATCACCAAGGACGGTGTGACCGTCGCCAAGGAAATCGAACTGGAAGACAAGTTCGAAAACATGGGTGCCCAGATGGTGCGCGAAGTCGCTTCGAAGACAAATGACGAAGCCGGGGACGGCACCACCACCGCTACCGTACTGGCTCAGTCCATCGTCCGCGAGGGCTCGAAGGCGGTTGCTGCCGGCCTTAATCCAATGGACCTGAAGCGGGGTATCGACCTGGCTGTCGGCACTGTTGTGGAAAATCTGCGCACGCGTTCCAAGAAGATCGAGTCCAACGACGAGATAGCCCAGGTTGGCACCATCTCCGCCAACGGTGACCGCGAGGTCGGCGAAATGATCGCCAAAGCCATGGAGACTGTTGGCAACGAAGGCGTAATCACTGTGGAAGAAGCCAAGTCGCTGGAGACCGAACTTGAGGTCGTTGAGGGCATGCAGTTCGATCGCGGTTACTTGTCACCCTACTTCGTGACCGATGCGGAGAAGATGAAAGTATCCTTGGAAGATCCCTTCATCCTGATCCACGAGAAGAAGCTGTCTAACCTGCAGGCCATGCTTCCGGTCCTGGAAGCTGTGGTGCAGAGTGGCAAGCCGATGCTGATCATCGCGGAAGACGTTGAAGGCGAAGCGCTTGCCACTTTGGTAGTCAACAAGCTACGTGGCGGCCTGAAAGTCGCCGCCGTGAAGGCACCGGGCTTCGGCGACCGCCGCAAAGCGATGCTGGAAGATATCGCAATTCTGACCAACGGTCAGGTGATCAGCGAAGACGTCGGCATTAAGCTTGAGAACGTAACGCTCGACATGTTGGGCACCGCCAAGAAGATCGAGATCACGAAGGAAGAGACCACGATCGTTGATGGCGCAGGCGACAAGGGTCAGATCGAAGGCCGTTGCGGTCAGATCCGCCAGCAGATCGAGGAAACGACCTCTGACTACGACCGTGAAAAACTTCAGGAGCGCTTGGCCAAGCTCGCTGGCGGTGTTGCGGTGATCCGTGTCGGCGGCGCCACCGAGGTCGAAGTGAAAGAGCGCAAGGACCGCGTTGACGATGCGATGCACTCTACCCGTGCCGCGGTAGAGGAAGGCATTGTTGCTGGCGGCGGCGTCGCGCTGATCCGCTCGTTAAACGCCTTGGAAGATATCAAGGCCGACAATGACGACCAGCAGGTCGGCGTCAATATCGTTCGCAAGGCCCTGCAATCGCCAGTCCGACAGATCGCTGACAACGCCGGTGAAGACGGCGCAGTCGTGGCTGGCAAGATTGTCGAAAACGGTGATGATAACTGGGGATTCAACGCCCAGAGCGGAGACTATGAAGATCTGGTCAAGGCTGGAATCATCGACCCGACCAAGGTTGTCCGGACGGCGCTGCAAGACGCCGCTTCTGTAGCCGGCCTGCTCGTGACAACGGAAGCCATGGTAGCTGAGAAACCGGAGAAGAAAGCGGCTGGCGGCATGCCAGGCGGCGGCGGCATGCCGGACATGGGCGGGATGGACTTCTAAAGTCCTGCCTCCATGGTATGAAGAAAGGGCCCGCACCTTGGTGCGGGCCTTTTCGTATGAAATAGAGCGCTATTTCTTCACGGTGGTAAAATCCGATTTCACATGATCACGCCGCTGGAAAGCGCTGCTGATGCACGGGTTTCCAGCCGTAACACACGACGGCAGCCGGCCTATTGGCAGCATCTTTATTTCCGAAACGGCCTCCAGCCCATAACCGCAAACTCATCTTCGACAGTTTGGTTGCCGATTTGGTGATTGAGGTTTGTTCAACCCGTTGGGTTTCGGGTTTTTTGTCATGGCCTAGCCCGGCTATTTCATGAGTCAGGCCTCGCCACGTTCCTTTTTGTGTGATGATTCAGTTGGTTGATCGGAATCTGACACGGGAGGGCGGCGGTGACGGATTGTCTCTCTGATGGTCTTTTCTTTCCCGCCTGTCGGGGTCGCCGGGTTAGTACCTTTCGGTTGTATCGTCTTTCCCCTGCTAGCGCGGACGCAATCATCTCCTGCCATTCTTGTCTTGGCATTCACCTGACACCGCGGCCCCGCATCCGGGCCGGACCGCGGCGAATATTCAACCGTCGCTATCGGCGAACACTTCCCGGTAAATCGCTTCGATGCGCGCGGCTTCTTCGTCCGTCAGGGCGGCGAATTCCTTTTCTCGTGCCCGGCGGGATAGAGATCCACCATTCTGGTGCAGGAACCAAAATAGGAGGTCTGATAGCCGCTCGGGCATATCGACGATCAGGTTGAGCTCATTTCGAAACGCATCGTACCGCTTCAGAAATCCGGCTTCATCCGGCAGGTCGTGCTCGATGGTCCGCTGCACGCAGCCGTAAAGGAATTCCGTTTGAGACGTGGCATCGAAATACCGGTAGAAATCGCTGGTGTCATTCAGCACCCGAACATTGCCGTCTTCCGTTGGTTCCCAGTTCACGACCGGTAGCAGGCGCTGCGAATAATCTTCAAGCGCGGCGCGGTAGTCGTGGATCCGGTCCAGGATCACCGCCGACACCGTAAAAACTATGCCGGGTGGGTTAAAGCCGCGCTGGGCCAGAACATGATGGATTAGGTACCGGTGCAGCCGGCCGTTGCCGTCTTCGAAAGGGTGGATATACACAAAGCCGAAGGCTAGAACCGCCGAGGCGACAACCGGATCGAGTTGCTGCGCGGCCTGGCGATCGAAGGCGACTATGCCATCTATGATCCCGGCCAGATCATCCGGCCGCGCACTGATGTGGTCCGGGATCGGCATGAGTGTTTCACGGTCGCGTTCCCCGACAAAACCGCCTTCCGTCCGCAGGCCTAGATGGACAAAGCGGGCATCACCGATCACGATGCGTTGCAGGCGCATCAGTTCATCAAGATCGATCGGCGGCCGGCCGGCTTGGCCGATGGCGCGGCCCCAGCGCTGGATGCGGTCCTGCGGCGGATGCTCGCCTTCGATCGCGAAACTCGACTTGGAATCCTTGAGCAGCAGGAAAGCCGCCGTGCGCGCCAGCAGATCGCGCGGCACGGCGGCGACGGCATCCTGAGCGCGCGCGTGCAGGTCCATGGCGGTGAAGCGCTCCAGTGCTTCCGTACGGAATACCAAAGGGCAGAACGCTGGCGTGCCGGGCAGGTTGTTCTTGACCCGGTGCCGGGACGAGGTCTCTGCGGGGGTCGCATATTGCTGGTCCGGATCGACGATGAGCGCATAGGCCCCGCGATCGGCGTTCGGCAAATCGAGCTGCGTTCCCATCAGCCATTCATAGAGGAACCAGATGCGCCGGGCGTAGGCGCCTGTGGGCTTGACCCTGACCAGACCTGCGACGGGGGCCGGGCCGGTCGCGGCAAACAGCCTCTTGAGTATGGCCAAGTCGAGCCCTTCGTATTTCAGTGCGAAGGTCAGGTGTCCTTCCAAGCTGGCTTTCGGTGCATGGCGCGGTGAGTAGATGCGCCAGCCGCCTTCCTCCAAGAGCCTGTGCCGCTCACCTGTAGCGCTTAA
>JAPOST010000109.1:0-22873 GCA_026709535.1 Rhodospirillaceae bacterium
GACTAGTACGACTGTCACGATCGCCAAGAAGCGGTGGTTGAATTGCGCCACCACAGGACTGCTCATGAAGTCGTTCAGATCATGATCGGGCCGCAGGTAATCTGTCGGCACAAATGTGCCGCCCATCAGCGGAAAGGTGTTATAGATCTTCCCGGCATCGAGCCCGGCAACAAAGGCGCCAGTCACGATCGTGACCGCGATGGACAGATAGGTCGTAGCCGGCAGCACGAGACTGGCAGCTACGGATTCGCTGTTCCGCCGTACAGAAAATCCAGACAGGATCCAGACGATCCAAACATACAGCAAAATTGCCAATGACAGATGGGCCGCCAAACGGAAATGACTGACCGATGGCCGGTCGACCAGCCCGCTCGTCACCATATACCACCCCAAGGCCCCTTGCAGACCACCCAGCACCAACAACGTGGTCAACTGCGGCATCAGCCGCCGAGGTATCCGACGCCGAACCAGCAAATACACAAAACCTGCGAAGAACACGAGGCCAATCATACGGCCCAGCAATCTATGTAGATATTCGAACCAGAAGATCGCCTTGAAACCACCCAGGGTCATGTCCGGAAAGATCTTCCTGAATTGTGGAGTCTGCTTGTAGAGATCAAAGAGGCGCCGCCAGGATTCATCAGCAAGTGGTGGCAACCAGCCAAAGATCGGCCGCCACTCTGTCATCGACAAACCTGATTCCGTCAGCCGGGTAAGCCCACCAACGACCACCATGACGAAGATCATCCCGGCGACCAGCAGCAGCCAGCGGCGAAACGCGGGATGAACGGGGCTATCGTTGGGTGCAAACATCATTGCGGAACGGCGGCTGCGGCGGAGTGTCGGGGCGCGCCATGGTGTGTCACCGGAAAGATTGGCCTTGTGCTAGAGCGAAGACATCCGCAGGAGTCCGGTGCAATTCGACGCGCGCCAACGAAGGCAGCCCACGAGGGAGGGAACAGCAGTGGAACCCCACACGGTTTCGATCACAAGAGAGGCTGCCAACGGCGCAAAGCTAACTTTCTCTACCCCGTTCAACGTTGCAGTACCTTTCATTGATCGCCATCTGGCGGAAGGCCGGAGCAAGAAAACCGCCATCCAGACCACCACAGGTGTGTCGGTCAGCTATGCGGCATTGGCCGATCGCGTAAACCAGTTCGGCAATTTACTTAAAGAGGCCAGCGTGCAGCCCGGCCATCGCCTGCTGATGGTCGTAAAGGATTGCGCCGAATTCTTCTACATTTTCTGGGGCGCGATCAAGGCGGGCGTCATCCCGGTACCGCTGAATACGTTGCTGAAGGCCAAGGACTACGCCTACATGATAGACGATTCCGCCGCTGCCGGTATCGTCTGGTCCCCGGAATACGACCGCGAAGTCCTTGCTGCGCTGGAACAGGCTGAACACCATATAGCAAACCAGTGGCGGCAGGACGACGTGATAGCCATGTCTGCAGCGGCGAATACGGCGCTGAAGCCTCATCCAGCATCGGCCGATGACGATTGTTTTTGGCTCTATTCTTCCGGATCAACCGGTTTTCCGAAAGGGGCAGTTCACCGCCATCGAAATATGGTGGTAACGAGCCAGCAATATGGCGTGGATGTACTGGGTGTTCGAGAGGACGATGTCTGCTTTTCTGCTGCCAAGCTGTTTTTTGCTTATGGCCTTGGCAATGGTATGACCTTTCCCCTGTGGGCTGGCGCATCCACCGTACTGGCCGCCGATCGGCCCACACCCGGCATGACATTTGATGTATTCAGCCGGTTTAGGCCTACGCTTTATTTCGGCGTACCAACCCTCTACGCCGCGCAACTGGCGGCAATCGATACTGGCGCAGCCTGTGACATGCGCAGCGTACGCTGGTGCGTTTCCGCTGGCGAAGCCTTGCCAGCCGACATCTTCCGACGGTGGAAAGAGAAAACCGGCACGACAATCCTGGACGGAATCGGTTCGACCGAAGCCCTGCATATTTTCATCTCCAACCGACCCGACCTGCAGAAGCCTGCCACCAGCGGCAAGGTCATACCGGGTTATGAAGCCCGGATATTGAACGAACACGGCTCACCGGTTGCCAAGGGCGAGGCAGGCGCCCTGCAGATCCGCGGCAGTTCAACCGCGCGTATCTACTGGAACAAACCGGAGAAGACAGATGAAACTATGCTGCCGGAAGGCTGGTTGAATACCGGCGACATTTATCGCGTCGATGAAGATGGTTGTTACGTCTACGAAGGCAGGTTCGACGACATGATGAAGGTCGGCGGAATCTGGACATCACCCGTCGAAATCGAGGCCTGTCTGGTCGATCATCCGAAAGTACTGGAAGCTGCTATCGTCGGCCGCAAGGACAATGCCGGATTGGTCAAACCGGAAGCATGGATTATACGGGCAAACGGCGTGAAAGAGAGCGATGCTGAGTTGCAGGTTGAACTTTACGACCATGTGAAGACTTTCCTGGCACCATACAAATACCCGCGCTGGTGGCACTTCGTTGAAGAGCTTCCAAAGACAGCCACCGGCAAGATCCAGCGCTTCAGGCTCCGTCAATAGGGGCCCAAATCGGTGCGACACTTGAAGTCCGATTACCGACAAACAGAAATCAATGCAGCCGTGTTTGATCTGATCGTGGAGGGTAACGCGATGATAACCATTCGGTTTTGCTCGGCCGGTAGGTTCGACGAGATCAAAGAAACGATCTCGCCTCGCTGGTGCACTGCAGCTTTGGGGCATGTGGGTTCATCTTGAGGCGTTGATCCTCGGCGGCGTCGCGGACGCCAGCAAAATCGTGATAGTGCTTGAGCATCCAGCCCGACGATAGCGAGAAAATCGTTGACGTCGAGCCTAGCCTGGCTATTTCATGAATGAGGTCCCGCCGTGCTCCGTCTTGTGTGATGATTCAATGCGTTGACAGGAATCTGGCACAAAAGCACGGCGGTGACGGATTGTCCCTCGGATCCTGTTTCATTTCCAGCCTGTCTTGGTCGCCGTGTCGCGGCGGGTTTCGATGGTGGTGCGGTGACCAGCGACGGGGGTGCGCTGCTGTTGCGCCAGGCGGACCGCTGACTTCTTGACTTCATACCTTTTGGTCGTTCTGTGGCTCCTGAGGGTTTTTTGCAAGGGTTTTGGGGTTGTCGTTCTGCGGGCCCCGGGATGTAGTGCCCTTGTGGATTTTTCATGTTGATCCATCTGCTGCCCCCGGCTGTCATGGGCCATGTTCATCAGGCGCAAGCGAATGGATGGCTCCCGGACCAAGGTCCAGATCGTCAAGTCGGTGCGCACCGGTGACAAGGTCCGGCAGCGGGTCCTGCGCCATGTCGGCACCGCGCATACCGCAGAAGAGCGGGTCCGGCTCGAAGGCATGGCCGGTTTCATCCTCGAGGAGATCAAGACCGCGGAAGGCGGCACGGCGGCGCTGTTCACGCCCAGGGAACCGAGTGAGCTGACCGCCCGCCGGGCGGCTCCGCAGCGGTTCGGGGTTGACATTGCCGACTGCCGGCATGCTGGCAGGATGGATGCTGATATCCGCGAGGTGTTTGGCAGCCTCTATGGCGCACTGGGCTGGGACCGCCTCTTCGGCGCCCGGTGCATGAGCGCCAACCGGATCGTCAAGGAACTGGTTCTGGCCCGCCTGGCACAGCCGCTCTCGAAGCGCGCCACGGTCCGGGAGCTGGAGGGGCACGGTGCTCTCGCGCTCAATCTCGACCTTGTCTACCGGAGCATGGACCGTATCGACGATGCCCTGATCGACCGTATCCGCAAGCGGTCTTTCGAGGCCGCGCAGACGCTGTTGGCGGAACCGGTGACGGCGCTCTTCCACGACACCACGACGCTGTATTTCGAGAGCGAGCGCGATGACGCATTGCGCGCCAAGGGTTACAGCAAGGATGGCAAGCCGCACCGGGTTCAGGTGTTGTTCGCGCTGCTGATCACCCCGGACGGATTGCCGGTCGGCTATGAGCTGTTCCCGGGCAACACCTATGAGGGAAACACGTTGGTCGTGGCCCTGGAGCGACTGGAGCGCCACCACGTTCACGGTGGTCGCTGACGCGGCGATGATCAGCAGGGACAATGAGGCCGCACTCCGGGCGCGCGGCACGCCCTGCATCCTCGGTGCCCGCCTGAAGTCCCGCAAGGCGGACGAGACGCACCAGACCCTCTCGACACCTGGACGGCTATGTCCCCTGGGAGCGCGGCGCCCGTTCGCGGTCGATCGGCAGCTACCGCACGATCAAGGCCGGCGCATGCCGGCTGGTCGTCACCCATTCCCCGCGCCGCGCCCGCAAGGACGCGCATCCAGCGCAAAAGGCTGGCCAGGAACGGCTCCGCCGCTGGACAGGGCAACCGCGGCACAGCCCGGTTCCTGGACTTCCCCGAAGGCAAGGTGGAGGTCAACGAGGCTAGGATCGCGGCTGCCGCCCGCTGGGACGGGCTCCGGGGCGTCGTCGCCTGGGGCCTTGATGACCGCGACCCGTGCAACCTGGTGATCCAGTATCGCCAACACGCCGAGATCGAGGCCTGCTTCCGCGCCAACAAGCACGATCTCAGTATCCGCCCGGTCTTACACTGGAAACCACGCCGCGTCAGGGCCCATGTCGCCATCTGCTACAGGGCCTGTTGCTGCCTGCAGCATCTGCGCTTCCGGCTCACCGCCCAGGGCACAACCCGATGAGCACAGACCGGATCCGCAGGGCCATCAACGACCTATACCATGTCATCCTGTGAAAAAAGGACGGCACCGGCAGGTTCGCCCTGCCATCCTCGATCTCGCCGGACGCAAGAGCGATCTACCGCACGATCGGGATGAAATGGCACACGGCACCCTTCGTCATCAAACAGCCCGCGGCGAGAGCCCAGCCCCCCTGATCCGCCGAAACACGGCCAGACCCGTAAAAGACATCCAGAGAAGCAGTGCCCCTTTCCGGACAAAAAACCCCTCCACCCAATAGCTTGAGAAAATATTGGCAGATCCGGTGAGCAGAAACCGGCCGGGCCTCTGGTCCTGATCGACTGAAATTTTGATCTCGCGGATCAACTCCGGTACCCGCTGTATCTCGTCAATAGTAACACACTCGAATTGACGAATGAAGCTCACCGGATCGGTCGTTGTCGCCTGATAGACGCCTTCGTCGTCAAGGGTCACATAGGGTCGCTTATCGTCCCCGATCTTCTTGGCAAGAGTGGTCTTCCCGGCCTGACGAGACCGGCGATCATGACGACTCGCGTATCGTTCATCTCGTCTCTGATCTGACGTTCCAGGTAACGGGGAAATTCGGTTCGTGGTCGATCGGCCATTCTAAAATCTTTTAGCGTCCAATCTAAGTTTTATAGCTATCCAATCTTAATTTTACAATCCTCTGATTTTAAGCCTTACTGAAGCCAAAAGCGTGATAAGCTCGGCTAATGGGTCGGCATGCAAGCGTGGTACAATGGACAAACTTTTGGGAATTATGAAGCAAAGTGCCGAAGCTGTTGATCAGCATGTCGTGGCAGGACGCAAGCCGGTACCCGGTCTTCATGCCATAAGCGGGTGAAATCAAACCGCTGACTGTGCGTGTCCGCGTTTACTTGTCATCATTAGATCGCAAGCAATGGAGCATGGCAGCCCGCGCAACCAGCACCGTTGTCGTCGTCCGCTCCGATATTGACGATAATCCGAATCTCGGCCCCTGCCCGCCCAGCCAAACCTTCACCGATGGTCACGATATTCGTCCGACGACGTTCGGTCATGTCCACAGGCACGACAATGGCGCTGCCGCCAGTCTATCCCCAACCGGCACGACATTGGTGCCATCGTAGAGAACCACACCGTAGGCGACACGCTCCCCGCACGCTTCGGACAAGGTTCGCAGCCCCGCGAAATCGCGGGATATCACCGTTGCAGACGCCTTGACCTCAATCCCGGCGATCATGCCGTCGTCGCGTTCCAGCACGATATCCACCTCGTGCATCTGTTGGTCGCGGAAATGATAGGGCATCAGATGCATGTCCGTTGCCGCCATGAGTTTCAGGATCTCCGAGAACACGAAGCTTTCGAGCAGCGCGCCGAATTTTCCCCGATCTGCGTGGACCTTCGCAAAGGTCAGTCCGCGTGTGGCGGCAAGCAGACCGCTGTCGAGGAAATGCAGCTTGGGCGTCTTGACAATCCGCTTGAGCGCATTCGAGTACCAGGGCTGCAAGGTCGCGACGATGAAGACCTGCTCAAGCAAGCCGACATAACGCTGGCCCGTCTTGTAGCTCACCCCGATATTGCTGCCGAACTGTGAATAGTTGACCAGCTGCCCGGAATGCTCCGCCAGAAGCCGGACGAATTTCGGCAACTCGATCCATTTCTCGACTTCTGCAATGTCTCACAGGTCACGCGTGAGAACTGACGTCAGCCAGGATCGAGCCCAGATATGCCTCCGGCGTTCGCTCTCGCGAGCCAGGGCTTCGGGGAAACCGCCTGCCAGTACGATCCGGACAAGATCGTCGCCGATAGTTACTTCCCTCGTGCCTTGCAACTCCGCCGCGAAAAGCCGTTCAAGGAAGGACGTTCCTTGACCAATGATTTCAGCGTGGGCCAGCGGAAGCAACCGCAGGGTTTCGATCCGGCTCGCCAGACTGTCGGCAACCCGCGGCAGGGTCATCAGGTTTGCGGAACCGGTCAGAAGAAACCGACCGAGCCGGTAATCTTCGTCCACCGTTTTCTTGATTGCCAGCAGCAACTCCGGCGCGCGTTGGACCTCGTCGATGGTGGCCCAATCCAGACCGCGGACAAAACCCACCGGATCGGCCAGGGCGATCTACAGCGTTACCCGGTCGTCGAGCGTAAGGTAGTCCCGGCCGTCAGCTTCCATCTTCCTGGCAAGCGTTGTCTTGCCGACCCGCCGAGGACCCACAATCAGGACTGGGGGCGTGTCAGAGAGCGCTTCACCCGCCTTGCCCTCGACAAAACGAGGGTACATACATGCTCCCTTTCGATCCCTGCTGATTAGAACAATAAATCATGATGTTTAGGAATCAATCAATTGATTACTAGTACTAGTTACGGCGTCAAATGAAAATTTCAGCCCAGTGATACACTCGCTTTTCGGCTTCGTTTGCCTACCGACGATTGCATACGCCTGCTCTCGTCCAGCGGCATCATGAAGAGCAACCTGAAAGAGGCCAAGGTCAGCCTGATGCATGTGGCTTCTGCGATGACCTGAGTGTGCGGCAAATGCGGCAGCGGACCTGCGCCGCAGAAGCGCCGGTGCCGCACTCTGACCGTCGCCGTCGGTCGGCCATGGCGGCGGCGATATCGGGAATATCTGCAGATGTCTTCAATGCCTCATGATACCGCCGTCGCGATCCGTCAAAGCATGGCCCCGTCTGTCACGAAATACCGGTATCGTGTTGACGTCTTTCATGTTGCATACGATCCAGGATACTGAATTTTCCATCACGGTTTTTGCTGACTCGCGCCACCCGTCGGCAGTATTCTTTTGCGCCAGATGAAAATGCAGCGCAGGCAAGAAACGGGAGAATCGGCGATGCCCGACAGAAGTATCTGGACCAACGAAGCGTTGGCCGCATTGGTAGAACCCGACAGGGTTCACCGCATGGCCTATACGGACCAGCAGATCTTTGATCTGGAGATGGAACGCATCTTCGAGCGTCTGTGGGTCTATATCGGACATGAAAGCCAGATTCCCAATCCGGGGGATTACTATCTCGCTCGGGTCGGACGCCAACCCATGATGATGACGCGGGATCATCACGGCGACATCCACGTGCTCTACAACCGGTGCCCCCATCGGGGCGCACAATTGTGCAGTGCGCGAAATGGCAATGCCGGCAAGACCCTGCGCTGTTCATATCACGCGTGGACCTTCTCCCTCGACGGCAAGATCGAGAGCATTCCGGCCGTCAACGGCTATGACGGCACCCGTTTCGACAAGAATGATCCGCAGTTCCAAGTGAAGAGAGCGCCAAGAGCCGAAAGCTACCGCGGGTTCTTTTTCGCTTCTCTCGCCGAGGACGGCCCCTCCCTGAAGGATCATCTGGGCCATGCCGCGACCGCGCTGGACCAACTGATCGACCGAGCGCCGGATGGAGAGATCGAAGTCGTCGGCGACTGTTTCCGAATGGAACAGCACTCCAACTGGAAAATCTTCCTCGAGAATCAGATCGACGTTTCCCATCCGGGTGCCACCCATGAATCGACCGGCTATGCCGCAATGACCGTCGAGTCCGAGCTGGAGCAGCAGGGCGAGAAACCCCCGTTGGAATACACCTTCCTCTCTGACTTCCAGCGGATCGGCATCGAAGGTTGGGACAAGTTCGGCACCACAGGACATCCTCAAGGCCATTGTACTCTGGAAGGGTACATGGGGTTACGGCCGGACGATCCGGACACCAAGGAATATGTCCGAAGGATGTATGCCGCCTATGGCGAGAAACGGGCCGAAGAGATCCTGGGAACAAACCTGCATCATGTACTGCTGTATCCTTGCAACTCGGTACAGCCCATGCTGCAGCAGTTACGTACGATCCGGCCTGTCGCGACGAACCTCACCATGTCGGAAATCTGGCTATTCAGATTGAAGGGTGCACCGGAAGCGATCTACGACCGGTCGTTGGCCTACTATTATCTGGTCAACTCCCCGTCGACGATGGTCAACGCCGACGACCTGTTCAACTGGTGGAAATGTCAGCACGGTCTGGAGTCGGCAGGCGGCGACTGGGTCAGCCTGCACCGTAACGCCGGCCATGACCTGCCGCCGGACGAGCGAGGAATAATCCAGTCTGCTCCGCAGACGATGAGCGAACTCCCCCTGCGCCACATGATGCACATCTGGAAGGATTACATGACCGACGGCATCGCTGCGGGCTACGGGGAAAGGAGAGGCTGACGATGGGAGAAGCCGCACTCAAGCTCGCCGAAAGCGACTCCTTCGCCATTGCCAACGTCAGCCTGGAAACCCAGCACGCGGTTGAGCAGTTCCTGTATCGACAGGTCGAAATCCTGGACGAACAAAGATGGAGCGAATGGCTGGCACTGTTTACGGAAGATGGCCGCTACTGGATGCCAGCAGATGGCGCACAGACTGACGGGCATCGCCAGCCCAACATCTTCTGGGAAGACCACGACATCATGAAGATGCGCATCCGGCGGAACAATCATCCGCGGGCGCACAGCCAAGCGCCGCACAATCGCCTGAACCATGTGATTTCGAACGTCATCATCGAAAGCGAAGAAGCGAACGGCGATATCGTGGTCCGGTCGCGCTTCCACTGCACGGAGTACTTTCGATACCGGACTCGAACGTTCAGTGGAAAATACCGGCACTATTTGAAAAAGACGCCGGACAGCTACCGGATTGCCCTGCAGCGAGTCGACCTCGTAAACCGTGAAGGGCCATGGGATTACGTTCTGCAGTGGTGGCTTTAGTCACCGACGCTCAATAGGTCGGGTCGAACATCAGACTGGCGATATAATCTTCCAGATCGTCGGGCCGAGGCTGGCTCGTCAGCCCCCTGTTGTAGACGATGGAAGCCACCTTTACAGCGATCGCCTTCGAGACATCACGGATGGTGCGCAGCGGCGGATAAACCGAACCGCGTTGCAGATCCGCGGCGTCCACATGGTCCGCCAAAGTTCGGGCAGCCGCCAGAAACATCTCGTCGGTCATGCGGCTGCTTCCGCTGGACAACGCGCCCAGCCCTATTCCGGGGAACACATATACATTGTTTGCCTGCCCCGGCGCATACGCCACCTGGCCGTGTGCCATAGGCGGGAACGGACTGCCGCTGGCGTAGATTGCCCGACCATCGGTCCACTCGTAGGCTTCAAGCGCGGTGCACTCCGCCCGCGACGTCGGGTTGGACAGCGCAAATATGCCAGGCCGGTCGTTGATCTCCGCCATCAGTCGAACCGCCTCTTCGGTAAACGTCCCGGGCACGCCGGTTGCGCCAATCAGCAGGTTCGGCTGCAGGGCTCGAATGGCTTCCTCAAGGCCCATAGGCGCGTGATCATGGGCGTAGGGCGTGACATGGTCGTCCAGGCGATCCCGGCTGGCGACAACCAAGCCATCGACATCGATAAACCAAAGGCGCCGTCGCGCCTCTTGGGCGCTGAGCCCCTCGGCGCGAAACGCCTGATAGATCAGATCGCCGATGCCGATAGCCGCCGACCCGGCACCAAGGAACATGATGGTCATGTCCTTGAACCGTTGACCGGAGATGCGCGTGGAAGCATACACCCCGCCCAGTACCACAGCGGCCGTACCCTGGATGTCATCGTTGAAGCAGAGAATCCGGTCGCGATAGCGATCAAGCAGCTTGTAGGCGTTTGGCGTGAGGAAATCCTCGAACTGGATCAACGCGTTCGGAAAGCGGTCCTGGACCGCGAGGACAAACTCTTCGACCAATTCATCATACGCAGCACCCGTCAGGCGATCATCCGGCATGCCCAGATAAAGCGGATCGTTTCGCAGCGTTGCATTCCTGGTCCCCACATCCAGCATGACCGGAAGGCACTGCCGGGGATGAATACCAGCGCAAGCAACATAAAGGGCGAGCTTCCCGATCGGAATGCCCATTCCGTTCGCACCGAGATCGCCCAAGCCCAGAATGCGCTCGCCGTCGGTGACGACGATGACTCGCACATTGTTTTCCGGCCAGTTATCGAGATTTCGACGGATTCTGCCTTTATCTCGTGGCGTTACATAGAAGCCGCGGGTCTGCCGGAAGTTGGTAGCGAACTCAAGACAAGCCTGTCCAACCGTCGGTGTGTAGACAATCGGCAACAACTCGTCGATATGCTCGATGACAGCCTTGTAATAAAGCCGCGCATTCCGACCTTGCAGCGCAAACAGGAAAATATAGCGCTCAATATCATTGGGCTTGCGCCGGACATTGGCCATCACCCGCTCGAGCTGCAGCTTCTGAGACAGCACTCCGGGTGGCAAGAGGCCACGCAGTCCATAATGCTCGCGTTCTTCTTCGGTAAAGCCGGTCGACTTGTTAAGCGCCGAATCCTGCAACAGATCGAATCCGCGAAGCGCGTTCTCGTCAGGCATGGCGAGTCGCCACGGAGTCCGTGGTTACAGCTGGACTAACACATCGTCGCCTTCGACCCTGACCTCGAAGGTTTCCAGCGGTTCCTCGCAAGGTTCGTCTACGGCGGTGCCAGTCTTGATGTCGAAACTGCCCTGATGGAGCGGGCAGAATATCTTGCCGGCTTCGATGTACCCTTCGGATAACATTGCGAAGGCGTGCGTGCACTCGTTGCCAGAGGCGTAGACGGTGCCGTCAAGCAGATATAGCGCAATGGTCTTTCCTTTGACGAACACGGCCTTGGGTTCGTCCTCATCAAGGCTTGCAAGTGACGCAACGCGCGTCCACGTCTCTTCAGTCATGCAGAATCTCCGAATAACGATCGGGCAATGACGACGTTCTGAACTTCGTTTGCCCCGTCCAGGTATTGGGCAATTTTTGCACCCGCCAGATGCCGGGCAACCGGGTGATCATGTGTCAAGCCCCACGCTCCCATCGCCTGCATGCAATCGCTGAGCCGGTCGAATGCCACACGCGTCGCGTATTTCTTGGCATGCGCCGCCAGAACAGTACCTTCCGGATCTCCGGATCCCAGTGCATCTGCCGCCTTGCAGGAAAGCGCATAGGCCGCCTCAAGATCGCTGGCCGCATCAGCCATCAACCACTGCAATCCCTGCTTGCGGGCATTAGAGGTGCCGAACAAAGACCGATTCGAGAGAAATCCAACAGTCGTTTCGATACCATGCCGCAGCATTCCGCAGACGCTAAAGGCCACATTGACGCGCGCCGCGTCAATTCCCTGCATGGCGGCCTTGAAACCTTTACCGGGCGGCAGAAAACAGGCGCGCTCGTCCAGCGTCAGATTCGTGAAGCGGAAGCCGCCGGCACCCAGAGCGTGTCCGCCCAACATATGATAGGCCGGCAGTCGCTCGATACCCTCCATATCAGCAGCAGTCAGGAAACACGCTATCCCGCGGTGCCGGGCGGCCGTGTCAGTCTGGGCGTAAATGCTTAGGACATCAGCATGGCTGCCGTTTGTGACCCAGGCTTTCTCGCCGTCGATACGCCAACCGGAGGCGGTCCTTGTCGCCATCGTCCGCACGTTGGCAGCATCGCTGCCTCCCTGCGGCTCAGTCAGCAGGAAGGCGCCAACGCGACGCCCTGCGATCAGATCTGGCAGATAAGCCTCCTGGTGGTGGCTCTGTCCGTTGCGCGCGATGTTGGAGGCCAGGTTGTTGTGCACCACCACGCTGAAAGCAAACGACAGGTCAGCAGCAGCCAGCACCTCCATGATCCGCGCCATCGCCACAAGGTCCAGACCTTCGCCGCCCAGGGCCTCCGGCACCAGAAGGCCCATGAGTCCGACGTCGGCAGCCGCTTCCAGGACGGCTCGGGGTGCACACCGATCCCGTTCCCAGTCGGCGGCGTGAGGCGCGACGGAGGCGGCTGCGAATTCACGAGCGACAGCAACGAAATGATCTGCTTTGACGGTCGAAGACACAGACAAGCTTTCTCTCTTCCGGCAGAATCGTTACCAAACGACGAAACTCTCAGCGGATCAAGGCCGAATTGTCGCCGAGATCAAACGAGACGGATCCATTGCCGTACCTTTCGGCAAGCGCAGGAAAACCGAGCCATGGCCGTCGATATCATGACCCGGATATCGACATCTGTTGGGCCCCGGATCACTGTCGCCGTACAGCCGTTTCCCTCTCCGTGTTGAAGTACGCCACCAACCTGTTCCTTCGCCACCGTGGCGGGCAATATCGTCAATGCCGATTCAGATTGCGCGATGGCTGGGCAAATTCAGGGTCCGTATTACAAGACATTTTTATCCGACGGCGCCATGACGGATGCGCCCGGCAACATCGGCATGTCTCCAAAGAACACCGAGCTGAAATGTTGCACTGGAAGGAATGACGCTCCACAACATGGCCAATGGTCAGATCATTCCAACGGCAAGGCGCATGCATCTGCATCCCTTTTCCTTCTCATATGGGGTACAGTCGATCAAGATGCCGATGAACAAATGTTTTTTGCTGCCGCTTGTCGCTCATATTGCAACACAATTGCCGTGGCCTGGCTTTCCGAATTTAGTTTGTCTTGCAAACAATCAGTGTCACTGATAGTTTGATTTGCTGCACAAAAACGCTCCCGGGGGACGCCGTGATGCCAAAAAAGCTCGTCAGCTTGACTCTGAACGGCAAACAACATGACGGCGTCGCGCCGGACAATATGCTGCTGCTGGATTATCTTCGCGAAGGCCTCGGGCTGACCGGCACCAAGACAGGCTGTGATGGCGGAGAATGCGGGGCTTGCACCATCCTGGTGGATGGACGCGCGCAACTCGCGTGCCTCACGCTGGTGGCCCAGGTTGCAGGCAAGTCGGTCGAAACCGTCGAAGGTCTGTCATCCAACGGACAACTTTCGGACGTGCAGGCGGGTTTCCATGAAAAGCTCGGGTCGCAATGCGGCGCCTGCACGCCGGGCTTCGTGATGGCGACGGAAGCGTTGTTGCGCGCCAACACCAATCCGACAGACGACGATATCCGGAACGCCTTGGGCAGCAACATCTGCCGCTGTACCGGCTACATCAAGATTTTCGACGCTGTACATCATGCAGCCGCCCTCCGGCGCGAAGAAGATCCCGCTCCCTACCCCACGGTCGCGGATCAAGCGGCCTGAAGAGAGACAGAACCATGAACGAGCAAGTCAAACCGGTTGTCGCTGCAGGGGCCGAACCTGTCCGGTCCGTTGGCGAATATGTGCCAATGGTCGACGGACCTGAAAAGGCATCCGGTCGCGCCAAATACACAGCCGACTTCGTAGGTGCCGACGCGCTGGAAGCCGCGATCTATCGCAGCCCCTACGCGCATGCGAGGATCCTGGAGGTCGATACTTCCGAGGCAGAGGCAACTCCCGGTGTCCGCGCAGTCGTGACCGGGAACGATTGCGACAAGACCTATGGCGTACTGCCGATCGCGCGGGGCGAATACCCGCTGGCGCGCGAACGGGTCCGTTACAAGGGCGAGCCGGTCGCCGCTGTTGCTGCCGACGACATCCACATCGCCAAGGCGGCGATCAAGAAAATCAGGCTGAGAGTCAGGGAACTACCGGCCTATTTTCGCGCCAAGGACGCCTATGCCGAAGGCGCAATCGACTTGCACGAACATCGACCGGGCAATTTGGAACGGGAAGTGTTCTTCGAATTGGGCGACGTGGAGCAGGCGTTCAAGGGCTCCGACCTGGTAATGGAGAAGGAGTTTCACGCCGCCGAAGTCTGTCAGGCGCAAATGGAGATGCACGGAGCCCTGGTGGAATACGATCCCATTCGCGATCGCCTGACCTGCCGTTGCTCTACCCAGGTGCCCTACTACGTCCACCTCATGCTGGCGAAAGTGACTGGCATGGACCAGGGCCGCATTCGAGTGATAAAGCCTCATGTCGGGGGGGGCTTTGGCGCACGCACGGAAACGCTGCAGCCTGAGTTGATCGCCGCTCTGCTGGCCTGCAAGATCGGCGGGAGCGTACGCCTTCTGGTAACCCGGGAGGAAACTTTCATCACCCACCGGGGACGGCCGGAAACCGATCTGCGCCTCAAACTCGGGATGATGAAGGACGGAAAGATCACGGGCGTTGAATTCGAAAACGATCAGCGTGGCGGTGCGCATTCCAGCTACGGTATCGTAACGATCCTTTATGCCGGCTCGATGCTGTACGCGATCTACGACTTGCAGAACGTCAAGTATATTGGCCGGCGCGTCCTCACGAACACGCCGCCCTGCGGCGCTTTCCGCGGGCACGGCACGGTGAACGCCCGTTTCGTGTTCGAAGCGCTGGTTGACGAAATGGCGGGAAAATTGGGCCTGGATCCGATTGATGTCCGCCGCAGAAACTATCTGGAAGCCCCTACCTTCACCCAGAACGACTTGATGGTGAATTCCTATGGCCTGCCGGAATGTATCGATTGGGTCGAACAGGCCAGCGGCTGGAAAGAAAAGCGCGCCAACGGCATGCCCGATCCCGGCCCTGGCAAGAGGAAAGGTATCGGTTTCGCGTGCTCGCACTACATCTCCGGCGCATCGAAGCCGGTGAACTGGACCGGCGAACCCCATGCTACGGTCAATCTGAAACTGGACTGGGACGGGGCGATTACCGTCCTGACCGGCGCCGCGGAAATCGGCCAGGGCTCGTCAACAATTGTCGCACAGATCACGGGTGACGTGTTGGGATTGCCGCTGGACCGAATTCGTGTCATCGCCGCCGACAGCGAAGTCACACCAAAGGACAATGGTTCCTACTCGTCGCGCGTCACGTTTTATGTCGGCAATGCGACGTTGCAGGCGGCTACCAGCCTGCGTCAGATTCTGGTCAAGGCAGCGGCCCGCAAGCTCGAAGCGAATCCCGAGGATATCGATGTGGTCGGCGAATTCTATCGTGCCGGCAGCCAGGATGCCGGGATCCCCTATCAGGAAGTCGTCATGGAGGCGCTGCGGGATACCGGCACGATCACGACCAAGGGAATCTACAACACGATTCCCGAAAGTTGGGGCGGCAAGAAATACCGCGGCGCCGCAATCGGCGGGACCATGGGCTTCTCCTACGCTGCGCAGGTTGTCGAGGTCACGGTCGATGAAACCACGGGCGAAGTAACGGTTGACGATGTCTGGGTCGCCCACGATTGCGGCAAGGCCCTCAACCGTCTGACCGTGGAAGGCCAGATCGAGGGCTCGGTCTGGATGGGCATGGGTCAGGCGTTGAGCGAGGAAACCAGCTTCTACAACGGTCTGAACGTCGCCAACAATTTCCTGGATTATCGGATCCCGACGATCCACGACTCGCCGCCCATTCATACCCACATCGTCGAATCGATCGATCCGCACGGACCTTATGGCGCGAAGGAGGCCGGAGAAGGATCCCTTAGCGGATTCATCCCGGCAGTCGCCAATGCGATCCATGCAGCGACCGGCATCAGGTTTGCCGACACGCCGATCACACCGGACAAAGTCTTTCTGGCCATGGAAAAAGCCGCTCGGTTCAGCAAGAAGAAGGAAACTGTCTGATGGATGCGTTGCACAGCTTCGAGGTCATCCGGCCCAAGACGGTGGATGAGGCTCTCGCCGCCCGGATCGCCCATCGTCATAGCCGTATGATCGGAGGCGGCACCGACCTTCTGGTAAACATCCGCCGCCGGATTGAAACGCCTTCCGTCTTGATCGATACCTCTGACCTGACCGATCTCAAAACCATCGAACACGGCGACACCGGCCTCTCCATTGGCGCTTCGGTTCGTCTCTTCGAGGTCGCCGAGCACCCGAATATCCAGCACTTCTATCCCGCCATCGCCCAAGCCGCAGGCTCGATTGCCGGTCCCACCCACCGCAATATGGGAACCGTGGGTGGCAACCTCTGCCTTGACACGCGCTGCATATACTACAACCAGTCGGAATGGTGGCGGGAAGCCAACGATCACTGCCTGAAAACCGAACTGGGTGACATGTGCCACGTCGCGCCCAAATCGAAGGGCGTGTGCTTCGCGACCTATTCTGGTGACCTTGCACCGGCCTTGATGCTGTTTGGCGCCGAAATCGACCTGCTCGGCCCGGACGGCGAACGCACGGTGGCGATGCGGGACTTCTACATCGGCAGCTCAAGGCAGGACGGGTCGAAAGGCGACGGCATCAACTACATGGCAATCAAGCCCGGCGAGTTTGTGGTTCGCGTCCGCGCCAGTTCACCGGGGCGACTGATCTCTGGGTACGACAAGATCCGTATCCGTCGCTCCATCGAGTATCCGGTCGCAGGATGCGCTGCGGCCCTGACGCGGGACGACGATACGTTAACGGACATCCGGATCGCATTTACCGGAACGAACCCACGGCCAGTCTTCCTGGAAGGCACGGCGGACCTGGCAGGCAGCACGTTGAGCGACAGCGTCCTGGAAGGCATCGACAACCTTTGCAAGGACCAGTTGATGTCGATGAAGACCACTTTTACGCCCGGTCACTATCGCCGACGCGTGGCGACGCAGATGGCCAAACGTCTGGTTGGCCAGCTTTTCAACGCCGCCGGCTGATTCTTGTTCGTATCATCGGGTGCTCGCAAAAGCGACTGGATTGCCAGATGAATTTCGCCGGCCCTGCTTTCCTCGTTCTTTGGACGCGACAAGCCCGAGGCGAGCGTTCCCAGAACTGCGTTTCTGGAAAATCCGGTCAGGTGGCCTGCGCGGTGTTCAGTTGAGATCACCATTTTGTCGGCCAGGGCTGTCGCATGGGGCATTGCTGACTAACCGGCCGATTTGGCCAAAGCCTCCCGCCTTGTGATATAGACGGCACTAGCGAAAACAATGACCCCGCCAACCCAGGTCCACAAGCTGCCGGGATCGTCGAAAATCAGCCACCCGGCCAGCACAACCAGTACCAAACGCCAGAAGTCAAACGGGGCGCAGAAGCTTGCATCGGCGACACGATAGGCACGAGTGATGCAGACATGAGCCAAGGTACCGACGATGCCGACCCCGATCAGCAGCCCGATCGACTGCCAGTCCTGTGGCGGATTCCATGAGAGTGCCCAAGGTGCCGCGGCGATGATCACGAGGAAAAGGTTCGTATAGAAGACGATTCGTGCTGTGGGCTCGGTTCGCGACAGGATCTTCACGGTGATGCCAGCCGCCCCATAGAAAAAGGCTGATCCCAGCGCCAGAAAGCTGGCAATGCCAATTTCCTGGAACCCAGGGCGCAGGATGATCATCGCGCCAGCGAAACCAATTGCCGTCGCCGCCCACCGGCGCGGGCCTACTCTCTCCGGCAGGAACAATACAACCAGTAGTATGGTCCACAACGGGATCGTGGCATTGAGCGCCACTGCGTCGACGATATTGATCTCGGCAATGGCATAGAAATAGCTCGCCATGGCGATATAGGTGAAAATCGCGCGCAGGCTCATCAGACCGGCCCTTCGGGTCCGAAACATACTTTCCTTCACACCACGAAACATGAACGGGAGCATCACCAGCGTCCCGAACACGCTGCGCCAGAAGGTGATGTCGAAGGCCGTCTGTTTGCCGGCCAACATGCGGATGAAGACTGCCATCAGCGCGAAACATGTCGTCGCCGCAATCATCCACAACGCACCGTGGACAGGATCGTTGTCCTGCGGCGGCCTGACGCTCATCCCGTTGCCATCAGTCCGCGGCGCAATGGCAGCTTCTGAGATCGCACAACGCCAAAGATCGAGAAAAAGACCATCCCGGCACCGATACAGACCCACCCGTCGGGCCATTTGCCGGACAACACCTCGCCAGCGCTCGCCACAAGCGCGATGCGCAGGAATTCAAGGAGAACGGCAAAGCTGATATTCGCTACCACAATAACCCGCGCCAGCACATATTGCGCGCCGACACTCATCATGACGATGGTGGCAATCAAGGCTGCCGCGGACCAGTCCAAAGCCGTCGAATCGATCGTGAGCGGGATGATAGCGAAAATGACAACCATCAGGTGGTCCATCCAGCGATCCGGCTGGGTTCTATCCGGCACGGATATTTGTTGACGGTCACGATACCGAAAATCAGTGCCGCCCACGCCGCTGCCGCGAGCCACTGTATCATCTCTAGATCATGCCGCATCGTCACGATGACGCTCGGAAATCCGATACCGATGGCAACCCGCCAAATGCACGGGATACATCTGCCCACGATCAGTCCAGCAAACAGGCCAACGAAAAGTGTCGTTTTGCCGGTCAGCACAATTACCTCGGTGACAGTCAGACAGGTGAGCGAAAAACAATACGCTTTCCGGGCCGTGAAGATCAGAAACTCCCGGACGGTAAACCGGCGCATGATCCGCCGCAAGGAACGATCGCTACTGCGATTGCAGTCTGCCCAAGTGCATGACCAGCGGCAACGTCAGCATCACAAATCGAGGTTCGTAATCGGCGGCCCTTGCCGTCAGCTTGCAGACGCAGAGTGTTACGCCTACCGCAAAACCGTTCATGGCTCGGAATGCACGCCCCGCTTCGTCCTGGACGCGACGGCAGCAGCCACCGTTCTGATCCGTCAGCGCGAGGGGCCTTTCAGTTCGAGCGTGTTCCCTTCCGGATCCTTGAGATAGATTGAGGGACCATAGCCGGTCGCGCCATAGCGGTCCGCCACCTCGCCGGCATCGACGCCATGCGCCTGAAGCCTTTCGCGAATGGCGGTCTCATTCCAAGGCTCGACGTACAGGCAGAAATGATCCTGGTTATGGCCCTCGTCACCCGGGGCGGCACCACCCTCCTTGCCGATGGCGCCATCGACCGTCGCGAAGTCGATGAGGGCGGTTCCGGCCCGCAGTTGCCAGAGGCCAAAGTCTTCCTGCACCTTTTCAACCAGACAGCCCAGAACATCCCGATAGAATGCGACCATGGCATCTGCATCCCTTACCCGCAGGACGATATGGTCGAGGCCTTTGATCGGAATGTCCGGCATGCGTCAGGCGCCCGCGCGTTCGGCGGCGCTGATATCGGCAAACCGGTCCAAGTGATGGTCCACGTTGCCGAACAGCGTTTCGATCATGGTAATACGCTTGAAATAGGAACTGACCGGCATCTCGCGCGTTATGCCCATGCCGCCATGCATCTGGATGGCTTCCTGACCGACGAGGCGACCTTTTTCTCCGGCATAGGCTTTCGCCGCCGACACGGCTTTCGCTGCTTCGTGCGCATCATCACCAGCAGCCCGAACGACCGCCATGTAGGCCATCGATTGGGTCTGCTCCTTGTGGATGAACATTTCCGCCATCCGGTGCTGCAAGACCTGGAAAGTGGATAGAGGCACGCCGAACTGCTTTCGGGTCTTGAGGTAATTCTGGGTCTGAACGACCAGCGCCTGCATCACACCCGCGGCTTCACAACAAACCACGGCTGTCGCAGTATCGATGGCCTGCTCGAGCAGCGTCATCCCGTTATCGACATCGCCGATCACCGCACCACCACCGACCTTGACGCCGGAGAGCGTGATTTCTGCGGCACGACTTCCGTCCATTGTCCTGTAGCCCCGCATCTCGACGCCTTTGGCGTCTGCCGGGACAAGGAACAGGGTGATTCCGACTGCTTCGGTCTGCCCCCCGCCGGTGCGCGCGGGAACGATCAGATAATCCGCTGATGGCGCGTTGAACACGACAGCTTTCTGGCCAGTGATCAACCAATCGCCGTCATTTTGTGCCGCGCTTGTCGCAACATTGCTCAGGGTATAGCGCGACCCCGGCTCAGCGAAGCCGGTAGCAAGCTGCACGCTGCCGCCCATGACGCCTTCCAGCACATCGATCCGGCCAGCCCGGGCCAGAAGACCACCACCGAGGATGACGGTCCACAAATATGGCTCGACAGCGAGGCCTTTTCCCAAGCCTTCCACGATCAGGCCGGCTTCGACCGGCCCGCCGCCATAGCCACCAAGCTCTTCCGAAAAGGGCACGCCCAACCAGCCGAGTTCGGCAAACCGGGACCAGTTGCGAGCGCTCCAACCGTCTTCGCTGCCAGCCAGTCTGGTCCTGAACTCGAAGTCGTAGTCTCGCTCAACGAAGCGGTCAACGCTCTCCTTGAGCAGTTTCTGTTCGTCGGTCAGCGCAAAGGCCATGCAGATATTCCACACTCGTTATCCGCTTTCCGTCGGCCCACCAGCGCAAGGAAAGCGATTGTCATTGATACCCCGATCAGAAGCCAAGTACCATCTTGGCGATGATGCCACGCTGCACTTCGTTGGAGCCGCCGTAGATCGACGACTTTCGCCAATTGAAGTAGATCGGCGACAGACTTGATGCATAATCCGGGCCGACAGGCGGCTCGTTCCAACCGAACTCCCGGGCTTCCGGAATATCGGGATGGCTGTAGTAGCCGATCGCTTCCATCAACAATTCTGTCAATTTCTGCTGCAGTTCCGTTGCGCGTATCTTCAAGAGCGACGCTTCAGGACCGATCTGACGGCCCCCGGATTCCGCCGCCACAATGCGCATCAGCGACATGTCCAGCGCCATGAGATCCAGTTCTGCGCGAGCAATCTTATCGCGGAAACGGCGATCTTCAATCAGCGGGGCGTCATTGTTCTGCTCGGCACTGGCGATTTCCTTCAGCTTTTCAAGTTGTGACTTGGACCTGCCGATTTCGGCAATGCTGGTGCGCTCGTGGCTCAACAGGAACTTGGCGATGGTCCAGCCCTTGTTCTCTTCGCCCACTCGATTGGAAACCGGTACAACGACATCATCCAGGAAGACTTCGTTGACCTCGTGTCCACCCTCCATGGTGATGATCGGCTTCACCGTGATGCCCGGCGTCTTCATGTCGATGAGCAGGAAGGAAATTCCTTCCTGTTTCTTCACTGTCTCGCCCGTGCGAACAAGACAGAATATCCAGTCCGACCAATGGGCTTCGGTGGTCCAGGTCTTTTGACCGTTAACGATATAGTTGTCGCCGTCGCGCACTGCCCTTGTCTTCAGAGACGCCAGGTCAGAGCCGCTGTCCGGTTCGGAGTAACCCTGGCACCACTGGACCTCGGAATTGATGATCTTTGGCAGGTGTTCAGACTTCTGCTCGTCCGAGCCAAAAGCCTGGATCACGGGACCCACCATCTTGAGTCCGAAGGGCCTCAACCGAGGACAATGGTGCCGGCCAGTTTCTTCCTCGAAGATATGCCGCTGCATTGGGGTCCAATCCGGACCGCCAAATTCCGGCGTCCAGTTCGGCGCCCCCCATCCATTCGCATGGAGGATCTTGTGCCAGTTGACGTGATCGTCCTTGTCCAGCTTGAGGCCGCGACGAACTTTTTCCCGCGTGTCCGAGGGCAGGTTGTTTTCGATAAAGTCGATGACAACCTGACGAAAGGCTTCATCCTGCGGGGAAATCGCGAGGTCCATCATGGTCTCCTTGTCGAAGCTCCCGATCCGCGCCGGGGTCTCTTCCGTACCTGATCAGCCTGATTGATTCACATGCCACCGGATTATAGGAAGGCCATATCCTGTTGCAACCGCACCCTTCGGCTCAGACCGTCGGGCGCGCCAATTTGAACCCCACTGACAGCAAACCAGGTATCCAAGATGAAATTCGACGATCTGTTTCGTCTCGACGGCAAAGTTGCTCTGATCACCGGCTCCTCGAAAGGCATTGGACGGGCAACGGCAGAAGCCATGGCGGCCCAAGGCGCCAGAGTCATCATTTCCAGCCGCAAACTGGATATTTGCGAACAAGTCGCGCGCTCAATCCGGGATGATGGCGGCGACGCCGTGGCTATTGCCTGCAACATCTCGGACAAGTCGCAGCTTCAGTCGCTAGTCGACCAAACGAACGCCCATTATGATCAGATCGACATTCTGGTTTGCAACGCGGCCGCCAACCCTTACTACGGCGCCCTGCAGGACATGCCTGACGAGGCATATGAGAAGACAACCGGCGTCAATATCCGGTCCAATATCTGGTTATGTCAGATGGTGATTCCGCAGATGGCCAAGCGCCGTGAAGGAGCCGTCATCATCGTCTCCTCTGTCGGTGGTCTGAAAGGTACCGGAACACTCGGTATCTACGGCATCACCAAAGCCGCCGACATGGCGCTCGCCCGAAATCTGGCGGTCGAATGGGGTAGCAGCAATATTCGTGTCAACTCGATCGCCCCGGCCATTATCAAGACCGATTTCGCCCGGGCACTGTGGGAAAATCCAGTCATCCATGACGCCGCTGTGCAGCATTATCCTCTGAAGCGGATTGGAACCGTGGAGGAAGTAGCTGGTGCGATCGTGTTTCTCGCCTCGAATGCCGGAAACTTCATCACCGGCCATACGCTGGTTGTCGATGGCGGCGCCACGATTACGGCTGGCAATTCGTGAACCTGAAGTT
>JAPOST010000109.1:23407-31047 GCA_026709535.1 Rhodospirillaceae bacterium
GGAAGGCCCCGCGCAGCGCCGAGCGCCAGAGCGTCATTTCGTAGTTGGCTCTGCGGCCTCCTGGACCCGGCAACGAGACCCGGAATCCGAACGACAGCGCCGCCACGACCCGGTGCGGATCGTCCCGGTGTCCGTCTCGCGCCAATTCGGCCCTGGCGTTCCCGATCCGCTCCAGAGCACCCCGGTCGAAACCCGCGCGGCCGTTGTCGTACCAAGCCTCTCCGTATCGTTCGCCAAGCGTGCGGTTCATGGCGTTACGCAGCGCAACCTCCAGGCCCTGCAGCGGTCCGTAGAAGGCGGCGCTTACGGCGGTATTCCAGACATGAAGCCGGACCGCCCCTTCCCGGTTTTCCCGGGCGGTATCGGGATAGGTGCCAAGGCGCTCGCGCGAGAGGAAGACCTCAAGATCATCGAGGATTTCGTCCGTGTAGCAGAAGTCGTTGACGTCCGGCCCCCGGTCCGCCACATTCATTGCGTACACCCCGGACCCGCCTCTGCCACCCGGTATGCGCCCGGGCCCGGGGTTCCTGTTTCAATCCCGGATCCGCTCATGACGGTTTCGCCGTGCCGTCGGTTCGATTTCGGCGATATCCCCGCTTCGAGATTGCCCTGCGGGCCGCTTTGGCGGCCTCATCCACCTCGCGAAAATCCGGTTCGAGTTCCTTAAGCCGCACCACCAGCCCGCCGAGGTCGTACATGTTGGTCAGCTTTCCGCCATGGATGGCCCTGCGCTCGAGGCGTTTGACGAGCCCGGCCGTTTCGAGGTCCGCGGATGTGGCGCTGCACCTGACGGGCGCTGAGACCCAATCGCTCAGCCAGCACCGCCTTGCCGGGATACGGCTTCCGGTCGCGTTCCCACCAGAAATCGCAGAGCTGCATCAGTACGGCGAACTGCGTCGGATTGAGCCCCAGGCGGTTCTGCGCCCGCAGCAGCAGCGACGGGACGATGCAGAAGCCCCGCGCGATGACCTCCTTGCCCCATTTCTTCTCGGATGCCCGCCCGGTTTCCTTTTTCAGGCGCAGTCGGACTACATTGTCCGCCTCGGCATTTCCGTTCCCGTTCATGATCGATGCCCTTCTGCCGCCGGTTCACTCGGGTGAGATTGCGATCGTCGCCTGGAGCATCAAGGCGACCCCATCGGACGTTACCGACCTGAACCACCGGTCGTCAGCATCTACTGATTATGGTCGCATCCGTCCACTGAAGAAGCACGCCCTCAACCGGTATTCCGTGCAAGCCCACGAACAAGACCCAGAGTATCCGGACACCAGTGTCCAGTGGTTCCTTCGCGTCAGAGCCACGCGACCAAAACCGGGCGCCCGGCGGTGAATGTGCGAAGGCTGAGGCCGACGATTGACGTGCGCCGTGACTGTTCCTACGTTGTCGGGGCAAACTGGAGACTGCCGTCATGTTGAATTTCACCGACGCCGACGCGCGTGCGGACGAGAAGGCAACCGGGCACCTTGAGATGCGCGTGAAGCCGAGCGACAAGGAGCGAATGGAGCACGCCGCCGAACTGATGGGGGTCAAGCTCACGACGTTCGTCAGAGCGTCGGCCGCGCGGGAAGCGGAGCGGGTTCTGCGCGAGATTCAGACGACGGTGCTTTCGGAGCACGACCGGCGCACGCTGTTGGAGGCGATAGATAATCCGCCGCCGCCAACAAGCGCGGCCCGGGATGCGGTTCGCTCATACCGCTCCCGGATCGCGAATGCAGAGTGACGGGGACCGCGAGGCCGCCAGCCGGATTGCCATAGAGCCGTTCGATCCCGCCCGGCACGATCGGTCGGGCTTTTCCTGTGGAACGGTGCGCCTTGACAACTTCTTGCGCTTCAGCGCGAGGAAGCGGCAAAAAGACGACTTCACGCGGGTCTTCGTGGCGGTTGCCGAGAGCTTGCCCGGTATTCTCGGTTACTATGCGCTGAACGCCCATGCGGTCGCGACGGGAGAACTCGGAGCGGACCGCCCCTCGCGGGCGCCCAACACCGGCAGCATCCCGGCGCTCTATCTCTCCATGATTGCCGTGGACCGAAGCTGGCAAGGCAAGGGGCTCGGGTCCGACCTTGCGGTCGACGCTCTCGGCCGGGCTCTGCGAGTGTCGGGCGAGGTCGGGCTCAAACTGGTCGTTCTGGATGTGATTGACGACGCCGGAAACGAGACCTTCACGCGTCGCACGGCGTTCTACCGCCGCCTCGGTTTCCAGAGCTTTCAGGATCGCCCGGAGCGAATGTTCATCACCATCGACACGGTACGGGGCATGTTTGGCTCTGAATAGCGGCCCTGCGCGCGGCGTGTCTTACGCACGCGCGGCGCATCACTCGCCCTGGAGTCCGGCGATGGGATCGAGTCTTGAGGCACGGTGCGCCGGCTGGAAACCGAACAGAAGGCCGCAGACAGCTGCGGTTGCGAGACCGCTCACCACCGAAACCCCGGAGATCAGGAACTCCCACGCGGTGAAGTGGCAGATACCCCATGTCGCGGCCAGGCCGACCGCGACGCCGAGCACGCCGCCGGCCATGGTGAGGATGAGGGATTCGATCAGGAACTGGCTCTGGATATCGCGCCGTTTTGCGCCGAGCGCCCGGCGGATGGCGATCTCCCGGCGCCGTTCGGCGACGGAGACCAGCATGATGTTCATGATGCCGATCCCGCCAACGATCAGCGAGATGCTGCCGACTGCGCCCAGCAGCAAGGTGAAGATGCCCATCTGCGCCTCCATCCGGGCGATCAGTTCCCTTGCAGTGACGATATCGAGCTTGAGCCCGGGCGCGCGGCGCCGGAAATATGACCGGACATCGGCTACCGCCGTCTCGTGATGGACGCTGGCGCGCGAGCGGGCAATGATGACCTCGATCCCGGGAGCGGAGACGACCCGGCCCGCGGTCGTGATCGGCACGAAGACGGAGCGATTCGCGTCAACCCGGAAGGGGAGCGCGTAGCTCTCCGCCCTCTTCTCCAGTACGCCCAGGACAGTCAACAGCGTCTCGTCGATTTCGAGGGTCGCGCCGACGACGGACCCCGTTCCGTTCCGGCGCATCGCGTTCGCGATGTCGGCGCCGACGACGACGTAATGGCGGTCGACATCCAGGTCCGAGATGAACCGGCCGGCCTCGAGCGACAGCCGGTTGACGGTCGCGAAGGACGCGGTGACACCCTGGATGCTGCCGTTTCCGACGCCCTTTCCGGCATGCCGGAACGCGCCGTGCCCCTGCACGCGCGGCGCCGCCTCCACGATCGACGGCACGGAAGCGGCGAGCGCGACGGCGGCAGGCAGGCCGATCTCCTCCCCTGCGGCCTTCGACGACTTGCGGACCAGCACGATGTCGGTGCCGAGGGCCCTGAATTGCTTGAGCGCCTGCTCCCTGGCGATTTCGCCCAGCGACACCATCGCGATCACCGAAGAGATGCCGATCATGACCCCGACCAGACCCAGCACCGAGCGCAGACGCGACTTGGCCAGGCTGTCGACTGCCTGCCGTGCATTGGCGCCCAAGATCGACAATGCGCGCTTCATCGTCAGTCACCCTCGGGCAATGCCGAAGGCCGCCTGCTCGCGGAGCCGGCCATTCTCGATGCGCATCCGCCGCGCGCAGCGGCGCGCCACCGTCGGGTCGTGGGTGATGATCAGGACCGTCACACCTTGCCCGGTGTTGAGCTCCAGCAGCAGCCGCATGGTCTCTTCGGCGGTATCCGCATCGAGCGCTCCCGTCGGCTCGTCGGCGAGCAGGAGAGCCGGTTCCCCCACCAGCGCCCGTGCGATCGCCACGCGCTGCTTCTGGCCGCCCGAAAGCTGGTCCGGCCGGTGTTCCAGGCGATCGCCCATGCCGACCTGTTCCAGCATCGCCCGCGCCCGGCGCAACGCTTCCTTTCGCCTCGTGCCTCTGTACACCAGAGGCACGCAGACATTCTCCGCCGCAGTCAGCCGCGACAGGAGATGAAACGCCTGAAACACGAAGCCGACATGCGCATTGCGCAGGCGAGACAGCGCATCGTCATCAAACCCCGAGACGTCCCGTCCTTCCAGGACATGGTTGCCCGAGTCCGGGCGGTCGAGCAGACCGATGATGTTCATCAGGGTCGTCTTGCCACTGCCCGACGGACCCATGATCGACATCATGTCGCCCGCCGCCACCTCCAGATCGATGCCGCGCAACACCTCTGTCGTCACCGGTCCGATCCGGTACGACTTCCGGATGCCGACGAGGCGCAGCCCGCCGCGCAGCGCGGTCATCGCAAAAGGGCGCCGGGGACCCCCGACCGCCGCCCCGCCAGAACGATCTCGTCGCCTGCGACCAGCCCTTTTGTCACCTCGACGGAGTCCAGAGTGGTGATGCCGAGCGTGACGGCGCGCCGCGCCGTCGCGCCGGTGCCTCGGTCCAGTACCCGCAACCATGCCTTGCCACCCGACAACTCCACGGCGCCGATCGGGACCAGTAGCGCCGCCGGACGGTCATATACCACGACGGCGACATGCGCCGACATGCCCACCCGTACCCGGTCGCGATCTGCCGCCGCCAGTGGATCCAGGGCCACGGTAATCTGGAAGTGCGGCCCGCCGCGCCGCCGCCGCGCGCTGGCTTGCGACGAGACCCGGACAACGCTTGCCTCAATCTTCAGCCCCGGAAAGCCCGGCCCGGTGATCCGCGCCCGCTGGCCGGTCCGTATCTTTCTTACATCAACCTCGCCGACGCTGGTCTCCACGGAAAGATGACCCAGATCGGCGATGCTCATCAGCCGCTCGCCCTCGGTCACCGCGCGCCCCCGAACCAGCGGTTTTTCCCTGGCGCCGGTCGCGACAGCCACGATTCCCGTAACGGGCGCCCGCACCGTAGCCCGATCCAGTTTCGCCGCCGCCGCGCGCAGCTGGTCGCGTGCATTCTGCGCTTCCATTCGCGCCACCCGGCGCGCCTCCGTGCCGCCTTTCGCCGCCACCGCCGCAAAATCCCGTTCAGTAGCTTCCATATCCAGCTTCCGGTCCTCGAGACCACGCTGCGCCGCCTCGTGCTCCGAGGCCGGAACGATGCCCTTCTCCAGCAGGAATACGACCCGCTTCAGCTTGCGTTCCGCGTCGTCGAGCGCACGTTTTGCCCGGCGCAAAGACCCGCGCGCACGCGCCATCTCGGCGCCATTTGCCCAGTTTTCCAGCGCCAGAAGGCGGTCCCGGGCCTTGATGTGGGCGATTTCCGCACGCCGACGCTCCCCTTCGATCTTGCCGGTATCGAAGGTAACCAAAGGATCGCCCACGGCCACCCGCTGCCCGTGTCCGGCATGGACCGCGCTCACATGGCCCTCGAGCGGGCTCACCACCTCCTCCACCCGACCCGGCGCCAGCCGGCCGCGCAACTGCAGCGTCGAACGCAGCGGCTGCGGCCTCACCTTCATCGTCGCCGACGGTCCCTCACCGATTGCTACCGCGCCGGCATCGGGCGCCGTAGCAACGCCCGTCAGGTCCAGGGGCTGCACATACCAGCCGCCGATGGCGAGAAACAGAACCGCCACGAACGCGACCGCGAAACTGCGCATCAGCCTGACCCGCTTGCGCATCGCCGAGATTGCCTCGTTGCGCGCCTCGAGATCGCGATAGGCGTCCTGGAGTTCCCCCAACTGTTGCTCGACGACTTTCGCCATGCGCAGCTCGGTCTCGCGCAACTCCCGAACTTCGGTGATGTCGGACACCACCACGATCATTGCCACCGGTTCCGTCCCGCCGTCCCTCGCCGCCGTCAGGCGGGAAGTCACGACCGACAGCGAACGCTGTTCGCCGTCAACCGTGACGCCGACGATCCGCCGCTCTCCGGCACCCCGCTCCAGGATCGCGTCGAACACCGCTTCGGTGAACTCGTCGAAGCCCTCCAGGGCGACGAACGCCTCTCCGAAAGCGCCTCCAACCGTCTCCTCGCGGTCGAGACCGAACATGCGGCAGAACGCCGGGTTCACGGTCTGCACCTCCCCGTCGAAGTCGACCGCCATCACGCCGTCCGACAGGTCATCCAGAAGGGACCTGTGGATGTCGGGGATGTCACCGCTCATCGCGGCCTCGTTTCCGGATCGGCGCTTCGGCGCTCCGGTCTATATCGATCGACGCCCCCAGGCCCTGCTTCCAGCCGGACGCCCCAGCGCTCCAGTGTCCGGCCCGAGACCCGGTCGAGCCGCGTCAGCGCCTCCAGATAGGCGACGATCGCGTTCACCTCGGCCTGCTCCGCCTGGAGCAGACTGTCCGCCGACGCCGCAACCTCGAAGCTCGACACCAGCCCTTCCCCGAATTTCCTCTTCTCGATCTCGAAATTCGACTCCGCCAGCGCGCGCGCTCCTCGGGCCAGCTCGATCAGCCGCAGCCGCACCGTCACATCGTTCACTGCCCCCCGCACCGCGATGCCGATCGCCTCGCGCCGCTCGACCACGGTACGCTCCGCATCGCGCAAACCCAGCCGCGCCGTTGCCAGTGCCAGTTCCGGCTGCCGATCGTTCAACTTTATCGTGGTGGTGAGCCCCAATTCTGTGACAGTCGGCCCTTTTTTGCCTGCGCGGCTCACATTCAAGGAGAAGTTCACATTGGGCAGCAGGCTGTCGCGCGTTTCCACCAGTGCCATCCGCGCCGTCTTTACCCCCAGCTCGGCCCGGCGAAAATCCGAACGCTGGCGCAGCGCGTCCTTGAAGATCGGCTCATAGGCAACCTGCCTGCGCTCCACGGTCAGCGACGCCAGCGGGCGGATCCGGACAGAGCCATCAAGCGCCAGAAGGCCAGCCAGGGTGAGGTTCGCCGTATCCCGCGCGTTGCGCGCGCGCGCCAGCGAAAGCTCCCGGTTGGTAATCGTCGCCTCGAAACGAACCGCCTCGCGACGCGCCACCCGCCCCGCCTCGATCAGCGCACGTGTCGACGTCAACCGGTCCCGCGCGCGCCGCAAGGCTGCCGCGGTGATCTCGACCTGCCGGTCCGCGGCGACCAGCGCCCGATAGGCACCTACCGTAGAGACAATCAGAGTTGTCGCGCTGTCACGCAATCCCAGTATGTTGAGCTGCTCCGCGATGCGGGCCTTGCGAACCGTAAAGTTTGCGATGGCTGGCCATGCGCCCCTCAGCAAGGGCTGCGTAAAGTTCAGGCGCCACGATGGCTGTTGGGAAAGCGCGGAGCGGTTCGACCCCGACTCTGTCCAGTTCAGTTCAAGCCCGCCGCCGGTCGGAACCGGGATTTTTACTGCCGCGTTGCCCCTATAAGTGTTGGCCTGGCTGTCCTTGTTGACGTTCCTGCTGACGGAGGGCGTTACGCTGAACTCGGGTACCCATCTGTCTTCTTCCGTGATCTCGAGTCTGAGCCGCTGCACGCTACGGCCCTGCCGTGCGTTCAGAAACCCCCGGTTTCGTTCCAGCGCGAGCCGGACCGCGTCAGCAAGGGTGAGCTGCTGAACGCCGTCGGCCCACGCCATGCCAGCAGCGCACAGCAGAACCGACAGCGCCGCGACAGGCGCGAAGCGCGAGATCATCCTGATGCCCGGCGCACCATGAGCCACTCCCCAACTGCCGCACCGGCCACAGACAGCCAGATGCACGACTTGAACTGAAGTTCAAAGTATTGTTGGGCCTGCTATGTCGTTTGACAAGTGATTTTACCATACCGCCCGACGCTATTGCTGTCGAAGAGCG
>JAPOST010000107.1 GCA_026709535.1 Rhodospirillaceae bacterium
TGGAAAGACAGAAATCCGGTTAGAAGAATCCGGTTAGCGTGGAAACGCTCTAGGATGCCGACCTATCCTCCGAGACCGTCATCGACGATGGTGAGGTGCTGTCAATGCCTGTGAAGTTCCGCCCGCTGGAGGTCGGGCAACGGCATTGTGACGCGAGCATGTCCCGGTAGGTCGCCCGTCTCTCTGCCCTGGCCGTTGCCGTCATCCGCCTCTCCGTCTTCTCACGAAACATAGCGCCGGTACCCGGAAACGGCAACAACCTCCCGGCGGCACAACGTCCCCGACATGCACGGCTTCAAATTCCGGATACAAAATCAGGCCGCAGACGCCTCTACAACTGCCAGGTCCTCCAAACGCGAAAATTTAGTCAAACTCGCCAGAAACCGTACCGTCAACGCGATCAAAGCGACCTGTGTGACTGGCAAGCTTTGGGAACCGTAACGCCCCTGAACGTGATTACGACGACGTACGAAAAATCATCAAAGCCCTTAGCGACGAAGTCGAGGCTTTGAATATCCGCATGAAGATGAGCGAGTCACCCGAAAATGTAGACTTCAAGCTGCAATCTGACGAGTGACCTCATAACACATGACAATGCGACTCTTCGCAACCTCTGCCTTAAGCTGATGCACGCTGACACCGAAGCCAAAGTGATCTCGATTTTGGAAACGCTGGATTCTAGCGAGATTAAAGCGCATGGCGTTGGGTCATGGTGCATCTTCGCCTGGATGGGGCGGTATGGTCGGCTGGCCAAGGACTTCAAGCGGAGCCTGGAGAGTACCTTGGCCTGGGTGCAGCGCGCAGCCGCCGTTTCCTCATACACAAGGTTGCACAAGAGACAGGTTTTTGATTCAAAAAAATATAACTATATCAAATATTTATAACTTGGGTTCTGACTCGCGCCGGAAAAATGACGCCCGGATCACTATCACGCTGGCACCTTTATTTTGTCCAATTGCCTTCATCGACAGAGGTTGCACAGTGGTCTTTTCCCAATCTGCCGGTAGCGGCCTTCATGATTCATCGGACGTTCAGCCTTATCGTCGACAACTTGACGTGTGTTCGGGGCGACCGGGAGGTCTTCTCTCGGCTCAGCCTCAAGGCACAGGACGGCGATGCGATTCTGCTCTACGGCCCCAATGGTGCCGGCAAGTCATCGCTGTTGCGCATGCTTGCCGGCCTGCTGCCCGTCACCGCTGGCAGCATACGCTGGCAAGACCCGGCGATCGCGCTGTCGCCGCCGCCTGCATATTGCGGGCACCGGGACCCGATCAAGGCTTGGTTGACCGTTGGCGAGCATCTGGATTTCTGGTGTGCCCTGCATCGCGGCGGCCGGATTGATGACGCGGCCGAAGGGTTTGGCTTGAACCGCTTTCTGTCAGTGCCCTGTGGTTTGCTGTCCGCCGGACAAAAGCGGCGACTATCGCTGGCCCGACTGATGCTGACATCTGCGTCGGTGTGGTTGCTGGACGAGCCAACCGCATCACTCGATTCAGAAGGCATCGCCCAGTTGGAAACGCTTATTGCCGATCACCGCGCTGCGGGCGGGCTGGTGATCGCGGCAACTCATGCCGAAATGGCCATTCCAAAAGCTGTAAAAGTGAAGCTGAGACCACCGGTTCTCCATGCCGGAACTGTAGAATGATACCGTACGTGGCGGTACTACGGCGTGACCTTCGCTCTTCCATCCGGCACGGCGCGGATACGGTGATTGTTCTCGCTTTTTTCGTGGTCACAACGGTATTGTTCCCGCTGGGCGTCGGGCCGGTCGCAAAAACGCTGGCAACCATCGCGCCCGGAGTGATCTGGGTCGCAGCCCTTTTGGCGACGCTACTGTCTCTTGATCGCCTGTTCGCAGCCGATTACGAAGACGGGACGATTGATCTTTTTGTGACAAGCGACAATAGCTTGATATTGGTGGTAGTTGCCAAATGCCTTGCCCACTGGCTGACGACAGGCCTCCCGCTGATCCTTCTGTCGCCAATCCTGGCAACAATGCTTAATCTTCCGGCAAGCGGCTATCTGATGCTCGCGCTCGGCCTGCTGATTGGTACTCCGGTGCTGACGTTGATCGGCGCAGTGGGCGCTGCGCTGGTTCTGGGCGCCCGGCGGGGCGGTGCAATGATAGCAGTGGTGGTATTGCCGCTCTACATCCCGGTTCTGATCTTCGGCGTTTTGAGCGTCGATGCCGTGATCAACGCCATCAACCCGTTTCCCAATATCCTGATGCTCACTGCTGCATTGCTCGTCGGCATCGTCGTCGCGCCGCCGACGGCCGCTTTTGCTCTCCGCGCAGTTATCCACTAGGGTTTCCTGCGATCAAGTAATGCGAACTAATCAGACGGCCGCGCCGTCAGGCGCGCGGCGACCGTTTCTTGCTTTCGGCAACGAATTTGGTTCGCGTCGCATCCCTTCGACAACTCGCGAAGCTGACAGGTATGCTTTCGGCCATCATGCTGCCCTGTTCGAGAGACTTGACCGGTTTGGCGGCCAAATTAATCAGAGTTTGTTCCTGAAACGGTGGGTGGTTTGACGGTCTGGTCTTCTATCTGGGTCTACTGGCGATATGGCGGGTACGATGTTTGGGCCTGGCCACAGCATGCTGCTTTCTCACGCACAAGGGCGTGCAAAAGCCAAGTCCTTGATCAATCACGTCAAAGTCACTCATATGTCAGACCCTGACGTCACTCGCGAATTCAGGAACAAACCCCCATAATCTGCGATCGCCGCGGTTCGTCAGCGTCGAAGGCCGACAGACCGGCTCCACAAAGGCAACGAACTACCCATTGCATGACACAGCCACAGGTGGCAGCTCAACCTCGGGAACATGCTGATGCTGGGAAAGAATGCGCCAGCAAGAAACCGAGGCGCCCTCGCTGACCATTATGAGGAGATCAGACCGATCAATGGCTTGCGAACTGTGTCTTGCGAATGGCGCAAAACCGTTTTCGTCGATCACGAAAGATCCTTGGCACTGGTCCGGGCAAAAGCAGGCACGTACATTATGGCCTGGCAGTCATCACGCATTCAGCGCCGCCCAAATCTTGTTGGGGGTCATTGGCATCGACAGATCGGCCACTCCGGCATCAGAACAAGCATCCACCACAGCATTCACGATCGCCGGTAACGCGCCTACTGTACCGCTTTCGCCTGCACCCTTTATTCCCAAGGGGTTGGTGGCGCACGGCACGTGCTTGTGATCCAGATCGAAATAGGGCAGGTCATCGGCCCGTGGCATGCCGTAATCCATAAAGCTGCCTGTCAGCAGCTGGCCGCTGTCTTCGTCGTAGAGAATCTGCTCCAGCACGGCCTGCCCCCACCCCATCGCGATTCCGCCGTGGATTTGACCAGCGTATAGTAAAGGATTCAGAATCACGCCGGAATCGTCGACCGAAGTATAGCGGTCGACGATCACGACACCGGTGTCGGGATCGACTTCAACTTCAACGATATGACAACCATTCGGAAAGTTTGGCGTAGTCGGCGCGAAGCTTCCAGTCGCTTCGATGCCCGGACCATACGCAGCGAACGGTCCACTACGCATGAAAGCAGCCTTGCAGATTTGCGGCCAGCCGGCTTTCTTGTCAGTACCGGCGACAGAGAATTCCCCGTCGGCAAAGTCGATGTCATCCTGCGCTGCCTCGAACAAAGCCGAAGCCAAGAACCTGCCCCGGTCAATCACCTTGTCGGCAGCATCGCGCAAGGCAGCGCCCCCAACTGTCATGCTACGCGCTGCGTAAGTGCCCCTACCAAAGCTGACAATGTCGGTGTCGCCCTGCCGAAACCGGATCTTTTCGGACTCAACACCCAGCCAGTCTGCGGCCATCTGGGCATAAACCGTTTCGTGTCCCTGACCGTGGTTGTGCGTGCCGGCAAGGATGGTGATCCCACCGCCCTCGTCAAATCGTATCTCCATCCGGTCGTTGAACACGCCGCAAGTCTCAATGAAGTAGGCGAGACCGCGACCCCGCCGCCTGCCGGACGCAGCCGTCCCCGCCGCCCGTGCCGGATAACCTTTCCAGTCGGCAGCCGCCAGCGCCTTGTCCATCAGCGATTCGAAATCCCCGGTGTCATAGGTTGGTCCGAACGGCGCGGTGTGGGGAAGTTGATTCGGCCGCAGCATGTTGCGGCGGCGCAGTTCTACCGGATCGATGCCGGTTTCGCGCGCCGCCAGATCGACCAGTCGCTCAATGACGTGGATGGCTTCCGGCCGACCGGCTCCTCGGTATGGCCCGATCATGGCCGTGTTCATGAAGAGGCCAGTGACGTCGAGGTGCGCAGCAGGGATACGATACACCCCTGTATACAGCATGCATCCCAATTGCGCAGCCGCTGGCGCGGCCGAAGACAGGTAAGCGCCCAGACCATATCGTGCCCTGACCTTCAGGCCGGTGAAGTGACCGTCAGAATCCAGCGCAAGAGAGGCGTCCGTCAGCACATCGCGCCCGTGCGTATCGTTCTGAAGACCTTCTGTGCGACAGGAACACCAACGAACAGGTTTCTGGAAAACCCGCGCAGCATGGCAGACCAGAACATCTTCTTGAAAGGCGTTGTTCTTCATACCAAAGCCGCCACCCACATCAGGACTGATCACGCGGATATCTGTTTCTGGTATACTGAATACATTCGCTGCCAAAACCGGGCGCAGGCCATGCGGATTCTGCGATCCGGTGCAAAGGATCAAGCGCCCGTCGGACGAATCGATCCATGCCGCACTCGCGCGTGGCTCCATCGGATTGGCGGAAACGCGGTTATTGTGGATATTGAGTGACACGACCGATGCCGCAGCCGCAAAGGCCGCATCGGTCGCCGCTGCATCGCCGCGCTGGAAACTGAAGCACCGATTGTCTGCCGCGTCTGCCCACACTCTGGGCGCGCCTGGCGCTTCGGCCTGTTTGATTGTTGTCGCCGATTCACTATCCGCATATTCAATCCAGACAAGGTCTGCGGCATCTTCGGCCAAGGCCCTGCTGTCCGCGACAATGAAAGCGACCGGCTCGCCAACGTAGCGGACTTCGCCCCGCGCCAGCGCTGGTCGGGCCGGCCAGTAGTCCGGCGGTGGAGCGCCCATGGCCACTGGCGAACTGTGGCATGGCACGTCCCCGACATCCGCGGCATCAAGATCAGCGATCGTCCAGACCGCTCTTACCCCCTTGGCGTCAAGAGCCTTTTCCCGATCAATACCCAGAATTCTGGCCTTTGCGTGCGGAGACCGTACGACGAACCCGTGCAGGGCGGCGGGCAGCATCGTGTCATCAACATACTGTCCGCGACCGGTCAGGAAGCGACGATCCTCCCGCCTCAGTGCAGGCTGGCCAAGTCCAAACTTCATCATTTCAATTTGAGCATAGACATCAGAATTCCAGCAGCCATTTGCGCAGGATGCCGCGCATGATGCCGCGCGCACGCCAAGACCATCGCTTCGGCCTAAGCTGTTTGAAATATCGGCCCGCCTCTACCGCCGCCGACCGGGCGCGGTCATCGTCGATGAACACCGCGAATACGATCTTGCGCCTTGATCTGGTCACCATGAACCCGGCCAGCGCCCGGGCATGGTTGATCGCGCCTGTCTTGCCCCTGACCTGCATCCACTCTGGCATATCCGACCCGACGAGATCGCGCAACGCGCCTTGACCACCCTGCTGCTGCCGCGTGTGAACTGCGTAAGCCTTGCCGTATCCGATCCGGTAAGGCTTCAGAATATCCCAAAGGCTATATCCAGCGTAAGTCTGCAGGCGTGCCCAGCGCAGAATGGCCACCATCTGGCGCGGCGAAATACTGGTGTTCCGGGACAGGCCGGAATGGTTGGCAATGCGAATGCCAGCCCAGTTGACCTTCGGTAATTTCTGGCGAAACCATTCTGCCATTGCCGCACCGGATTGCGGAATCGTCAATGGCCTGCCGGTAGCCCGGCGCGTTGTGCCCTGACCAATGATTTCAGTCGCGACGTTGTTGGAGTGTTTCAGGAAACGCCTGGCAACCTGAATCAGCGCGCCGCTTCGATGACTTATCAACAACGTTGCTCCGGCAGGCCGCCTGCCCGGCATGATACTGGGCAATTCAATGCCGGACGTCTTCGCGAACTGCCTGAACACATGAGCGGCATGGAAGCCGGCCCGTTTGACCGGCACCCACCGCTCCCCGCTGCGGCGAACCCCCGGAGAGATCAGCCAGCGCGGCGGCGCACTGTTGGTGTCCCATACCACGCCGCCTGGAACTCGAACTCCGAGAGGGGCCACACCTCCGGTGACAATATCGATTGGCACGGCTAAACGATTGGCTTTTGAATACACCGTCACTCGTATCCCTCTGTCAGACCGGATCCACCGAAGACGGAGACGGTTGAAGTTGAGCGACAAGGCCCCGACCCCGGCGTTGTAGGACACGTTCTTGTCGTGTGCGTCGCTGACTGCAGAGGCTTCAGGAAACAGGCTATTGTCAAATATGAAGCGCCCATCGACTTTCAGGATTGCACGTGCCTTGAGCGCGTTGATCATGGGCACAAAGTCGTCGGTGAACAGTTCCGGATCGCCACCGCCGACCAGGATCAGATCGCCGTCAAGTGTATTTCCGCTGACTTGACCCGTCATGTACAGGCGGGTGGACAGGCGGTGGCTGGCGCCAAGAACATTCAGCGCCATAATCGCCGTTGGCGCCTTGATGGCCGAGGCAGGAATGAATCTACCATCTGGTTGCCGCGCAGCCAAAACCGTACCTGTCGCGGCGTCTACCGCCAAATAGCCGATACTGTGTTCATCAATCTGGAAATGCTCGTACAAAGCGGAATATCCGGCCGATTTCGCTGTCTTCTTTTTTCCATCGTCGTGTGCTGTTTCGCCACCCGGCTGTTCGGTGCGCTTTTTTGCGTACGCGACGGTCTTGTCGAGTTCGGCCGTCGATTGGGCTTGCTTTTTTGACAGGACATCGTTGTTCCTTGCGCTGACCGGATCGATCGTCACGGCTGCGAGCGATTGTCCGAAACCACCCAATAACAGCGCCGCCAACAATCGTCGCATTCCTCTCAACTATTGCCCCCCAACTGTTTTGCCGGTCTTCTGCCAGCCAGATGTCGAACCAAACCAGTACGACCACTTCTATCCACCCGGCGACACTCTCTCATTGAGGATCGCGACTATACTGTAACGCCAGCAGAATTACACATACTGATAACTTCACTGGTCCGGATACCTTTGGGTGCGCATGACGCAGCGGCGTAGTCTTGCCAAAAGCGCCTGGGATGTCAGGTGTTCGGTCGACGCCCCTATCCATATCCATGTTCGGAATCCAGAAACCGACCCGCTTCCTGACCGCGATATCGTTCTCCATGAGGCGAACAAGTTGTGACCACGGCTGGCGCCGCGCCGCTTCAACCGAACGCCATCAGGGCGTTTGCAATCGATGGAGGCAACGATGATGTCGTCATCCATGGTGTGATGAGAGGATCAAGTTGACAAACCCGTTAGCCAAGCCAGACAACTCGAAAGCAGTTAATCGCTGCAGCTACAAGGGAGAAAATGATGGGCCGCGTTCAGAACAAAGTGGCAATTGTTACAGGCGGCGCCCAGGGCATTGGGGCGCACTACGCCAGAGCGCTGGCCGCCGAGGGCGCCAAGGTCGTCATCTCCGATATCCTGGATGGCGCATCGCTCGCCGAAGAACTGGGCAATGCCGCCCGCTTCATCAATGCTGATATTTCCGATCGCGACGACATCAACCGAATGGTCGACTTCACTGTCCAGGCATTCGGGACAGTCGACATCCTCGTCAACAACGCTGCCATATTCGCAAGTATCACGCCCAAGCCGTTTCTGGAGATTGAGACAGACGAGTTCGACCGCATGATGCAGGTGAACGTCCGCGGCCAATTTCAGGTCATTCAGGCAGTGGCCCCGATCATGATCGGGAAACGGGCCGGCAAGATCGTCAACATTGCCTCCGGCGTCGTCCATGTCGGCCCGCCGATGATGCCCCACTATACGGCTTCCAAGGGCGCCGTTTGGGTAATGACCAAGTCTCTGGCGCGCGAACTGGCGGAGCATGAAATCCAGATCAACAGCCTTTGCCCCGGGTTTGTCCTCAGCGAGCAGGTCCTGGCCAATAAGGACAAGTGGAGCACCTTTGTGGAAAAAGCGCCTCAAGCGCGCCTGATAAAACGAGACCAGACGCCTGAGGATCTGCTGGGGGCGCTAATGTTCCTGTGCTCCAGCGACAGCAATTTCATGACCGGGCAATCAATCGTCATTGACGGCGGCGTCACGCTGCGTTGAGGAAACGCGGGTCGAAACTTCGACCGACCCAGCCTGGATCATGACGCCATCCTTCAGAAATCACTGACAAGATCGTGTCTGGTCGCAAGAGATGACGGAATTTCTAACCTGCTCTCGCTCGTTCCCGAAAGAAATGATCGCAATCGAGTCCAGAGAGGAGGTGATCGAAAGAACGCCAAAATCGGACTAGCGCATGCGTTTGCACGTCAACCAGGCACAGCGGCGATCTTCAAGTTTCTTCTCCAGGAAGCGACAATGCTTGCACACTGATCCGAAACTGTAGTCCGACGGCCTCTTCATGGCCTTCCAAGTCCGGGTGTAGCCATGGTCTCCGCATAGAATAGATTGGCCAGATCGCACGCGACTGGCTAGAACCGTGTCAGGGAAATAGCTGAAAGGCGAACATGACCGCTCTCGAACCGCCGAACAGCGAGGCAGTAGCGTTACCCAAGGCGCTGACCATTCCTCTTCTGACAGTAGTGAGCCTGTCGGTCTTCGGCATGATGGCGTTGGTCTTCGCCAATGTGTTCAGCCGCTATTTGCTGAACCAGCCGATCGCTGGTGCGGAAGAAATTGTCAAGTTTCTCATGGGCCTGACGATCTTTGGCGGCCTGCCGATCGTGACTTGGAACAAGGGCCACGTCACGGTGTCTCTGTTCGAGGAGTTCTTCCGTGGCCGGGCAAAGCTGATCCAGGTGTTTTTCGTCACCGTGCTGTCCGTTGTCGCGCTCGCCTTCATCTGTTTCCTCATGTACCAGCAAGGCGAATCTCTGGCCGAGGCGAAGCAGGTCACCAACTATCTTGGATGGCCCTTTTCGCCGATCGCCTACGTTATGTGCGGCTTTACGGCGGCCACGCTGCTCATCCAGCTAATGCTGGCATGGTTTCTGTTCCGTCGCATCATGACTTGCCCAGCCGGAATTTCTACGGTGATACCGGTCGACTGAGCGAGCGACGCGGTTATGGACGTTACCCTCATCGGCTTTCTGGCGCTGTTCGCAATCTGCTTTTCCGGCGTGCCGCTGGGCTATGCGCTGATCATCGTCGGCTCGATCGGTTTTGCTTATGTTCGTGGTGAGGCTGACGACATCGGATTCTTCGAGGCGCTGGCTGAAGGCGCACAGCCGGCCATGACCATGGCCGGCCAGCAGATTATCGACATGGGTTTGAACGACGGTCTGGCGGTCCTGCCGCTTTTCGTGCTGATGGGAGTCTTCATCCACCGGGCTGGCCTTTCAGACGGACTGTATGCCGCCGGCAATATGGTATTCGGCCGGGCGCCGGGCGGCCTCGCCATGGCAACCGTCGGAGCCTGCGCTGGCTTTGCCGCAGTTTCCGGATCGTCTCTGGCCACGGCAGCAACCATGGCCAAAGTCGCCATGCCCTCAATGAAGCGCTACGGCTACGCAGACAGTCTTGCAGCCGGGTCGATTGCTGCCGGCGGGACGCTGGGAATCCTCATACCACCTAGCGTGCCCATGGTGATTTACGGGATCCTCACAGAGAGTGATATCGGCAGGCTGTTCATCGCCGGTGTGCTCCCGGGCATCTTGCTGACGATCTTGTATATCATCGCGATCATCGTCATTGTCCACCTCAAACCAGGTCTGGCACCCAAATCTGAAGTGGCGCGGCCGGACAATCCGGTAGAACTGTTTGTCAGCGTCGTCGGCGTCCTTGTGTTGTTCGCGCTGATCTTGGGTGGGATTTATTTCGGCGCATTCACTCCCAGCGAAGCAGCCGGCATCGGCGCCGCGACCAGTCTGCTTTTCCTGGTCATCACCTTGGGTTATCGGCGACAAGCTTCCTGGCGCGCGGTTGTGGAACCGCTGGTCGAAGCTGGCCTCACGACCTCAATGATCTTCGTGGTTGCGTTCGGTGCGCTTATCTTTGCCAACTTCACCAATCTGGCCGGAATGGTTGATCGCATCGTGCAACTGATCGAGTATCTGGAACTGTCGCCCGTCGGCGTCGTCATCGCTATGTGCGTGATCTATCTGCTGCTGGGCTGTGTCTTCGACAGTCTGGCCATGCTGCTGCTGACCATCCCCATTTTTGTCGCCGTACTGGAGCCCATGAACGTCGATCTGATTTGGTTCGGCATCGTAGCTATTATCATCGTGGAGATTGGCTTGATCACACCACCGATCGGTATGAACGTCTTTGTGGTGAAGACCGTGCTGACCAATGTGCGAATTTGGGCGATCTTTTCAGGTGTCTTGCCATTCGTTGTTGCCAGCCTGCTCGGCCTGACCCTGATTATCGCGTTTCCGGATATTGCACTGGTTCTGCCCGACCTCATGGACTGAGGCCAGGCAGGCCGCCCGGCTCTTACGGAAAATGACCTGAAGATTATGCCGGGAATTCCGGAAGCCGCCAGCCTGCTGATGGAACGGATACTGTCATCAGTGCGGTTGCATCTGATGACCCGCAACGGTGTTCCGAAAATAGCCGGTGAGGCGTGCCAAGGTGATCGGCACGCGTGATTCGGAATGCTGCAGGAACGTCGAGACCTTGAGGAGTGCGAAAAACATCCCGCTTCACGAAGTCGAGAATGCGGACGAACGCAGGCAGCAATGCTGTCTCGAGCGGTTACAACCATCGCTTGGTTGAGGAGACGGCCGGATTCGAACCGGCCGACGCAATCGAGCCTTTTGCGCCTCCGCGGCCGATCCAGCGCGCCTGATCTCATCCGATTGTGCCTAGCGAGTTGATCAATCGGCTCTGTCCGGAAAGCCTTGGTCGTCATTCAATGGGAATCCTGCAGCGGTTCAGGGCACGCGCTGGGCGCCACGTCCGTTCACCAGCCGGCTGCTGAGCCCCGGTTTCACGGACCACGATGCATCCTTCTCAAGAATTGCAGCGTCGCCGCGTCAACAATTAGCTTGATCCGCGTATGGGGGATCGCTCCTGCTCCCCTCGGAGCCGTGCAGCGCACCAATCCCAGAGTGCCGAAAAGTTCCCGGAAAACATCTTTTCCGGGAACCACAACAGGGAGGCTTCGCATCAGGGAGAATGCAGGGCTCACTGCGGAGATCCCACATCAATTAGATTCTGGGGCCGGTTGTTGACCGGTTATATGACTAATTCAACAGAGTCGTCATGCGGGTTTTGCATAGCTTCGAATTCAAAATCATACGCATCATATGGGAACGATGGGAATCAGAACCGCGTCTCACTGACCTTCTGAATCAGAAAATCTCGAAAAACGGATACCCGTGCCGAATTGCGCAGCGTCTCAGGATAAACGAAATACGCTGTCATCGCCGGTCCGTCGGTTTCTGAGAGGACGCGCACCATGTTCGTGTTGCCGTCTACCAGATAGTCCGGCAGCAGCGCCAACCCGACCCCGCTGCGCACCGCGCGGAAAATACCGTAGACATTATTCATGCATAGTACGGGCAAACGCGGCTTCGATTCCGTGGTCCCGGCATTCAGGATCCAGCCCGCGTTGGCAAAGGTCGGCGGCCGCGGATGGTCGGTGAAGGTGATGAGACTGTGGTCGTCAAGTTCCTTCAGAGTCTTGGGCATCCCGTGCCGCCTAACATAGTCCGTCGATCCATAGACATGATTATGGATCGTCATTAGCGATCGGCGGATGAGATCCGGCTGGGTCGGCTCCGAAAGGCGAATGGCCACATCAGCCTCACGCATGCCGAGGTCGATCTCGTCATCGGTGAAAACAAGGCTCACGTCGATGTCCGGGTATTTTTTCAGGAACTCGCCGATCCGGGGCGTCAGCCAGCTGGATCCGAGTCCGGTTGTTGCCGTAACCACCAGAGGACCTTCCGGCTTCTGCTTGCTTTCCGCAATTAGCGCTTCGGTTTCGTTGAGGCGGCTCGACATGTCGCGGACGTTGCGATACAGTAATTCTCCTTGTTCCGTCAGGATCAAGCCACGAGCATGCCTGTTGAACAGCTGTGCGTTCAGCGATTCCTCCAAGGCGCCAATCTGCCGACTGACGGCTGACTGACTGAGGTGCAAGGTATCACCTGCATGGGTGAAGCTTCCCGCTTCCGCCACGGACAAAAATACCCTGAGTTTGTCCCAATCCATCACCGCCTCCGTGACCATGACATCTGCGGCGCTATTCAGCCGCCATGGGCATGATAGCTTCACGCTCGGCGAGGAATTTCTCGACATCCAGGGCTGCCATGCAGCCCAGGCCTGCCGCCGTAACGGCTTGTCGATAGACCTTGTCCGTCACGTCACCCGCGGCGAAGACACCTGGCACATCGGTCAGCGTGCTGTTCGGTTCAGTCCGGATATAGCCGTCGTCATCCATCCCGACCTTGCCACGAAAAATCGACGTCGCCGGATCGTGACCGATCGCCACAAAAATGCCGTCGACGGGCTTTTCCGTCACCTCGCCGGTCTGCATGTTCCGCAGTATTGCCGCCGTGACTCCGGGTGGATCGCTGTCGCCGACCACTTCCTCCAACACCGTATCCCAGATCGGTTCGATCTTTGGATTGGCAAAAAGCCTTTCCTGCAATATCTTCTCTGACCGCAGTTCATTTCGTCGGTGGACCAGATAGACCTTGGCGGCATGATTAGTAAGGTAGATGGCTTCCTCGACGGCGGTGTTGCCGCCTCCGATGACCATCACTTCCTTGTCGCGATAGAAGAAGCCGTCACACGTCGCGCAAGCAGAAACGCCGAAGCCCATGAATTTCTCTTCGCTGGGCAAGCCAAGCCAACGCGCCTTGGCACCGGTCGCGATGATCACCGCATCGGCCAGATAGATATCGCCGCTATCCCCGACACAGCGGAACGACCGCAGGGTGAAATCGACATCGACAATCAGGTCGTGCGTGATGGCGGCGCCGACATGTTCGGCTTGAGCCCGCATCTGCTCCATCAGCCATGGGCCCTGGATGACGTCGGCAAAACCGGGGTAGTTCTCCACGTCCGTCGTGATAGTGAGTTGGCCGCCCGGCTGAATGCCGGTCACCATCCGCGGGCTGAGGCTTGCACGGGCAGCGTATATGGCGGCGGCGTAGCCTGCCGGGCCGGAGCCAATGATCAACACGCGGTCATGAAATGTTTCAGGCATCGCCGGATATCCAGAGGGAGGAATAGAAAAGCGAAAATTATTGCTCCTTTCGAACACAGATACGACTGGAGTGGCCCCCTGGCAATGTCAGGGTCAACCTGAGTGCATGGCAGCACAGGCTGCAGCCGATGTCAGAAGCCGAACATGTGGTCGAGACTGAAGGCAGCCCTGCCATTAAGGAGCCCGTGATAACCGAAGAGGCGTTGTTTCAGGGCCCTGACGATGATGTAGGCACCATCCCCCGCTTCTTGACGTTCCACGGCATTGAACGTTTCGGAATAGCGCCAGTGCACGGAACCACTGGCCGGCACCTTGATGATCTTCGTCGTGACCAGCAGTCCTGCAGCTGAGTGCAGATGGAGTTCGGCCTCCGCCCCGACCCTGCCCCAATCTGCCGCTACAGGATTTATCAGATGACACATGGTGTCGAGCGGTGAGTCGCCCAAGCGCAAGAACAGTCGCGTCGACAGCCCAGGAGACAGGCCGTTATAGGATTGCGGCTCGTTCCGGTAGGTGAGGATGTGATTGAAAATGTGCGCGCCAAAGCTGGTTTCCGCCGCATGACCCGAAACGCGGTCTTCGTAGCGGAATATGGCGTGAAGCCAGCCGTCGGCATCACCGCCGTCAGAAAAGTCGTACATCAACTCAATGTGACCGCTTCCGCTGCCCAAGGCGCCATTCAGCTTGCCGTTTTCCTTCAGCAGTTCATCAATTTCCAACCAAACGCAACCGCCTCGCGCCAGACACCCGAGAGAATGATAGCACCGTTCTTCTCCAGTCGCATCGAACAGGGCCACGCCAACTGGCAAGGTCGTCTGGCAGGTTGACATCGGCGTTGGCAGCAGAGCCACTGAAAAGCGGTCGAGGGGCAGGATAGGCGCTGGTAAAACAAACCCGCGGCCCATCAGATTGCCGAAGGACTTGATCTTGGCGTCTGGTTCCAGATCTGTCCGCTCGACATTGGCGTGCGCCATCCGCATTCGACCGTTAGCCTTGCGAATCTCATAGCGCGGGCGAACGAAGTATTTGCCAGCCCTGATCTCGATCTGCTGTGGAGATTCAAGATCAGGTAAAACGTCCGAGACATTAATCGGCGTGCTGGCGAAGGGTGACAATGCGCAGGTCAGCCAAGCGACGTTTTCGTCACCCATGCGGTTGAGGCCGATGCCGTTGACCGGAATGGGACAGGGATGACTGTTTTGAATCCAAAGGATCACCTCTTCGCCATCTCTCGGCGCTGGCAGTCCGGCATAGAGATCAGCCGGCCAAGCATTGGCGTCGTGCGTACAGGACAGGACGTCCGGCCTGTCGCCATAAATATCCAGAGCATACTTGACGACATCATGGCCGGTGGCACCAATCACATGCAGAAACAGTTGGCCTTCGAAGGGCGCCAATCCGAAACGCGCCCGGACATCGGCGCTGTCAATGCACAGACTGACATCGCCGTCAGGCACAGGGTCAGTCCACTCGGCAAGGGTTTCACCGTCACGACCGAAAAGCCTTGCCCAGATTTTCAGGCCGCGGCCGCCGTATCGGCGCCAGTAATTTACCGTGACGATTCTGGTGTGCTGACCGTCGGAATCTCGAAAGAAAGCAAAATTTGTTGCGAAGTTCAGCGGATCAAGATAGCGGCCCGACCGGGTAATCATCTCCTCCGGCAACCGAAGATCGTCCAGACTGCTGAACTCGACGCCGGCATCAGCCATCCTGTCGATATGGTAGATCAACCCCTCTGCGTCGAACGCCGCAACCAGTATCGCTTGCGGGAGCCGGTCCATGATCTCCGTGACCGGGCGGGTAACACGCCCGGCTATGGCCCGGCCGATTTTTTCGATGTCTTGAACATAGACGCCGACGATCTCCAATTCGTCGATCGGAAAAAATTCAATCAGGGGTTCGAACTGGCCCCAAGGGTCATACACAGCCACACGCCCTCGTGCCGCAAGCGTGGCATAAAGAGCCCTGACCTTATCAACTGTCAGCGGATGCCCCAGCGCCTTGAACAGCGTTGCGCCACCAGTGACATTGCTGAACGTTTGGATATTCAGGGGCATCAGTGGGCCGCTTTATACCAACGGCGCCGGATGCCTTCATCGGAATACTGTCGCATAGTTCGGGACCGCATCTTCGACGCTTACGGAACATGCGAGAATTCTCATCGTCAAGAAAGGTTCCATGGTTATTGCCTTTCCTCTTGCCGGATGGACCAGCAGCGTCATGACTGCATCGGCAACGCCTGGCAGCGGCACTGACTGAAGCAATCAGCAGTCAAACATCGTATCATGCATGGCTGCCGTTTTCAGGTGCAATGGATGGTTGGTGACGTCCCTGGGTTTTGCTGGTTGCGCCTCACTCTGCCAGTCTGCCAATCGGCCACAGCACAAGGCGCGATGCAAAACCATCTCATGCTACTTTCATGAAGCCGATCAATATTTGGTCATTATTCCTCTCTATCGGCTCGATGGAGCATTGCGGGCGGCGAGCAAGGCCTGAATCTGCGCTGCTGCCGCAGCCGTATCGTCAGGAGGCTCATAATGCCAATGGTCCAGTTTCCCGGCAAATGTGCGGGTATAGCCGTCTGCTTCCAGCTGTTTCTGAAACCGGTCAATCCGGCGCGATGCGCCTTCCATTGGCACGACATAAACAGGTTTTCCTGTCGCCAGAGCCTCCGACGTCATAGAGACCGAGTCCCAAGTGACAAGAACCGTATCAGCCAGCCCCAACCAGTCGAAATAGGGATTATCGCCCGAGCCGTCCCAAATCACAGCATCTGTCTCCGAAAGCCGATCCTTGAGGATGGCCACCATTGCGGGATCGGTACGGCGTGACGGTGTGATCCTCAAGTCGACTGGCTGGGTGGCGCACAGAGACGCCAACTGACCTCCGAGTCGCGTGACCACAGCCTCGGTCAGGCGATGGCGGTTATTGGAGCCACCGATCAGGACAGTCACGGCCTGACGGCCGTTCGATACACCGGCGCGAGCGGCTTGCCGCCCGCGCGCCAGCCGATCCATCGTGACCCGGTGAACCGCCGCGCGAGTGACGAGGACGTTTGGGCCACGTAGATCATCATGCTGCGGGACGACGATGAGATCGAACCGGTCCGCCGGCACGTGGGGGTGCTGGATATGCACGGCAAGCGTGACACCACGGGTCGATTTACGGATCGCTGTGTTCAGCGCGATGGTGCGTTTGCCACATGAAACGACTACATCCGGCCACGGCGGCGCAATGGGATCGCCGCCATTTCCAACGGCCAGCAGCGGTGTTGGCCAAGCACCCGCGGGTAGCCAGCGCCAAGGAGGCCGAACGGCAATCCGTTTCACGACAACCGTGCCTGATACGGCGTTCACCACTGCCTCGGCAACACCCCGCGCCTGGTTTTCCATGCCGAGATGACCTTCGGTCATCACCCAGATCGTGACCGGTTGGATCATGGGTGGCCAGTCTTCAGATTTGTGAATGATTCGTAAAACATTGAAACTTTATTACCTATCTGGCAATAGGCTTGTAATACTGGCGTCATGGCTGATTACACAGGGAAATATCCGGCACCGCTCGACTCGAGAACGCCGCCGAAAGGGAGTCAGGGGTAACGCATGCCACCGCGCTCGACGACGGATAGTCCCAGAAGAGTTCGCCTGGACGCGATTGATCTCAAGATCCTGCGCGACCTTCAAGAACATGGTCGCATGACCAATGTCGATTTGTCCAAACGCGCCGGAATTTCCGCGCCACCATGCCTGCGCCGGGTACGGGCGCTAGAAGCGGCTGGCTATATCAAGGGCTATCATGCCCAGGTCGATTCCGAGGCGCTGGGTTTCGAGGTGCTGTTTTTTGTCTTGATCGGGTTGGATAGCCAGACTCAGGAAGTACTGAGGGCGTTCGAAGCCGAGATGGGGATCTGGCGCGAGGTTCGCGAGTGCCACATGGTGCGCGGCGCCGGTGACTTTCTCCTGAAAGTGGTGGCCCGCAATACTGCCCATGAGAACGAGATCACGACGCGCCTAACGTCTGCGCCGCACGTCACAACAGTCCAGACCATTCAGGTCATACGCAGCGGCAAGGACCGGCCAGGTGTTCCAGTGGACATGGAATAGTTGCGGTCACGTTCTGGATCTTGAGTTCCAGAGCAGAAGGCTTTGCCTGAACTATTGGGTTTTCGCTTCCGCCCGCTGGTCGTCGACATGAGGGGTGGCGTCAGCATAGCCGCGCCCCCGCTTGCCCCGGATATGCTGGTAGAGGCGCGTATTGGCATGGCCGCTGGGACACAACCCCTCACGCTTCTGGTAACGCTGGATGGCGAGTCGGCTTTTCTTGCCGAGAATTCCGTCCGCCTTCAGCCGACCATAACCCTTGCGGGACAGGCGTCGCTGGAGATCAGCCCGTTGCCACTTGGTAAGCGCATAATCGCCGTACGGCCAGCGCTTGCGAATCTCGAAGTTACCCCTGATTTTCTCGGCTAGAACCGAGACCGCGAAAGCGTATTCTATAAGATTATTGTAACGCATGATTGCGCGGAAGTTGCCCGGTAGCAGAAATACCGGCCCCCCGCAGCCCGCCGGCATGTAGATCGCGGCTTTTTCTTCGCTGTCCGGCAAGGGCCGGCCTCCAACGCCACGAACGCCAGCCCGCCCCCATTCATTGAGAGAGCGCAGTTTGTAGAAGCCTGTCCTGGTCAGGCGCAATGACCCTGGCAGGCGCACTTCGTAGATCGCGCTCTTGATCCTGGTGTTCCATCGACCCCGCTCGATATTGTAGTTGGCAATGGAGGCGAAGATGTCCGCCGGCGTTCGCCAGATATCGCGGCGCCCATCGCCATTATGGTCGACGGCGAAGTATATGTAAGACGATGGCATGAACTGAGGTTGGCCCATGGCACCGGCGAAGCTGCCGTACATTTGGCTGCGCCGGGCGTAGCCACGGTCGACAATCAGCAGCGCGCCCAGAAGCTCTGACGAAAAGAAGCGGCGGCGCGAGCTACGATAGCCCCGCTTGGCCAAGGTCGGGATGACCGCATGGCGGCCACTATGGGCGCCATACTTGGTTTCGACGCCCCAGTAGGCGACAAGGTAGTGCGCCGGGAAGCCGTATGCGGCTTCGATCTCCTGCAGCAGTTCCCGATGGCGGGCCATGAGTTTTCGACCTCTCTCCACGAAGTCCGGCGTGATAATCCGGTTCAGATAATCCCTCACTGCATTACCGCGACGCCGATGGGCAGTCGATGTGCTGTCTGCGCCGGGCGCATGGGCAATCTGCCGCTTGATCGTAAGTTTTCGGGACGCGATCTTGTCATTATCATCGTCAGCCCTCAAACCATACAGCGCGCTGTCGACAGTCGACCAACTGATACCGCAGTCGCGCGCGACTTCCCCGACTTTGCGGATGTAATTGCTGAAGTCTCCACGGGAGCGGTAGATTTTGGAGCTATGCTTCAAGCACTGACGATACTGATTGACGGCGTCGGCGTCGAACTGACCCGACGACCGTCCGCAACCTGAAAGGGCCGCCGCGCCCATGATACCAACAAGAATCAAGCGCCCGACGCTCATCAAGGGTTGGCGATCTCCCGCAACGACATTGCAAACCTGCGATGACATACCTGTCTGCCCCTGTCGTCTAGACCGATCTTTCCCGGGCGATGGCGTGCCGATCACCTTCTCTCTCCTCGCGCCTTACCGGGCTGCCGCTTCGCGAACAGCTTCCAGCAGGGTATAGTCGGCGTAGCCATCGGCCGGTTTCCCGCCTCTTTTCTGAAAGACGCGGATCGCCATTCGAGTACTGGGCCCAACCTTTCCATCCACTGGACCCGGGTCATGCCCCAACTGAATCAGCTTGTGCTGCAACTCTGTTTTCTCTAGGCCAGTCAATAAACGGTCTTTCGCTGGCCAAGCGGCGACTAGTTTGCCACGCCAAGCTAGCCGTTCTGCCAAGAGGCCAACTGTCAGGGCGTAAGCGCTGGCATTATTGTAGCGCAATATAGCTCGGTAATTTTCCGTCACCAGAAAGACCGGTCCTCGCCAGCCGGACGGAATGATCAGGCTGACTGGCTGATCAACAGCCGGTAACGCCTTGTCGTTAGCCAATTTCACGCCCAACGCTGCCCATTCGGCAACCGGCCTGCGCACTTCCAAATGCGCCTGACCATAGTCGAAGCCATTCGGCAATCGGACTTCCCATCCGAAAGGCAGGTCGGGCCTCCAACCTGATTTCTCCAGATAATTTGCCGTGGACGCGAAAACATCCGGCAGGCTGCGCCACAGATCGCGTCGACCGTCACCATCGAAATCCACGGCGTGAGTGAGATAGGTGGTGGGAATGAACTGGGTATGGCCCATTGCGCCCGCCCAAGAACCGACTAGGCGCCGGAGCGGCGCATATCCCTTATCGGATATCTCCAGCGCGGCGAGGAGTTGCTGACGCCAGAACAATCGGCGCTTCGGAGTACCAGCATAAGCCAAGGCTGCCAACGCCTCGACTACCCGGAAGGAACCTAGATTAGCGCCATAGCTGGACTCGAGTCGCCAGATAGCCACAAGATAGCGCGCTGAGACGCCATAAATTTTTTTTACCTTGCCGAATAGCGCGGCATGCTGCTTGAGCTTCAAACGCCCCATCCGCAGCGTCGCCGCGGTTGTCCGCGCGGCAACGTAGGCACCAACTGGCGCAACGAATTCTGGCTGGTCGTTATCAAGCGCGATCACCTTGCGGTTCAGGCGCAATCCTCCGAAGGCCGCCGCGATGGTGGCGGGCTTGATGCCTCGAGCGCGAGCATCAGTAGTCACGGTCTTGAGCCAATCGGAAAACAATACATGGTTCTCTGGCGCATCTTCGACTTCTTGCGCTTGTTGGGCAATTGCCGGAGAACTTGCCATGAATAAACCAACAGCAAATGCCGCTACAAATACAATCGTGAATGGACCCGACACTCAAGTTTCCCTCAACATCAAATCGATTTGGACTTTCCGTTGATACAGCCAAAAAATAATTCTTTCATATTTACATGAATTCACTCAAATGACCATCTATTCTTCATGCCTAGGCAGAGAGAAAACCTGATCATGTTCAAGCCTTTGATACAGTTGCAGACGACAAAGTGCTACCAGATGCGATAAACCGCTCGACAGACGGTGATAATGTACCCTTTCCTTCGGCTGCAATCGATCCAACGCCCATGGAGAACGCGTCCTGTGCCCAGACCGCTGCGCTGTGCCGCGCTAGCCGACTATACTACCTGTTGTCCACCCAACGCATGCTGGTCCTGCTGATCATGATTGGGGTCGCGAACATCATCTCGGCCTGTTCCATTCCGGGACCGAAGGCTGCTAAGAATGAGATCGCCGGTCTTCAGGAAGTTACGTGGCAAGTGGCCGCGGATTCGACCATGGTCAAAGGTGGCGAAGGCTTTCGCATGTCGGCCCGAATCGCTGGCAACTCTCAGGGGCGGCGGATCATTTTCATTCACGGTACACCGGGCCAGGCTAGCGGCTGGGCGGACTACCTGCTGACCGTCCCGGAAGATCTAGAATATATTGCCATCGACCGGCCCGGCTTCGGCAAGAGCGGTCCGGTTGGTGCCATCGTCTCGCTGAAACGGCAGGCCGCAGCCATCGAACACCTGTTGGTCCGACGCGGAGGCCGTTGGCCCATCATCGTCGGCCATTCTCTGGGCGGGCCCATCGCGGCCCGGGCAGCCGCTGACTTCCCAAGCAAGGTCGGTGGCCTCATCATCCTCGCTGGCTCGCTCGATCCGGCACTGGAAAAAATCGAGTTGATCCAGAAGATCGTGCGGATTTTCGCTTTGGACCGGCTGCTTCCGCGCCGCATGCGCAATGCCAATCTGGAACTCTTGGGTCTTCAACCGGAACTGAAATCGCTGCAGGTGAAGCTAGGCGGAATCAAGTGCCCGCTCACCATCATTCATGGCACAAAAGATACGCTCGTTCCCTACTCCAACGTGTCTTTCATGCAGCGGAAAATGAAAGCGGCGCAACCGCAAAAGGTGCTGCGCCTAGACGGCAAGATGCATTTCCTGCCTTGGCTAGAAAAACCGGCAATCGACCAGGCGATCGGCGAAATGGCGCGATGGACGACGAAGTCTTGCTAGTGCGGCAACCGAGATCAGGCAGCCAGACAATCAGCTTGCCACAAGATTGCCTAGTAGAGAAGGTCAAGTGACGCGTCCGGCGGCCGCCTCTATCCGAGCTCCGAATCGATCATGAATTATCTCGAATGCGGTGCCGTGGCGGTCAGGCTGGCGCAGTCCAAGGTCTCTGATATCGCCAAATCGGTGTTCGGGCGAAAGCTTTCATCGTCCCATTTGGCGTCCGGTCCCAGGGTTGAGTTCGGCAAGTAACGCCCGGATATTGTCTGAACCAGATACGATGCCCGATCCGTCCAGACGGGTCCCCAGTTCGCCAGAATGTCGCCGCTATCACGAAGCCGGACCAGCTGGCGAAGCCCGATGCCGCCAGATGTGTGCTCCCTAGTCGATCAAAAACTCTACCCACTGAGCCAATCAATGATGTAGAGGCTTGCGCAACGATCTTTTTACGTTTCCAAATTGGCGCCGCTCCATTCCTGCGATTTCAACTCCTGCATACGACTGCCATAGCCTGTATTGGTAATTTCGTGCGGGAGAATGATCGTCAGCCTTGAGCTTGAACGGCCTTGAAAGAGTGCCAAATACCGTCATCCGGTCTCTTCATCTGACGCTATTACGTCTGATCGAACTGTGCAGGAAATCGAATAGTTCAGCGGCTCTACCAAGGCTGCAGATCAAAAATGACAAGCGTATCAATCCTCTTGATCGTCACGAGCGTCCGAGCCTGCTCGCTTGCCATTCAAGATTGGCAAAGTGCGAGGACACGGCCTGGCTCACAGAAAATCCCGCAGCAAGGCAACCAACGGAGCATCGGCAGGCGGCATGGGATAGTCAGTCAGTCGCATCGGCCGAACCCATTTTAGCGCCTGGTGTTCGCGCGCCTCAGGATTTCCGTCCCAACGTCGGCAGATGAAAAGCGGCATAAGCAGGTGAAAATCGTCATAGGCATGAGAAGCAAAGCTGAACGGCGCCAAACAACTTTCCGCCGTGTGGATGCCCAACTCCTCTTTCACCTCGCGGATCAGACCCGCTTCCGGTGTTTCTCCAGGTTCGATCTTGCCGCCGGGAAATTCCCACAACCCCGCCATCGCCTTTTCTTTCGGACGCTGGGCAATCAGGACACGATTGTCTATGTCGACCAGGGCAATGGCGGCGACGAGGATAACCGACTTATGATCCGGCAGCGGTTCCCGAGCGCGCGGATCGCAGCCCGACGCGGTTTCTTGGGCAAGGTCAACTTCGATAATCCCCATTGATGCTGATGTAGTCGTGGGTAAGATCGCAGGTCCAGACCGTGGCGTCCCGTCGTCCGATTCCGATATCGACATCGACAACTATCTCATCTCCCTTCATATGGGCGGCGACCGGCGCCTCATCATAGCCGGAAACGAGCTGACCATGCTTGGTGATCGTCACGCCGCCGATGGCAATGGACAGCAAATCGCGGTCAGCACGCTCGCCAGCCTTGCCGACCGCCATGACAATTCGTCCCCAATTGGCATCCTCTCCAGCGATCGCGGTCTTTACCAAGGGCGAGTTGGCAATTGTCAATCCGATCCGGCGCGCCGCCCTTGCCGAGACAGCGCCAGTCACGTTGACCGTAATGAATTTGGTCGCACCTTCGCCGTCGCGAACGATCTGCTGAGCCAGATCGATCATCACGGCATCAAGCGCCCGCTCGAAATCCTTCAGCGCCCGAAGATCAGTCGGCGCTGCGTTACCGGCTGCACCGGTGGCGCACAGGAGAACTGTGTCGGAGGTTGAGGTGTCGCCGTCCACCGTGATCGCGTTGAACGACCGTTCATTCGATCGGGCGAGTATCCTTTGCAAGAGCGGCGCGGGAATGTTGGCATTGGTGAAAATGAAGCCCAGCATCGTCGCCATATCCGGCGCGATCATGCCGCTGCCTTTGGCGAACCCGGCAATCTTCACGGTCATGCCATCGATAGCGGCCTCGGTCCCAGCTCCTTTTGGAAAGGTGTCGGTGGTCATGATGGCCTCGGCGGCGTCGCGCCAGGACGCATCGCTCAGATGCTTGGCCAGATCCGGCAGTCGCGCGCCTATGTAGTCCGCCTCAACCGGCACACCGATCACGCCTGTCGAAGCGAGATAGATGTCATCCGCCGAACACTGGAGCAAATCTGCCGCCGCCTGGGCAGTGTGCTGCACTGTGGTGTCGCCGGCCTTTCCTGTGAATGCATTGGCGTTGCCGGAATTGCAGACGATCGCCCGCGCAGTTCCTCTGGGCAGAATAGCCTTGCACCAGTCGACGGGCGCAGACGAACAGCGTGACCGGGTGAAAACGCCGGCCACGCTGGCGCCGGGGGTCAACACCGCTAGCATCAGGTCCTTGGCGCCGCTGTGCTTGAGGCCACAATGGCGACCAGCCAGTTCCAAACCGGCAATGGGCGGCAGGTCGGGGAACCGCTCAGGCGCGAGCGGTGATTTTTTGAGAGCCATGGTAGCGGTGCAGCCGACTACCCACCTCGCACATCAGCCTGCGGGCCCAGGCGACGGAATCAGATGGCGGAGAGGGTTAGTCCTTCCTGTTTTGTCTTTATTTCTGTTCTTTCTTTTTCGGCTTGCCGACGTCAAGCGGCTCTCCGTCTGGACCGAAGCGTACGATCCTCGCTTCGGCCCTCAGGCGTTCGATTTCTTGTTCGGCAAGCTTGCTGCCGAGTTGATCCTTGAGACGAGATTTCATCGCCGCGTATTTCGGCGGTGCCTTGCGGCGTCGGTCTTCCAGCAAGATCACGTGCCACCCGAACTGCGTCTTCACCGGCATTTTGGAAAACTCGCCCTTCTTTAGGGCAAATGCGGCATCCGCGAAAGGTTTTACCATCTGCTTTTTATCAAACCAGCCAAGGTCGCCGCCATTGGTCTTGGACGGACCAATGGACTTTTCCCTGGCTAGATTGGCAAATTCGGCCCCCTTCTCCAGCGCGTCGATGACCGTCATCGACTCTTTCTTGGTTTTCAACAGGATATGGCGGGCCTTCACCTCTTCATCGCCGCGAAACTTCTTGAGGTATTCGTGATAAGCTTCTTTCAGTTGATCTTCCGTCACCATCCTGTCGACATGATTCTTCAGATAGGTCTCCTGCAGGATACGGTCAGCGAAAGACTGCAAGCGGCGCTGGATGAATGATGACTTGTGCAAACCATTCTTACGCGCCTGGGCCGAAGACAGCTTGATCTGGATCACCTGCTCCAGCAGCGGGCGGTAGATTTGCTCGAACGGAATGCGCCGGACCCTTTCTGGCAGATCCGCGTACAGCGTCTGCAGATCTGACAGCAGCACCTTTTCGCCATTGACCGTAGCGACGACAGGATTGTCTGCCGGTTTGGTATCCTGCGCCATAGCGGCGCCCACCCAGAGAATACACAGCGACAAGACCACGGCAGCCGTGCGGACAGAAATGGAAAACGTCATGCCGGAGGACTCTCCAAAGAACACTTATATCAGTAGTATCATTGATATTCAATGATAGATAGGCAAGACCGAGGTCTCGAAAGAGACGGAAAGTCCCGATTCGGGATGTCGGCGCTAGAAAGCGAGCGTAACAAAGATCCACTGTCAGTTGATGTCCAGCGGCGCATCCACTTGACATAGCCAGAGCCGAAGGGGGCTGACTGGTCAATGCCGGCTGCTAAACGGCAGGGCCGCCTTCCGGTGTACCTCCTCACGTTCGAGAGCAAGCGGAGACATTTCTCCACAGAGCGGCAGCCGAAAGAGCTGGCGCAGGCTATGACCGTAACTGATCGCGGAAAATTCTCTCGTTTCAGTCGGTCCCGCCTAGCAGCCGAACTGTCTCCACCGCCGCCTTCTCTGCCCGATCGGTCAATCCTTCCGCGGATGCACTGCTGATTGGGTGTTCGATGACCGCATACTGGTAGCTACCCGCGCCCAAGACGCGTGCCATCAGGTCGGCGGCGCTGATAAATTTATCGGTCATGATGGCGACCGAGGGAACTCCGGTCCGTTCACCGATGATGGAGTCATGCAAACTGCATGACGAGCAACTGCCTCAATCGCCAACCCCGGCAACTAGTGCCTGCCAATGTTCGGATTGGCTGATAATATCGGGGTCTGCTGGCGCGCTGTAGTTGCCCTTGGTAACGCGGATGACGTCACCAACGCCGTATCTCTTTCTCAATGCGCTTTCAAACGCATCGAAAAACGATGCCGTGTTCCTCTTGCCATTCGAGATGATGCCTAACGTGATTCCCTTCACTGACTCCAGTCGTGGTGCCAGCAGGAAACCACCGAAATCATTCTCGTGGGTCGGGTCAAGAAAGGTGATGGACATCACTGACCCTTAGCATGCTGTCGGGAGCATAGACAAGAAGCGCCCGTTCACACGGAATTTGTGGAATCGTCGGCTAGGAACCAGGCAGTGATTTCTGCTGGATGAAGGTGGACGACGTCGCCAAGAGCCGCGACGACCTTGGTCAAATAAAGAGGTCGGCGAAATATCACTTTTCCGCAGGCCGCGTCTTCACGGGCTCTCCATATCCCCCGCCTCCCGGTGTTTCCACAACAAATACATCCCCCGGCCCGACACTACATTTGTCGGTGCCGGACATGGGAAAAACGGTACCATCAGCACGCTCGACCCAGTTTCGGCCCTTGGCACCCGCTTCTCCGCCGACGGCGCCGAAAGGGGCAATGTCCCGCCGTGATGCGAGAATGGCCACTTCCATGTCTGCCAGGAATCGCAGGCGACGGACCGCGCCGTCGCCGCCACGCCAGCGGCCTGCGCCGCCGGACTCCTTGCGGATGCGAAAATCTTCCAGAAGGACAGGAAAGCGCCATTCCAGCACTTCCGGGTCGGTCAGGCGGGCGTTTGTCATATGAGTCTGCACGGCCGATGCACCGTCATATCCGTTGCCCGCACCCATACCACCTGCCACCGTCTCGTAATATTGATAGGAGTCATTGCCGAAAGTGACGTTGTTCATCGTCGACTGCGCCGAACCGAGGACGCCCATGGCGCCGTAAAGTGCGTTGGTGACGATTTGCGAGGTTTCGACGTTACCGGCTACGACAGCCGCCGGATATTCCGGCTTCAGCATTGAGCCGTCGGGGATGATGATTTTGAGTGGCTTCAATACGCCTTCGTTCATCGGGATTTCTTCGTCCACCAGTGTGCGGAAGACGTAAAGTACTGCGGCGCGGCACACGGCCGAAGGCGCATTGAAATTGTTCGGCAGTTGGCGGGACGAGCCGGTGAAATCTATCTCCGCCGTCCGGTTTGCCTTGTTGACGCGGATGGCGACGCGGATTTCGCCACCAGCATCGATAGGGCTGACGAAATCGCCATCGGACAGGCGATCCAGCACCCTTCGGACCTGTTCCTCCGCATTGTCCTGTACGTGCTCCATATAGGCGTGGACGACATCCAACCCAAATTGTCCGATCATCCGGTTGATTTCCTGAACACCCTTCTCGTTAGCTGCGATCTGGGCCTTGAGATCAGCAATGTTTTGATCGTCGTTGCGGGCCGGATAGCGAGCACCGTTCAGAAGAGTCCGAATCTCGGTCTCCAAAAACCGGCCATCCTTCACCAGCAGGACATTGTCGAACAGGACGCCTTCTTCCTCGACCAACGTACTGTCCGGCGGCATGGATCCGGGTGTGATTCCGCCGATATCGGCATGATGACCGCGGGAGCCAACGAAAAAGAGAATGTTGACACCGTCTTCGGCGAAGACCGGCGTAATGACCGTGACATCCGGCAGGTGCGTGCCGCCAGCATAGGGCGCGTTGAGGACATAGACCTCTCCCGGTTTCATCGTGCCCGCACGATTGTGGATCACGGCGCGAACGCTTTCGCTCATGCTGCCCAGATGAACTGGCATGTGCGGAGCATTGGCGATCAGATCACCGGTCGGCCCGAAGACGGCGCAAGAGAAATCGAGCCGCTCCTTGATGTTCACCGAGTAACTGGTGTTCTCCAGGACAAAGCCCATCTGCTCCGCGACGGACATGAAAAGGTTGTTGAATACTTCCAGCATCACGGGGTCAGCATGGGTGCCTACGGCAACGCCCCGTTCCGGCGCCACGACCCGATCCAGGATCAGATGGTCTAGGTCGGTTACCGTCGCCGCCCAGCCGGGCTCGACAATGGTCGTGGCGGTCGGTTCCTTGACGATGGCAGGGCCGTTGATGGTATCGCCGGGCTGCAAGGCGGCCCTGTCATAGATCGCGGCGTCATGTGATGTGCCGCCAGAGAAAACCCTGGCTCGGTCTATGGCTGTTGGTTCTGCGTCGCTTGACCGGACGATCGTCGCATCCTCAACTCGTTCTGTGACGCCGACCGCTTCAATCGACACGGCTTCCACCACCATCGGCTTGCCCGCCACGACAAAGCCATAACGTCGGCGATGTGCCGCCTCAAACGCAGCGATGGTATCGGCGAGTGTGCCCGCGGTGACGACCATCGCGGCGTCGCTGCCGTCGTAGCGGACGTGAGCGCGGCGATGGATGGTAATGTCAGCCTCAGGCACATTCTGATCAGTCAATTCTTTGGCAGCAGACGCAGCGAGTGCGTCCAGCGTCGTCGACATTTCGGTGATCGCCTCTCCTTCGAGGCGCGCTTCGACTGCTTTCTCGCGCAAGACCCTCACGTTGGCCAGCCCCATGCCATAGGCCGACAAAACGCCTGCAAATGGATGGACAAAAACCCGTTTCATGCCCAGCGTATCGGCGATCATGCAAGCGTGCTGACCGCCGGCGCCCCCGAAACATGCCAGCGTATATTCGGTGACGTCATAACCGCGCTGGATCGATATCTCCTTGATGGCGTTGGCCATGTTCTCGACCGCGATGATGAGAAAGCCTTCAGCCACTTCCTCCGGCGTCCGGGCATCGCCCGTCGCCACGGAAATTTCCCTGGCCAGCATGGTGAAGCGATCCACAACTGCGCTGAAATCCAGCGGTTGGTCGCCGTCGGGGCCAAAGACAGCGGGAAAATGATCCGGCTGTATCTTTCCCAACATGACATTGGCGTCAGTGACCGCCAGCGGCCCGCCGCGGCGATAGCACGCCGGACCGGGATTGGCGCCGGCACTGTCAGGCCCAACGCTGTATTTGGCGCCGTCGAAATGCAGAATGGAGCCACCGCCAGCCGCAACTGTATGGATCTGCATCATTGGCGCGCGCATGCGCACGCCGGCAACCAGGGTTTCGAAGGCGCGCTCGTACTCACCTGCATAGTGGGAAACGTCTGTCGACGTTCCGCCCATGTCAAAGCCGATCAGCTTGTCAAAGCCAGCCATCTCTGCCGTGCGTACCGCGCCGACGATGCCGCCGGCCGGGCCCGAGAGGATGGAATCCTTGCCCTGGAAGCGGCGAGCGTCGGTCAGCCCGCCATTCGATTGCATGAACATCAAGGTCGTCCCGCGAGAGCGACGACCATCCAGTTTGACCCCGTCCAGTTCCCGGGCCACCTCGTCGACATAGCGGCGCAGGATGGGCGACAGATAAGCGTCTACAACCGTCGTGTCGCCGCGGCCGACCAGTTTCATCAGCGGGCTCACTTCGTGGCTGACGGAAATCTGGGTGAAGCCGATGCCCCTGCAAAGGCTGGCGACTTGCTGTTCGTGATCAATGTAGCGATAGCCGTGCATGAATGCGATCGCTACGGACCGGTATCCAGAGTCGTAGGCCGAACGGATGTCGGTTTCCGCCGTCGCAAGATCCAGCGGCGTTTCCACGGCGCCATCAGCCATCACTCGCTCGGTCACTTCGACAACATCGCTATAGAGAAGTTCGGACAGGACAACGTTGCGAGCAAAGAGTTGGGGGCGTACTTGATAGGCGATGCGCAGGGCGTCGCCAAAGCCGCGAGTAATGACCAGCAGAGTACTTTCGCCCTTGCGTTCCAGCAGCGCATTGGTTGCGACGGTCGTACCCATCTTCACAGCGTCGACGCGGTGGGACGGGATCGGCATCCCTTGCGTCACGCCCAGCACCTCGCGGATGCCCTGGATCGCGGCATCCTTATACCGTTCCGGGAATTCTGACAGCAACTTGCGGGTCGAAAGCGACCCATCGGGCGCCTTTGCGACAATATCGGTAAAGGTACCACCGCGATCGATCCAGAATTGCCAGCCGGTCCCTGTCTGGGTGTGCATGGCCACTTACTCTCCTGCCGCCGAACATGGCGTCTGGTTCAAAATCATAATCTTACCAACGAAAGCTTGTTCCCGTTTTTCTCGGGCTGCCTGTCGTGCAACGTAATCGTCCGGCTGATCGGAAGTGAACTGTCACTTCAGCGCGCGGGGTCACGACAGAACCCAGATAGAAACTTCCTAGAATGTCGCCAGAGCACTGTTGGGAAGATTACTGATCAGCATTGATCCGGGCCTGTGGGTGATGCATAGCGACGGTCGCGCATTCTCGATCACCGCCTGGGGAGTTACCCCACAGGCCCAGAAAACCGGTATTTCGCCGGGCCGAACTTCCACGGCGTCGCCATAGTCCGGTCTGGCGATATCCACGATGCCGATCGCAGTTGGATCGCCCAAATGGATTGGCGCACCGTGTACGCTGGGAAAGCGGGAAGTCACCTGTATGGCCCGGATTGCATCGGCCGGCGTGAAGGGGCGCATTGAGACGACGGTCGGTCCCGAGAAGCGGTGCGTAGCAGATGTTGAAATGTTGGTGCGGTACATCGGGACAGTCGCGCCGATATCTCGGTGCCGGATGCGCAATCCTGCTTCAATCAGGGCCTGTTCGAACGAAAAGGAACAACCGAGAACGAAGGTCACCAGATCGTCCCGCCACCATTCGTGCAGGTCGGTGACTTCAGCGACCGGTTCGCCGTTTTGGAAAATGCGATAAGCCGGCACATCAGTCCGGACGTCGATGTCGTCACCCAATTCAGGAAGCTTGGGATTGCCCGGCTCAGAGACGGCAATCGGCGTGCAGGGCTTCGGGTTGCGATGGCAGAACAGCAGGAATTCATCGGCCCAGTCTTCCGGCAGAATCGCAACGTTGCCCTGGACGATTCCCGGCACCAGAGCGCTCGTCTCTCCGGTATATGTTCCGGCACGGATCAACTGGCGAACCGCGATAACGTCGCCTACCAGTGCGTTTATGTCACCCGCAGAAGCAGGTGTCGACATGTCGTTCATCGAGTCGCCTTCAGGAATCTGGGAAGCGCCGAACGTCGACGCAGCCATGCATGACCATAATCAGGCGCAAGCTTATCCCAAGTCAGAAGAGATAAGAACACCGATTCTCAGTCGCGATCAGCAGCCTCGCCGAGGGGATCAGCCCGGAACCGCAGTCCACATCGTCCTCGATAATGTCTTGTCCTGCAAGTCGGCTGAGGTTCACGAGTGGCTCAACGACAACTCCGACTGAACCTTCTGCTTCATCCCGACCGCAGCGACACGACGAGCAACGGCGAGCGGTTCTGGTCCAGCCTGCCGAGGCAGAGGTCAGGCGCGCGACTAGTTTGACCACAGCATGGCTGCGATCGAAGACTACATTAACCTGCTAGTGTTCTGTCTGTTTAATTGGTTTAGTAGCCCTGTTGACCGCGGCGATGATT
>JAPOST010000163.1 GCA_026709535.1 Rhodospirillaceae bacterium
ACGGCGTGGACTACCAGGGTATCTAATCCTGTTTGCTCCCCACGCTTTCGCGCCTCAGCGTCAGTATCGGTCCAGGTAGCCGCCTTCGCCACCGGTGTTCTTCCCAATATCTACGAATTTCACCTCTACACTGGGAATTCCACTACCCTCTCCCGAACTCTAGTCTGACAGTATCAAAGGCAATTCCCAAGTTGAGCTCGGGGCTTTCACCTCTGACTGATCAGACCGCCTACACGCCCTTTACGCCCAGTAATTCCGAACAACGCTAGCCCCCTTCGTATTACCGCGGCTGCTGGCACGAAGTTAGCCGGGGCTTCTTCTACGGGTACCGTCATCATCTTCCCCGTTGAAAGAGCTTTACAATCCGAAGACCTTCTTCACTCACGCGGCATGGCTGCGTCAGGGTTTCCCCCATTGCGCAATATTCCCCACTGCTGCCTCCCGTAGGAGTCTGGACCGTGTCTCAGTTCCAGTGTGGCTGATCATCCTCTCAGACCAGCTACGGATCGCGGCCTTGGTGAGCCGTTACCTCACCAACAAGCTAATCCGACGCGGGCCCATCCATAAGGCGATAAATCTTTCCCCCTTAGGGCACATACGGTATTAGCAGCCGTTTCCAGCTGTTATTCCGTACCTCAGGGCAGGTTCCCACGCGTTACTCACCCGTGCGCCACTCTACTAACACCCGAAGGTGCGTTCTCGTTCGACTTGCATGTGTTAAGCCTGCCGCCAGCGTTCGTTCTGAGCCAGGATCAAACTCTTAGGTTGAGTTTGATGAATCAGAGATCCAAGCGGATTTCTGGTTCAAAACTGACAAGAACCTGCTCAATTGAAGCGTCACTTGAGCGAGCATCTTCCGACAAATCACCGTCGAAAAATGTCGATCGTGTATGGATGCGCCATTGAGCGGTTCTCAGCAATGCGATCATCTCTTGATCCGGATACAATCCTGATCTTGATCTGACGCACGCCATTAATCGACGAACCGCCGCCTGCGCATCCCTTTCCGGTATCTACAATGTCAAAGAGCGCAACACTCTACCCGGCCGGCTTAAATTTCCGCCTTCGACAAGATCAACTTGCGGTGAGTGAATGCCTTGGCAGGCGCATGATGCCAGCCGTAAAGAAACACTCATATGAGGACTGTCAGCCGACTGTCAAACGGTTTCATCATTTTTGAGCGGTCGCGCTTGTCGCACCCTGGCAGACAACGACAACATCGGCATTGAATTTTGCGCTCCGTGTTGACAGTCACAAGTTCAGTCCAGCATGTTAGAGGTAATTCACAACTAACGACGCAGCAAGAGCAGTGTGCCTGGTTGAGGGGGCGTGAAAGGCTGTGTCCGAACGGCGACGGGTAGAACCGGCACCGACAGCAGACAATCATCGTGCAATGTGAGACTCATACTGCAACGAATATTGGACGCGTGAGGTTTGATCGGGCTGACAGGATCATCGACGACGCGGTTTCTCGGGTTGGGGAAGACAAGCAGCGTCGCCACGCTTTATGGAGGACATATGGAAGATCGTCGCGTTTTATACTCGAGGGGAAACTTCTCTTCCATTGACATCACTGAAACCGACGATCCCGAGGAGGATGGCGTCGGCAATGACATTGATGAAAGAATTGAAGACCGGTCCGTCCTTGCAGGTGCGGTCGACGTTACGGGCGACCAGACATTCCCGACCCCCTCCGCTGTCGGCAACCCGGGCAGCAAAGCTGTGAGCCAAAGTAGACAGCGCGGCCGGCGCCACCATGCTAATATCGAGGATGTTCCCATCGTTGTCGCGCCCCCTACCTCAGCCAGTGTTGAGCAGCTCCCGCCCATCTCTCATTCCGTTGTGCAGGACGACACAGCCCCGGAGATTGCGGATTTGGCCAATGTCGACAACGACAGCCTTGATCTTGCAGAGTTCGTTATTCAAACCGCGATTGCGGATGAGGAGGAAGACGTCTCCGATCCGCAAAATTCGGCAGTCTACCTTGGGCGGCCAGAGGAACCACTCAGAGAGACTGGCCAGTCTCCCGCCTCTTCTGGTCTGGCTATGGCCACAGGCGTTGATGACAAGCAAGCACCGTTGTCGTCCGCAGATAATGCCGACAATCCGCAGAACGTTTTCGGCGCCGCTCCCTCTGAAACAACGGCTGCCGACAGCGCAGCCGCGGAGTGGGAAAATGGCAAAACGCCAATCGTCTTGGCGACCCGAGACGCCACAAGGAGGCATCCTACCCCCAAGGTTGATCGGAGATCCAGCCTCAAGCTGAGCATTCCACTGATCGAGGAAGACGACATCCCTTTGATTAAAGCGACCGCTGAGGATGTCGACGATCGGGTGGCGAGTGTATCATCCGCCGCGGCAATAATCGACGACCCAGCTGCCGACGAAATTGATGCGGCATCGAAAGCGCAGGCGGCTGTGTCGGGAGTATCGGCCGAGCGAGAGGCAGAAGACCGGGGCCTTGCGCTTCGCAAGTCGGGTGATGTTCACCTTGAGGGGAAAAGCAGCAGCGATGCAGATCCGGATCGTTCCTTCCCTGCCCTGTCGTTGAAGCGGCTGGGATTTCTCGTGCGCAGGCTCAGGGCGCGCCAGCCCGTCAAAATCATCTCAGGCCTTTCCATCATTGGCGCGCTGGGAATTTCAAGCTGGTTTCTTTTCAATCCTGCCTCAGAAGAGCAGCGGCGCGTGATCCAAGCCAAGCCGCAGGTAACTGAGACAGCCAGTCAAAAGATCGTTCAGAAGGTGCGACCGATACCCGAGGCACGCATTATCGGCCTCAAGGCCGGGCTGATCTACCAGCCCCTCGAAAAAGTCGAACTGGCGGCACTCACGGCAATAGGGGACATGGAATTCGACATTACGCCCAGCAGGTCTTCCCGAGTGGTCCGGGCCGTAAAGGGCGACAACTTCCTTGCACTGCTGTTACGCGCTGGCGTTAACCTTGAGGAAGCTGGCCGCGCCATCCGTGCCATGCAGCCGACTTATGATCCTCGCAGGCTGCAGGTCGGGCAGGAAATAAATGTCGACTTCAGCGTTTCTGGCGCCGAGCCATTGCGTTTTCTGGGTTATCGATTCGATTTGTCCCATGATCGTGGTGTTATGGTTACCCGACAGCGGTCCGGCGAGTTTTCCGCTACCGCGGTCGAGAAAAAGTATAGCGTGTCCTTCAGGCGGGTAAGCGGCCGGATTACAGGCAGTCTGTTCGAGTCGGGCATTCAGGCTGGCGCACCGCCGCAGATCGTGATCCAGATGATCCGGCTTCTAAGCTTCGAAATCGACTTCCAGCGCGACCTGCATGGCGGCGAGGAATTTGGGATCCTGTTCCAGTCTTTTGCGGACGAATCGGGCAGAGGCAGTATCGGCGACATCGTCTATGCGCTGCTGACCGTCGAGGGACGGCGGCACCAATTTTATTTGTACCCAGAGCATAAAGACGGCACTCCGATCTACCTCAATGAAAGAGGCCAGCAAAACCGCAAGGCGCTAATGAAGACGCCGATCGATGGCGCGCGCCTGACTTCGAATTTTGGGGTCCGGCGGCACCCGATCCTTGGGTATTCGAAACTGCACACAGGCGTCGATTTCGGCGCCCCCACCGGCACGCCGATATATGCCGCCGGCGACGGCACAATCGTCAGGAAGGGCTGGTTCGGCGGCTACGGGAGATACATCCGAATTCGCCACAACAAGGCCTACCATACGGCCTATGGCCACATGAGTCGTTTCCGCAGTGGCTTGAAGGTCGGCTCACGGGTCAGACAGGGCGAAACCATAGGCTATGTGGGCTCGACCGGTCGATCCACCGGGCCGCATCTGCATTACGAAATATTCAAGAACGGCAAGCACGTAAATCCGATGACGATAACACTGCCAGCGTCTGCAAACCTTGAGGGCCAAGCGTTGCAAGAGTTCCTGTCCTACCGCAAGAAGATTGACGCACAATATGCCGAGATGAATAACGAAAAGCAGAGGCGCGACGAAGACCGGATGCAGACTGTGGAGTCGGATGGAGGCACCGTCTGCAAGAACGGCATTCGCGCTAACCCGATGGGTACTGCCCCCTGCAATTAGCGTCCTGGTTGTGAAGTTTTGCTGATTTTCGTTTGGCGCTCTGTGGTATCACGTGTGCGCAGGCACAAGCGCCTGATGGCGGCGAGGATGTCTGGTTGCGCGCGTTGGCGTTGACGATGTCGCGGTGGTTCCGGATGGATTGTTGGCGTTCCTGGGTCGTACGATGGATCCCCGCCTGAGCTTTTTTTGGTCCAGACCGCTGAGAATCACGCGACCTGACTGGGCCATGATGTCCTGGGCGACGTGACGCGGGCCCGCCGGCGGGGATCAACGTCGGGCGTCTTTTGGGCTGCGTCATTGTCAGGCACCTGGAATTGGCTCTTCCCATCAACGCAGAGCGCTCGGGCGGGTCGAGATGGAGGCCGACCCTGTCCTGCGCCTTCTCCACAAACGGCGGGTCATACCAACGGGGGTGGTTTAGAACCCATGGGCCCATTTCCGGGTTCCGATGGAGGCAATGCGGGCTGGTTGTGAG
>JAPOST010000075.1:0-7968 GCA_026709535.1 Rhodospirillaceae bacterium
TCAACCAACTCCGATCGGGTTTCTGTACAGTGGTGCGCCGGGACGCATGTCGGTACCATCCATGCGCGGTGGCGCAGCCCGCTTTCCGGAGCCGCGGTGTGGCTGCTTGGGCATTTCAAATCCCTGCTGATGGCTGGCGCGGGTCACGATCATGAATTTCCAGTATGTACCGCCAATAATCGCGAGAAAGCTGCCGGTCAGCCAGACCCCTGCAGCGACGGGAAGACCGTTCTGCCCCGTATTGATTGCAATCAGACCAATCACATGTAGCGCCATTGGCAAACCGTAACCGATGACCCCCAACCGGCGGTAGACCCCGACCAGCACCTGCCGTGCCAGTGGGCCGACTCCTTTTTCTGCAGCCGTGCGCACATAGGACGACCAAAGTAGCAGGTTGACGGCAGCCAGGACAACGAGGATGAGGCTCGCCACCTGCATCATTGGCAACATCAAGTCGCCGTAGATGGCCACTTGGAATGGCGCCATTGTCTGGGCGATGCTCAGCAAGGCGAGGCTGATGGCGAAGGCTGGCATCAGGAAAGCAAATCCTTCAAGCAGACCCGTCATAAAGATCATCCAGGGCATGGCTTTGTGCCGCCATGCGGGGATTCCGCGGCCACGGTAGAGGATCATTGCCTGGCAAATCAGGAAAGACAGAGCGGTCAAGGCGGCAACGGTCTGTGCAACCGCATGCTGGGTGACGATCCCTGACAGGACGGCGATGCCAAACACCACAACAACATACAATTCGCGCGTCATCCACGAACTGTGCGGTCGCGAGACGGCGCGCCAGAACCGCGCTTTTCTGCCGATCTTCAAAAAGACGAAGAACAGGCCTATGGCCATGATGCCACCACCAACAAACTGGGCAAGCGACAGCCAATGGCCGTAGATCGGGGCTACCTCGGTCGGTATCCAGAAAGACATGAACCAGGCAGCGAATACGAATCCGCTGCCAATGCCACCGAACATCCAGTTCATGGCTGCGCGCCAGTCCCAGAATTTCTGTACCCTACCGACCAGCGGATTGGCCAGATCGCTCAACCTGTCATCAGCGACATCGGCGGTTTCCGGCTCGCGCCCCGGCACTGCCGGCGTCGTGTAGAGATATTTGATCTGCGGATCCGTCCCCAATTCCTCGTGCATCTGGAACATCGGGTTGTCTCGAACAAGTTGCGAGACGTTGCTGCCAGGATCGTTGTAGTCTCCAAAAGTGATGGCTGAGGCGATACAGGCGGCAGAGCAAGCGGGCGTTGCGTCAGGGTCCACACCCGGAGTCAGACCGGAGTCCAGACCGCTATCTACCCGGTCGATACAGAAGGTACATTTCTGCGCCACACTGATCCGCCCCTCGTCGAAGACAGCCCTTTCCTGCTGCGTGATGACGTCGTCATAGTAGCCCTTGATTTCATGCGCGATGGTCCGGGCCTGATAAGGACACGCGACTGCGCAATACCCGCAGCCGATGCAGATGTCGTAGTCCATCGTGACCAGGCCGTCATCCCGCTGCCGGGTGGCGCCGGTAGGACATACCGGAACGCACGGAGGCTCTTCGCAGTGCTGGCAGCCGGTTACCAGAAACTGCCGCTGGACATCGGGATACTCGCCCTGCTCGATATCGATCACACGCCGCCACTGGATGTCCGGCAGGGTGTTGTTCCAGTGTTTGCAGGCAATCGTGCAGGTCTGGCACCCGACACACCGATTGACGTCGATCGCCATCCCCCAACGCGGCGTATGATCCGGGTCACTGTGGATGAGCGGTTGGTATTCCTCCACCACTATTCCGCCGCCTGTGCGAAGCTTGCAGTCGCGATGTCGCCGTCATATTTCGGCATCTCGTCTGCAGCAAGCGGCTTCTGCAGGTGCTTTTCGGACGCCTTGTAGATCTTCACGCACACAATGTCCGATCCAGATCCGGTCGAATCGGTCAGTTTCAGCGAAATATCCGTGACGCTGTTGAGACTGGGGCGATTGAGGTCCTTTGCAAAAGGCGTCTTCCAATGATCAAACTGGCCAATCATCAGGACGGTATCGGGCCGAATGCCTTCGCGAAGCACCGCGGGGCCTTCTGTCCGGCCGGTGACCGATTCGACGACAATCTGTTCGCCATCCTTGATGTCCAATTCTCGCGCCCGACGTCTATTGATGACGATGCCGCTATGACCGGCAACATTGTCCGCCACTTCGGCAATCAGCGGCAGACCCACGTTGGCACCCCAGGCATACTGGAATGATCGGGCCGTCAGGGCCCAGAAGGGATATTCCTCCGGCTCGCGGTTGAAGTCGCGCACATAATCCTGCCAGATTTCCGGAAAGGATTCGTAGGTCGGCATGAATTCGTATTCGCGCAGTTGAGTTTTCCACCATTCCACGCCGATTTCTCCCAACCGAAGGGCGAGTTCCCGGCCGTGGCGGGTGAGACGTTCCTGGTAGGGCAATTCGAACCTCAGGTTCTGCTCTTCCAGGGCTGGGTAAATGTACCAATCCAGCTGTTTGTAGTCCTTGAGCATGTAGCCATGTTCCTTGAACCATTCCAAATCGTGGACTTCCTCGCCCCCGGTCATGTCCCAAGATGCGGCTTTGCACATGTTGTCCCAGACCTGCTCTGAAACCGGCGGCTCGCCCAGCGGCAAGCCGAAATCATAACGGCCTTCGCGGGCCAGCCTGGTTCCCGCAGCGCCGTTGTTGATGGCATGGATATACTCATCAAGGATCCCTGCTTCCTGGGCAAGGCGAGTGATGATGTCGGACATATCCATCGTGTCGTTGACCGGGTCGATCGCCTTGGCCCTGATGGTCCAGCCCTCATGGTGCCAGAAATTCTCCTGGAACTTCGTGCCGCCAATGCGAATCAGTTGAGTCGATTCCAGATCGGTCGATTCCGGCAACAGGATATCGGCGAAATGGTTGGTCTCATCCATCGTGTACGAGAACGCGATGATGAATGGGAATTCTGCCAGACGGTTCGACACTTCCGGAGCGTTCCATGAACTGATCGATGGATTTGTGCGGTAGCACATCCAGATATCTGGCGGATCGTGCCGCGGCCAGCTCTTTGGCTGGTGCTTCTGAAACAGCCATGGCAGATGCGCAGGTCCGAGAGCCGCAGACCACGGACTGTCCGAAACCAGCGGAACAAGCGTCTTGTAGGCATTACGAATGTGAGGGTCGCGGTTCCATGCATTCGATGACGTAGCGTTGAACTGATAGCGCATGAAACCGTCTTCGCCCGGTAATACGGAACCGACGCGCGAAGCAGCAGGCCGAACCAGTTTCACGGTAGTCCCCAGCGTGCCGCCCGGCACCTCCAGCGCACCGACCAGAACGGCCAGCATGGTTCGCGCCCAACAGGTGTGATACCCTCCCCAGCCGTTGTTGACGCTCTTTCCCAACAGGATCGCAACCGGACGGTAGGGCAAGGTCTTACCCTCGATCTCAATCGTTTCGCCGACGCAGGCATGCGCGATGTATTCGTCGGCAACCCGTCTAATGGTTTCGGCTGGCACTTCGCACTCTGTCTCAGCCCATTCCGGCGTGTACCTCGACATCAGGTCAATCATCATCTGAAAAGACGGCTTGGCTTCCACGCGTTTGTGGTCCCAGCGTTTGTTGTCCGGGCCCAGTTCGTAGCCGTCAACGGTAAAGACGCCCTCCAGCGCCGCGTTCCGGATGTCGCCGTCAAAGGGCTTCGCGCTGCCATCGTCGGCGTCCCAGATCAGTGGCTTGCCGTCTTCATTACGAACAAAAAACCCGTTGGGCCCGACCAGGTATGGCGCGTTCGACCGATTCTTGAGGAATGGCACGTCGCAGACGTTCGACCAGCCGCGCTCGACCACGATCCGATGAATCAGGGCGAACAGGAAAGCGGCATCCGTCTTCGGCTTGATCGGAACCCATTCGGCGGAGGCAGCCGCAGTGATCGACATGTGAGGCTCGACATGCACCCTCTTGGCCCCGCGCGCCCGGGCGTTCGCTTCGCGCCAGATGCCGACGACTCCGGCCTGTGCTTCGGTATTCGAGCCGCAGTTCAGAATGAAGTTCACGTATGGCGTATCCGGTGCGACGATGAACGCACGGTGCCACAGCTCACCATACAGATGTTCGGAATGGTAGCACTTCACCCCCTGCCCGGCACCGAAACCCTGATCGATTGGGCCCCATGCCGCCATGAAGGCCGGAAATGTCCCCATATACTGGACCGGGGTGCCGCCGCCGCCTGTTGATGTCGCCAGACGCGGGTGCCCGTTTTCGTTCACCAATCCCTTCGCGCGGATTTCACGGAACTTCTTTCCGATGATCTGAAACGCTTCTTCCCAGGAAATCGGTACAAAGCCTGGATCCTCTTGCCGGCTCTTTTTCGGGTTGGTCCGCTTCATCGGCTGTTTGACGCGATGGGGATTGTATGTCTTCTGGATCAGGCCAAACGCCTTGACGCAGACGCGACCACCGCCAGGATGTTCGTCCTTGATGTCGAAGTTGGCCTCCAGCCGTTCGGCGACACCGTTCCGAACGGTTACTTTCGCCAGATCGGGCCCAGCCACACACTGGTAGCAATAGAAGGGCACTTTCTTGACGTCGTCGCTGGCATTGTCAGATTCGGACATGACCGGCCGTTTCCTCAAACATCTTCAAACAAGGATGACACGGAACGCGCCAACCACCTCAGGCTTCCGCCAGCTGCGCCTTCTTCTTCGCCAAGCGGCCACCCTGTTTTTCGGTATCGACAACAAAACGGATATGCCGAGCCTTCCCAACATGGTCGAGTTCGTCATGGACGTTGACGTCGAAAATGACACGCGAACCTTCCACTTCGGCGACTTCAGCGGCTACGGTCACTGTCTGGCCAAGCAGGGTGGGTCCCAAATGATCGATCTCCACCCGTACCCCCAAGGAATCCTCGCCGCCATCATGATGAGGCAGCAAAAGTTGGCGGCAGGTATGCTCAACATCAAGAACCATACGCGGCGTGGCGTAGACACGAAGGTCATCGCCCATGAAAGAGATCGTCCGATCCTTATCGATCTTTATCTTGGCCACGTGGGTCACGCCGGGTTTCAGGCTGTCTTTCATTTATCACCTAGTTTTTTCTCATCATGCCGGCTTCGGGCCGGATTCTTACCATCAATGGAGATGTATTTCTACCATTCACAAGATGCATTGCGCTGCACCACGTAGATTGTTCCGCACCATTATCATGCAAACGACTCGAGTCGACACGGTGGGCGATGTCGGGAAAATCCCTAGCCGATCGCCTTCTTCGCCCGGAGATCGGCAATCTCGTCCGAGGAAAACCCCCAAGCGATCAAACCCTCTTCGGTGTCCGCGCCCGGAACCGATGGCGGTCGTTGCACGCCCGAAGGCGTACGGCTGAATCGCGGGGCCGGGCCAGGCTGAATCACGCCATCGACGTCGACATAGGCGCCGCGCGCGCTCATGTGCGGGTGCTCTGGCGCTTCTTCCAGAGTCAGGACTGGCGCGAAACAGATATCGGTGCCCTCCATGAGTGCGCACCATTCATCCCGGGTTTTTGTCTTGAAGACGGCCGCAAGCTTCTCCTTGATGACTGGCCAGTTCTTCGGGTTCATTTGCGACGGCAAGTTCGCAGAAGCAAGACCTGTCTTCTCCAGCAACTCGGTATAGAATTTGGCCTCTATGGAGGCAATTGAAACATACTTGCCATCACTGGTTTCGTAAACGGCATAGAAGTGGGCGCCGCCATCCAGGAGGTTGGCGCCGCGTTCGTCGCGCCACATACCGGCCGCCTTGAGTCCGAAAAAAGTCGTCATGAGTGATGCCGCACCATCAACCATCGCCGCGTCGATGACCTGACCTCTTCCGGACTTCTGCACTTCCAGAAGCGCGGCAAGCACACCCACGACGAGATACAGAGTACCGCCGCCAAAATCTCCGACGAGGTTGAGCGGCGGAACGGGGGCGCCGCCTTTCGGCCCGATGGCGTGCAGGGCTCCGGTCAGCGCGATGTAGTTCATGTCGTGCCCAGCGGCGGTTGCCATCGGGCCGTCCTGCCCCCAGCCGGTCATACGACCATAGATCAGTTTCGGATTGATGGTGAAGCAGTCATCAGGCCCCAAGCCCATCCGTTCCGTCACTCCGGGTCGGAATCCCTCGATCAATACATCTGCCTCGCCAACCAGACGCTTGACGGCTCTCAGGCCGTCGGGTGATTTCAAATCAACTGCCACAGACGGGCGGCTGCGATGCAGAACCTGATATTTCGGCGGAAGCGCGATGCCCAGGCCAGGATCGGTCAGCCTGTCTACCTTGATGATATCGGCGCCCATATCGGCGAGCATCATGCAAGCCATGGGACCGGGACCAATCCCGGCCAACTCCACTACTCTTAGTCCCTCAAGCGGTCCACTCATTGGAGTTCTCCACGCCAGCGCGCTTGTTTGTCCTTGCAGCGGCCGCGTCACCTTCTCATTCACCCCAGGTGCGAAGCCAGCCTGATCAATCTGGACTGGCCCTTTAACATCTCCCTTATGCCTTCACCAGGCGCTATGGGTACCGGATGCAGCCTTGAAAAGGAAAGCTTTTATGGCCCTCTGCCGCCCTACCCCGGTCAGATCCCTCTGGTTGCCGGCAGGCGTCAGGAAAATCCGGTTCGCCAGACCTGGCAAGGTCCCTGATCCCGGAAGGACAAGACGAACCGGATCGAATCGATGTTTTCCTGCTGCTTGCTTGCAATCCCGGCGCGGACCCGCCATGTTGGAGGCCCTAGAAAGGCCGGTCTCAAGTTATCCGCTACGCTGCTGACATCGTTCGGCAACTCGAAAGTCGGTACGGCAAGGGGTCGGTAACGCCATCACGACCAAAATTGCAAGGTGTCATGGGCTTCTGGCGGGACATGAGGGGGCTTGGAGCATTGCTGCTGAAATGCAGTCGTGACATCAGGCGATGGCAGCCAGCCGCCCCGCAGCCGGTCCGACCTTGTTCAACTCTGGCATCACCTCCCGCGCAAACAGGCGCATATTGGCTTCGCCAAGTTCTTTCGACATCCCTGCATATTTGAAAACGCCGACAAAGCTCTCGGATCCGGCGCTGTTCGAAATGTCGAGAATTTTCTCGTAGCACATCTCCGGCGTGCCCCAGACCTGGAGTCCCAGAAAGAAGTCTGTTGCCGCGTCGCCGCCCTGTTTCTGCAGATTTTCGGCGAATTTGCCGTAATATTCGTAGCCCCTGGTCGTTTTCATATGGTCGCCGGCAAACTCATAATGCGCCAACACACTGTGCCAGTAGCCGCCGATATACTTTCTTGCCATCTCGTAGGCACGCATCTCGTCGTCGTCGACGAAGACCCAGCCACAGGTGATCGGCGGCGGCGCATCAAATCCATTGATACACCGAAACAGAACGCGGTAATCGGCAAGTTCTTTCGCCACATGATCCCACGGTTTCTGCGGGATGATCAGCAGACCGACTCCTAGCCTTGCCATGATCTCGGATGATTCCGGCGAGACAGCGGCGGCATAGCTCCGACCCTTGAATGTCCTGGCCGCCCGGGGACGAATGGCGGCGCGCGGCTGGCGATAGTACTGACCGTCATATTCGCAATAGCCGCTCTCCAGGCCGCCCAGGATCATCTCGGCACATTCGACAAAACGGGCGCGACTTTCGTTCATCGGAATGCCGAACCCCTCAAACTCGCAGCGCCCGGCGCCGCGGCCCATGCCGAAGATCACCCGGCCGCCGGAAATCGTATCCAGCATCGCCACCTGGGCCGTCGTCCGAAACGGTTCGCGCCAGGGAAGGACGACGACCATCGTCCCCAGTTGTGCTGTCTTGGTCCGCCCGGCCGCGTAGGCGAGGAACTGCAGCGGGTCCGGCGACATGATGTAGTCGGTAATGTGATGCTCGGTCGCCCAGACCGAGTCGAAGCCGAGCGGGTCGATCAGGTCCACCATTGCCAATTCGTCTTCCCAAACCACGTGATCGGGCTGCCGC
>JAPOST010000075.1:8296-30960 GCA_026709535.1 Rhodospirillaceae bacterium
GCTCGACCAATCCTACAACGCGCGCGAAAGCGTGCCGGATTTTGAGAATACCTATCTCCCCGGTTTCACGACGGACAGCCGACGCGCGAGCAGGAATAATCCGGGCCCCCGCGACGTGCCCTATGGGCCGCACAAGGACCAGGTCCTCGATATATTCCCGGCGACGCGTCAAGGGGCACCGGTACATCTCTTCATTCACGGCGGCTACTGGCGGATGCTGACCAAGGACGAAAGCAGTTTCGTTTGCGAGGCGCTGACCCCGATGGGCGTGACCGTCATGGCCAACACCTATTCCTTGGCGCCGGACGTACATCTCGATGTCATCGTGCGTCAATGCCGGGATTTTGTTGCGTGGGCATACAAGAACGCCCACCGATATGGTGGTGACAACCGCCGTCTCTATCTTTCGGGTCATTCAGCCGGCGGCCATCTGGCCGGCATGATGCTGTCAACGGACTGGGAAGGAGATTACGGACTGCCGCCCGACATCCTGAAGGGCGTCACGGCCATCAGTGGCCTCTACGACCTGGCTCCCTTGCAAAAGGCATTCATCAACGCTTGGCTGCAGCTTTCAGACATCGCGGTCAGGCGCAACTCTCCGATCCATCAAAGGCCACCGCACCCCTGCCCGGTCATTGTCGCCTGGGGAGAAGAAGAAGTCGACGGCTTCCACTGGCAGAGCGAACGTTACCTGGAGCAACTTGCCGCGTGGGGCGTCCCGGCTGAGCGGTTACTCTTGAAAGGTCGAGATCATTTTGCTGCGTGCAACGAGTTCATGGACCCCAACGCTCCTCTGACACAGGCGGTGGCGAAACAGATGGGACTGATCTGACCTCTGCCGTCGTACAGGACGACCGCAGGGAGAGACGGGAGGCTTGGCTCGTGATGACGCAATCTGCTGTCAGTATACCGCGGACGAACCTGCGAGGTCGTCTTTGCAGTCCAGTTCGAGCCCGGCCTGACGTGTTGTGTTCCGACATAATTGGCCGTAGTCGATCGGCGCCCGAATCAGATAATCAAGGTGAGTAATGTCATGACCATCGATCCGCAAATCCAGTGGGTGCTGGATCTGATCAGGGAGTCTCCCTATCCGCCGGTTTATACCCTCGCGCCACCTGCCGCGCGAGCGCAGTATGACGAAACAGCCACCAAACTTGATATCGAGGCGGCCAAAATGGATTCGGTGGTGGAGATCGCCATCGGCCGAGAAAGCCGATTTGTCAGGACACGGCTATACACACCGGAAGTGACAGGACAGCCCACTCCACTACTGGTCTGGATTCATGGTGGCGGCTGGACCATCGGCAGTCTCGATTCGCATGATCGAACCTGCCGCGGTCTGGCGCGTGACGCCTTCTGCAAGGTCCTGTCGGTGGATTATGCCCTGGCGCCGGAAAACCCGTTTCCGGCGGCGATCGAAGACGTGATGGTAGTGTGGAACAACATTCACGCATCCGCCGCAGACTATGGCATCGACCCTGAACGTATCGCCGTCGGTGGTGACAGCGCCGGGGGAAACCTGTCCGCGGTCTTGTGCCATGAAGCTCAAAAGGCCGGCTTGCCGATGCCCTGTTTCCAACTCCTGATCTATCCGGCAACGGACATGGCTGGCACCTACGCGTCCATGACCGACTATGCGTACGGATACCTGCTGGAAAAACCGCACATGAATTGGTTCGGGGAGGGTTATCGCGGCGATGCTGATCCTGCGGACCCACGGCTTTCGCCGCTTCTGAACGACGATTTCGAAGGATTGCCGCCCGCTGCCGTGTACACGGCGGGGTTCGACCCACTGCAAGACGAGGGCATTGCCTACGCAAGAAAACTGGAAGAGGCTGGCGTGCCGGTGATTGCCCGGCACTACCCCGGCCTTATTCATGGCTATTTCAACATGGGCGGAGCAGTGAAGGCGGCCAAGATTGCGTTCGATGACGCTGCCTCTGACTTGCGCCAAGCCTTGCATCCGTCGGGCTAGGCAGGAACAAATGTCCCATGGAAACCTAGAGGAATAGGATAGGGCAGCCAGGCTTGCGCAATCGGACCGGCCGCAACCGCCGTGGCGTCGAACACCGAAATACCCGATCGACCTTTCTTCCAATCCAGAACTGTACCGATCAGCCACCCGTCGTCCTCGCGCCGTCCAGATCGTCGAGGCACGAAAAGATGCTCCTCTGGCGTAATACCGATGGGATAGCTGAAAACGTCGCTCTTGCCCTTTTCCAGATCTCTTTTCAGGATCTTGCGAAAACCCCATCCGCTGCCATTCGTCTCTACCCCCAGCATGTATACATACCGGTTGCGCTTGCCAACGACGACCGGCGAAATCTGGGGAAACTCCGCTTCTTCGGCCTGCCCAGACACAGTGGCGTCCCCCTTTGGCCGCAGTACGATCTGCGAATAGTACGCCGGCGACGCCGTGCGCAGTTCGCCCTTCATTACAAAACGCAAGGTTTCCGAAACAATCGTCGGATCCTTGGCGATACAATGATCGAAGTGGATGACGCCGTCATTTTCTTCCCATCCATTGCCATGGTGGAATCCGAATCCGGCCGGCAGACCATGCCAGCGCCGTTTGCTGAAATCATCCTTGCTGACGACCAGAACACGCGTTTCATCTCCTGGCTTCCAGACATGGGCATCAAGAAAGCTGTTCGATCGCGCCTTTGTCGGGTCCAGGTGATAGGGCGGTATGACGATGACCAGCGATTTTTCGGTGACGACGAAATCATGGACCATGCCCAGCGCATCGAGCTTCACGATCGCTGTCTTGACCAGCTTTCCGGCATGATCGATGTGGTAAAGCACCAGGGCCGGTCGGGGCAGAAGGTTGTAGCCGAAATTCCATAAAGTGCCGTCGAGATCGACTTTCGGGTGTGCGGAAAAGGCCAGGCCTTTCAGGCTGTCGCCCCAGGACTTGAACCTGCGCGCCTCCAGTGTTCGCTGATCAAGAAGCGTTGGTGAGCCAGCTTCCCACAACGCCATCAATTCGCCGCCGTGATGCAGGACCGAGATGTTGGCGACGTTGATACTGTCCGGTCCACGGAAAGGAGCCAGATTGGGCCAATGCGTTCCGAAGCCGCCATAGAGGCGCCGGCCGGCCTTGTTTTCTGCTTTCAGTTTCGGCGTTTGCACCAGGCGTCCGCGGTGCGCGACCCTGCCGCTGTCGATAACGAATTCCTGGATCATCCCGTCGGCGTCGAACCAGTGCTGATAGCGCCGACCGAATCGGTCGTGGGCGGCGGGTCCGTTCCGATAGAAGCGCCCCTCCAGATCTGCCGGCCAGGCACCGCTGGTTTCAAGCGACATCGTATCCAGGCGGTCCGGAGGGGTCTTCCAGCCGATCAGCAGCGGATTCTTTTTCAGCGCCCTTGAAAATTCGGTGCCCCAATCGGTATCGGTGGCCGCCAACGACTGGGCAAACGGCGCCATACCGGCAAGCGACGCAACCGCTGATGCCGCGAGAAAGCTGCGACGATCACGAAAGGTGTCCGTCATGGCAGACCTCAATATCCGATGGGCAGTTGAATCCGCGCCTTGTCGATGACGTCGACGCTGGCGGCCTCGAACCTGGGGGGGCCAAAGCTTGCGTCGGCGCCGTTCCCGAAGCCGTACCCTTCTGTTGGAACACCAAGGGCGTTGGTATCCAGCTTGCCGTTCCCATTCTGGTCATGAAATCCGTTGACGGCGTAACGTCCCGGCGGGAAACCGGTAATCTGAATCGTGAAAGACCCCTTGACCGCCGGGCGCCAAATACCGGCGACCATGCCCTTGTCGTTCGGGAACTTGATGCCGCGGCCTGCACGGTGGATGCCGATATAAAGTCGACCCGATGACGATTCAACTCCGGAAACCGCGATGGTAAGCTCGGCAGCCTTCGTTGATGGGATTGCAACAGCAGTTACCGCCCCCGCTGCGACAACTGCAATAGCCAGCTTGGCCCGAAAAAGAACTGAGATCATTACTATGTTCTCCGATTCAATCGCGTATGCTGCGCCGAGCCTGTGCTACACATGCTGTTCATGACAAACCCCATCTACGCAGAATCGTCGAAAAATTCGCGGATGAACAGGCCGAAACCGTTCGCGCTGCGTGAATGGCTCACGTTGCAGCGCTTGCGGTGGCATCTTGTGGCGCTCGTCCTGGCAACAGTCGTGTTCGCTTACCTCGGACCCTTCGGAACCTATATCCGCATGAGCTTCGGCGAGCGAGTTGCCTTTTGGGGCCTGGCGATGCTGATAAATTGGGGGTTTGGAATCGTCTCCACCTTGGCGATGGTGGCATGGCTGCCATCGCAGGTTCCGGTCGTTGCCCGGGTTGTCGTGGGCAGTCTTGTTGCCGCCATTCCCGGAACGGCCACAGTTGCTGGAATTCAAATTCTGTTTGACGGAAAATTTCCGCCTTCGCTCACTTTTTATACCCTGTTCTTCTCCGTTGCGATCATTCATGTAGTGCTGGGATTGATTATCTGGATGGCGATCGATGCGCGTCTCGGTCGAGTGGACGAGCCATTTTCGTTAGTCAAATCTGAAGGGGATCGCGAAGAAACGCCATCACCGATCCTGGAACGATTGCCGGCGCGCCTTCGTGGCTCACTCCTGCATTTGCAAGTCCAGGATCACTATGTGGAAATTCATACGGATCAAGGTTCGCATTTGGTCCTGATGCGATTTGGCGATGCTCTCAAGGAACTCGGCGGCACAACTGGAATGCAAGTGCATCGGTCTCACTGGATTGCCCGGGATGCCCTTACCCGGATCACGCGTCACGACAACCGCACCATCGCTCACCTTTCGAATGGTGCTGCCATCCCGGTAAGTCGCCGCTACGCCAAGGCGTTGCGCGAGGCCAACTGGGTCTGAACTTTGGTAGTATCTCACTTTGACGTTTCGGGTCTTGTGCCTTTCTGTGTCATCCTCGTATTCGGCGTCGATGACGGATGCGGGAATGGGCAAGCGTGTTTCGACCCTTGAGCGTGAGGTATCGCTGTTGAAGAACCGCCTTGCGAAGGCGGAGTCGTTTGACGGGAGCCGGATGCTCGGTCCCGTGCGCCCGTTACCAGCCATGACAAGGCTTGCCCTTGCGCGCGATTTCCGGGCTCAGACACCCGTCCCGCGATCATGATCAGGCGAAGATTGGAACTGTCAATGAAAGCTCGACCGGCGCGATGTCCTGCGTTTCTGGCCATTCTGCTCCTTGTAGCCGGCTGCGAGGCGAACCCCGTCACCGGCAAGAAGGAACTCGTGCTCTTTTCGACCGAACACGAGATCGCTCTCGGCAGGCGGCACTTCGGACCTTTGCAACAGGCGTCGGGAGGGCGCTACACGGCCGATCCGAAATTGGAAGACTATGTCGCCTCGGTCGGACAGCGTATCGCACGCGTCAGCGACCGCAAGTTGCCGTATGAATTCGTTGTGTTGAACAACAGCGTTCCTAACGCCTGGGCGCTGCCGGGCGGCAAGATCGCAGTGAATCGCGGCCTTCTGATGGAGTTGGAAAACGAAGCCGAACTGGCTGCGGTGCTCGGGCATGAGGTTGTGCATGCCGCAGCCAGACACAGCGCGAGCCGCATGAACCGCGCACTGATACTGGGCGCAGTTGCGACCAGCGTCGCGATCGCCAACAGGGGTTCGAAATATGCCGGCGCTATTGCCGCCGGGACAACACTGGGATCCCACCTTATCCAGAAGGGATACAGCCGAGCCCACGAGCGTATGGCCGATCGCTACGGCATCAAGTACATGCACGCCGCCGGCTACGATACCGCTGCCGCTGTGACGCTTCAGGAGAAATTCGTAGCCCTGTCCAAAGGGCGGGAACCCGGCTGGCTGGCGGGCTGGTTCTCCACCCATCCGCCGTCGAAGGAAAGGGCGATATTGAACAGAGCCGCGCTCGCGGCGTTTTCTCCGGGCGGCGAGGTTGGCACCGACCGCTATCGAACCCGCCTCGCCTATCTGCGCGCTCGCAAACCGGCCTACGACCGCGCCGATCGGGCGGCCAAACTGCTTGATAGCCGGCCGCAACAGGCGCTCAGGCTTCTGGAAGAGGCGATCCGGCGGGAACCAGGCGAGGCCCTTTTCCACGGGCTCAAGGGGCAAGCCCTAGCACGACAAGGACGGTATCGCGACGCGGTGGACGCCTATGACGCGGCGATCCGCCGCGATGCCGGCTATTACAGACATTATCTGGGGCGGGGCCTCGCCCGTAAGGCGCTCCGGGAACAAATGCGGGCCCGGCAGGACCTGGAACGAAGCAACCGGTTGCTGGCGACCCATCTCGCAAACTATTCGCTTGGAAGAATTGCCATGGCGGAGGGCAACCGGGTGGTGGCCAAGCGTCTCTTCGGGTCCGCCAAGGGCGCTGGCCGAAGCCTCGGCAAGGCGGCATCCAGAGACTTCACCATGCTCGATATCGTGGATAATCCGGGCCGCTACATCCGCCTGAAACCGATCTTTGCAAATGGTCGGGTCCTTGTCGATGTCAGGAACCCTACGGACTATCCGCTTCGCAATGTCACCGTGCAAGTCGCCATGGAATTCAACAAAAAATCGCTCAACTACCGGTTCCGGCCCTTCGACCTGAGGGCTCGATCGTCGGTCAGGCTGGCGAGCAGCATACGCTACCGGCCCGGAGACAGTCTGAAAGCCAAGGCTCGCCTGGTCCAGGCAAGGTTCCGGCCGCCGAGTACGCACTGGGCTGGCATTTTCCGGGCCTATCCCTGATCTGCCAGGGCATCAAATGAAGTCGTCAACCGCATTGCCGCCTTGGCGACAAGGACACGCGCGGCTTTTGTCTTCCGCGATGAGCCGCGGGCCACGTCTGGCGGACACCCGGTGATTCCGGGTACCGGAGGCGACATCGTGCGCCCGGTTCGCCGCGCTCCGCTCCCGCAGGGTCAGCTTGAGGCGGCCGGCCCGTCCATGGCAATTCCTGTTGACGCCGGCATTTTCCTCGGCCAGCCGCGCGCCCTCATGGAGATGTGCGAACCGGGTCCAGGATCGTACCCGCGCGCCATGGTTCTGCCATGCGCACTGTTTCTTGATGATCGTCTTGATTGACCCTTGTGTCCTCAGACCTGCCCGCAACGACCGGTCACGCCCCTTCTTCGTCATCAGCGCTGCGCGCCAGACCGTCGCGCTACTTCATGGGCGCTGTCCGATGCCGATCACAATCCCTAAGCTCTGATCATGAAGACTGCCCTGATCGTCCTTGTTGCCGTGGCAATGATCGGCGTTGTCGCCGTGCTGCTGGCCGGGGTTGTCCTGATGGGACGCGGCGGCGAGGCCAACGCTCGATGGAGCAACAAGCTGATGCGCGCCCGGGTGGGATTGCAACTCGCTGCTGTTTTACTGCTAATGCTGCTCTTCCTAGCATACAGGAGCTAAGCCCGAGCATGGTAAAACTGGACAAGATCTACACGCGCGGCGGCGACAAGGGACAGACCAGTCTGGGCAACGGCGATCGCGTGCCCAAGCACGATGCCCGCGTCACGGCCTATGGCGCCGTCGATGAATGCAACAGCGTCCTGGGCCTGGTGCGGCGAGATATTGGCAGCGACGAAGCAGCCGACACCATGCTCGTCCGCATCCAGAACGATCTGTTCGACCTCGGTGCAGACCTTTGCACGCCTTACCAAGATGATCCGAAATGGGTCCCGTTACGAATATCGCAGGGTCAGGTAGACCGTCTTGAGGCAGAGATTGACGCAATGAACGCCGACATCCCGCCACTCAAGTCTTTCGTCCTTCCCGGAGGATCAGCGGTCTCTTCCTGGCTTCACCTGGCCCGGACCATAGCGCGGCGAGCCGAGCGACACATGACTCTTCTGGCCGAGAAAGAAAAAATCAACCCGTTGGCCCTAGTCTATATCAACCGTCTGTCGGACCATCTTTTTGTCATGGCCCGTGCCCAAAACAACAATGGTGCTGACGACTTTGTGTGGATGCCAGGCGAGAACCGCTAGCGCATCGACATGATCTCCGGTCGGCACTTGTACCAAACTACCGAGATCGAATTCCGACCCCTCACCGGAAGCCTGCCATGACAGAATTCTCCATCCGCCCGCGCCGCAGCATGATATTTGCGCCAGGCGACAAGCCCCGGATGTTTTCCCGCGCGCTGGATATGGGCGCGGACATGGTCTGTATTGACCTCGAAGATGCCGTGGCGCCAGACGACAAGGATGCGGCGCGCGACGGCACTGTCGGAGTCTTTCGCCAATTCCAGCCCGGAACGAAGATTCCCGAAACCCTGGTGCGGATCAACAGTTTGCATTCCCTTGAGGGTCTCAAGGACGTAACGGCTCTGCTTGACCTGCCTAACCCACCGGACGGTTTCATGCTCGCCAAGGTAAAGAGCCATGGCGAAATCGTGATGATGGACGACTTGCTTGTGGAGGCAGGCGCCAATTCGGTATTGCACGTGATGATCGAGACGAACGATGCGTTGGAACATGCATTCCAGATCGCCATGGCCAGCCAACGCGTCCAATCGCTGGTTTTCGGAGCCATTGACATGGCGGCCGACCTTCGGACAACCCCGGATTGGGAGAATCTTCTATTCGCCCGCTCCCGCGTCGTCCATGCTGCAGCCGGCGCCGGCGTGGACCTGATCGACGTGCCGTGGCTGGACCTCGAGAACATGGACGGCTTGAAAGACGAGGCGCAGCGCAGTGCGCGCCTTGGCTTCTCCGGCAAGGCGGCCATTCATCCGAAGCAGATCCCGATCCTGAACGATATCTTCAGCCCTTCCGTCGAGGAAGTCGATCGTGCGCGCCAGATCATTGCAGCGTTCGAGGCCGGCGACGGCGGGCTGGTTGTCTATGACGGCAAGTTGATCGAGAAGCCGGTCCTGCGGTCGATGCAACGCATCGTGGCGATCGCCAGCACGCGGTAGATGCCCACGATCCTGATCGTTCTGCTGCCCTTTTCGGCAGGCTATTTCCTCAGCTATCTGTATCGCACGGTCAACTCGGTGATCGGCAGCGACCTGGTGACGGATATCGGGCTCAGCGCTGCAGACATCGGCTTGCTGACGTCGGTCTATCTGCTGACTTTCGCGCTGTTCCAGATACCGCTTGGTGTTATGCTCGACCGGTTCGGTCCGAGACGGGTCAACGCCGTCCTGCTTTTGATCGCAGCGGCCGGGGCGACGATTTTCGCGGTCGGCGAAGATCGCAGTACCCTTGTCGCCGGCCGCGCGATGATCGGGTTGGGCGTGTCCGCCTGCCTGATGAGTTCTTTCAAGGTCATCACCCAATGGTACCCGCAGGATCGCTGGCCGGTCTGCAACGCGGTGATCCTTGCCGCCGGCGGGCTGGGTGCGGTTGCCGGCACGGCACCGGTCGAATGGGCGCTATCCGTCACGGACTGGCGAGGCGTGTTCCTGGTGTTGGCGGCTGTTACCGTCAGCATCTCCCTCATCATCTTCACCGTCGTACCGGATCGTCAGGAAGGGGTCAGCAAAAGCTCCTTGCGCGAACAACTGCATGAAATGGGAATGGTTTATCGCAGTCCGGCCTTCCGCGCGCTGGCGCCGCTGGCGATTTCCGCCACGGCAGCCAATCTGGCGATTCAAGGGCTTTGGGCGGGGCCTTGGCTGCGCGATGTCGCTGGCCTGGACCGAGACGGTGTTGTCGGCGTGCTTGCCATTCTCAATATCGGTCTGCTCCTGGGCGTAGTCTTGACCGGCATCGTGGCCGCCGCCGCGCGCCGACTTAGTTTGACGCTGGGACAGCTTTTGGGCGCTTATACGGTCGCCTTCTGCATTCTGCAGGGCCTGATCGTTGCCGAAGCGCCAATTTCACCGGCAGCCCTCTGGTTCCTGTTTGGCTTCTTGTCTTACGGCATGATCTACAGCTATCCGATGCTGGCCGGGCACTTTCCGCTCGCGTTTGCCGGACGGGCCAATACAGCCATCAACCTCGTCGCTTTCATCGGCGGATTCGGTGCCCAGTTCGGCATTGGCGTCATCATTGACCAATTCGACAACCCCAGCCCTGAAACCTATGTGGCCGAAGCCTATGCGGCGGCATTTGGCGCGTTGCTTGTGCTGCAGGTGGCCGCCTATCTGTGGTTCCTGATCAATTATCGTCGCAGTCGGCCTGATACCCGCGACAGCGCTACTGCACAATCAACCTGACCGTCACATTGGTTCGTCGTCATGCCGGTGACCCAAAGCCCCGGTTTGATCTTACGGTTCGAACCCAGTGCTGGAAGGGAGCAGGACACTGTCTGAGAGGCAATCATCTCCTGACGCGGCACCTGTCCGCGTAGCTGTCGTCGGTTGTGGCTATTTCGGGAACTTGCATGCCCAGAAATATGCCGCTTTGGAATCTGCCGATCTTGTCGCCGTTCTGGACACCAATTCGTCCCGAGCGGAGAAGACGGCTGCAGAGCACAATACGAAAGCAGTAACGGATCTTGATGAGTTACTGGTCCAGGTTGATGCCGTCAGCATCGTCTCGCCGACGACGACTCACCACAGCATCGCCAAGCGCTGCCTTGAAGCGGGCAGAGATGTCCTGGTCGAAAAACCAATCTGTGAGACGCTGGAAGAAGCAGACGATTTGATCGCAGCAGCGAAGGAGAGTGGCCGCATCCTGCAGGTCGGCCACCTGGAACGTTTCAGCCCGCTCATCAAGGACGTCAACACTCTGGTCGAACGGCCCGCCTATATCGAAAGCCATCGAATATCCCAGTATCGCGGTCGCGGGACCGACACGACGGTTATCCTGGACATGATGGTCCACGACATCGACAACATCATGATGCTGGTCGGCTGTCCCATCGAGCGGATTGATGCTGTGGGCGTACCCGTGATCAGTGAGGCGGAAGACATTGCCAACGCCCGAATCCAGTTCAGAAACGGCTGTGTGGCAACCGTGACCGCCAGCCGGGTAAGCTGGAAAATCCAGCGAACCATGCGGGTATTCCAGCACAACGCCTATGTTGTCGCCGACATGGTGAAGAACAAGCTGATTGTCATGAACCGCACGAAATCCTGCAATGGCACGCCTACGGTTGGCGCAGAGCAACGACAGTACGACCAAGCTGACCTGATCATGATGGAGTGTGCGGATTTTGTAGACTGTGTTCGCACACGCCGCAAACCTGTCGTCTCCGGCGAGAGCGTACGCGATGTCATGGCCGCAGCCCTGTCGATTACTGAGCAGTTACGCAAATGGCGCAGGGAACTGGACTGACCGCTTTCATGGCGGTGACGCACCACCCACACCACAAGTCGGCCGAGACGATCCTCGGTCCGGCGGACCCACCGCCTTTTACCGTGTCGAACGCGCATGGGTCCGGCCGAACGTTCTTTGTCTGTGATCACGCCAGCAATCGTATACCACAGGCGCTGGAAAATCTGGGCCTGACGCCGAAACAGCTCCAGGAACATATCGCGTGGGACATCGGCGCGGCGCCAATGGCCGATATCCTTTCCCGTCGCTTCGATGCTCCATTGATCAAGGCAAGCTATTCCCGTCTGGTGATCGACTGTAACCGCCAGCTTTCCGACCCGACGTCGATCCTGGAAGTCAGTGATGGGGTGATGATCCCGGGCAACCAGAACCTGGATCGCGATCATGCCGCAGCGCGAGCGCGGGAGATCCTCGCCCCTTATCACGCGGAAATCGAATGGCAGTTGAGTCGTAACCGGTCACCGGCGTTTCACGCACTCATTTCGGTGCATAGCTTCACGCCGGTTTTTCAAGGCCATGTGCGTCCCTGGCATATCGGTGTTCTGTGGAATGAGGACGGACGCTTGGCACTGCCCTTCATGGATGCCTTGTCCATGCGCGGCGATGTGGTTGTTGGCGACAACGAGCCCTACAGCGCTCGGAATAATTTTGGCTACACCATCGATATACACGGCCAGGGCCGAAGCCTGCCCCATCTTCTGGTAGAGGTAAGGCAGGATCTGGTTGCCGATCCGCAAGGCGTCGCACATTGGGCTTCAATCGTTAGCGACGCACTGCGCAAGACGCTGGACAGTTTCTCGCCTTAGTGGCGCCTCTGGAGAAATACTGAATGGCCTTACACGAACCAAGTTTCACCATCGGGATCGAGGAGGAGTATCTCCTCATTGACAGAGAGACACGCAATCTGGCTTCCGATCCACCGCCAGCTCTGTTCCGGGAATGCGAAGAATTGCTGGGCAGTCAGGTTTCCCCGGAGTTCTTGCGTGCACAGATCGAGATCGGCACCAAGGTTTGCAGTTCAATCCAGGAAGTATCTGCGGACCTGCGCTATCTGCGCAGGACCGTTTCTTCAGTCGCCGAAAAACATGGTCTGGCCATCATGGCGGCGTCGACCCATCCTTTCGCCTCATGGGGTGATCAGAAACGGACGGAAAAGGATCGCTACGCCGGCCTGATGGAAGACCTTCAAGGGGTTGTCCGTCGGCTCGTCATCTCCGGAATGCATGTGCATGTCGGGATTGACGATGACGACCTGCGGATCGACCTGATGAATCAGGCCGCCTATTTCCTGCCGCACCTGTTGGCACTCAGTACGTCGTCGCCGTTTTGGCAGGGTAACGATACCGGACTCAAGAGCTATCGTCTCGCGGTATGGGACGAACTGCCTCGAACCGGCCTGCCGGAGCAGTTTGAAAGCTATGGCGAATATATTCGCCACGTCAGGATTCTGGTCGATAGCGGCATCATTGAAGACGCGACCAAGATCTGGTGGGATATCCGGCCGTCGCACCGATTCCCAACCCTGGAGATGCGGATCTGCGACCTCTGCCCTCTGGTCGAGGATGCTCTTGCCATTGCCTCTCTCTATCGTTGCATGCTGCGGATGCTTTGGCGCTTGCGCCGCGAGAATCAGCGTTGGCGGCGCTACAACAACATGCTGATCCGCGAAAATCGCTGGCGCGCCCAACGTTACGGCACTGACGGAGAAGGGCTGATCGATTTCGGAATCGGGAAAATCAAGCCTTATGCAAACCTGCTGGAGGAACTGATCGAAATCTTGCGCCAGGATGCCGAGCACTTCGGCTGCACCGATGAACTGGAACACCTTCGAACTGTCCTCGCTCGCGGGACCAGCGCTCATCGGCAGGTAGCAACATACAAAGCAGGACTGGAAAGCGAACTGGGTTCGAAGGCTGCCTTCGAAGGCGTGGTCGATCAGTTGCTCGCTGAAACGAGCGCCAATCTCTGAACAGATTGCTGCTCTGGAGCTAAAAGGCCGGCTGTGTCTGCCGCCGCCGTTGCAGCAGGATCACGAATATCAGCAACAGGATAGCCGGGATGTAGAAGATCTCCTTTGGCATCCGTTGATTCGGCACCAGGATCGCTTTGATGACTGTAGGTTTGTCATCATAGAAGTCGAAATTTTCTGCCAGTGATTTCAGCGGGCTGGCCGGCAGCGGTTCGTCCAGCCTGGCCTTACCGCCTTCCACCTTCACGATCAGGCCGGACTTGCGAAGACGCGTCAGGCCCGGTCCGGGCTTGCCGAAAGGGATTATCGCTGTCGTTTCGTCAATCCTTTCGGGGTTGTTGAAGTTAGGGCCGGAGATGGTTACTCGAAGTGCACCGCCTTCGGGCATCTGTTCGGCAATCCTGACGATCTCACTACCTGCTTTCTGGTTGAACTCCGGCTCTACCTGATCCAGCCAGTATCCGGGACGGAACAGTGTGAAGGCTATCAGCAACAGGATAGCGGATTCCCAGATGCGGCTTTTGGCGAAGAAATAGCCCTGTGTTGCTGCCGCAAAGAGCATCATCGCTATCACGGCAATGACAAAAACGAATATTCCTTGCCACCAGGTCACGTCGATCAGCAGCAGTTGCGTATTGAAGATGAACAGGAACGGCAGCAGCGCCGTCCGGATGTCGTACATGAAGCCCTGGACGCCTGTACGGATCGGATCGCCGCCGGAGATGGCAGCGGCAGCAAAGGCGGCGAGGCCGACCGGCGGCGTGTCATCCGCCAGAATGCCGAAGTAGAAGACGAACAGATGCACCGCGATGAGCGGCACGATCAGACCGCTCTTGGCCCCAAGCGCAACAATCACTGGCGCCATGAGGGATGAGACGACGATGTAGTTGGCCGTCGTCGGCAGGCCCATTCCCAGGATCAGGCTCATGATTGCGACCAGCAGCAACATGACAATCAAGCTGCCGCCGGACAGGAACTCGACAAATTCCCCGACAACCTGATGCGCTCCGGTCAGAGAAATGGTGCCGACGATGATGCCTGCAGCGCCTGTCGCTACACCAATCCCGATCATGTTGCGCGAGCCGGAGATCATGCCGTCCACCCACTCGTTCAGGCCGCGCCGGAAGGCTGCGTTGAGATCGCCCTGCTTGCGGAAGAATGCTTTCAGCGGATGCTGGGTCAGCGCCACGAAAATCATCGCCATGGTCGCCCAGAAGGCGGAGAAGGTTGGCGAGAGGCGCTCCAGCACAATAGACCAGATCAGGATGACGATCGGCAGAATGTAGTAAAGACCGGTAATCGCCGTCGTCGGAACGCGAGGTAATTCCGTAATCGGTGCGTCGGGTGAATCCACCATCAGATCCGGCTGACGCGAAGCGTACCAGATCAGGATCAGATAAAGCGTGAGGACAACGAGGACGACAATCAGAAAGGAAATTCCGGGCGCGACGACCTTGATCCAGCCTAGACCGAAATAGACGATCAATCCCAGGATGGCGATACCGATGAAGCCCGTGAGGACGCCGATCAGCTTCTGCGCGATCGTCATCGTCGACGTCGGCTTCGGCAGACCCTTCATGCCTATTTTCAGGGCCTCCAGATGCACGATGTAGACTAGCGCGATATAGGACACGAGCGCCGGGATCAGGGCGTGCTTGATGATCTCGGTGTAGCTGACCCCGGTAAATTCGGCGATCAGGAAAGCTGCAGCGCCCATGACCGGCGGGGTCAGCTGGCCGTTGGTGGACGAAGCAACTTCAACGGCCCCGGCTTTTTCCGGCGGCAGGCCGGTGCGCTTCATCAGCGGGATGGTAAAGGTACCGGTAGTGACCGTATTGGCGATGGAGGAGCCGGAATAGAGGCCGCTCATGGCTGACGCAACGACAGCAGCCTTGGCCGGTCCGCCGCGTCGGTCGCCCAGCAGGGCGAAGGCAATCTTGATGAAGAAGTTGCCCGCCCCAGCCTTCTCAAGGATCGAGCCGAACAGGACAAACAGGAAGATCAGCGATGCGGATACACCCAATGCGACACCGAAGACGCCTTCGGTCTGCATCCAGTAATGCCACATCGCCTTGCCGAAAGAGGCGCCCTTCCATTGGACTGCGTCGGGCAACCATTCCGCGTCGCCAAAGAACACATAAAGTACGAAAACAGAGGCTACGATGACGAGCGGCAGGCCCAGCGCACGATAAACGGCGATGGCCAGCACGGTCATGCCGACGCTGGCCGTGACAAGATCCCATGTCGTGGGCAGCCCGGATCGCAGGGCGATTTCGTTCTTGAAGACGAGCAGATAGAGACAGGACGCTACACCGATGGCGGCCAGCAGCCAGTCGTAGACCGGAATATGGTCGCGCGGTCCGCGCTTCGACAGCGGGAAGGAGAAAGCCGCCAACAGAAGAGCAAAGGCCAGGTGGACCAGCCGTGAATCGTTGCTGGTAACTCCGAACGGAAGACCTGTTAGACCCTGCAACCAATAGTCAAACCCGGATGCAATATAGAGCTGGAACAAAGCCCAGACGAAAGCAATGGTGGGGATCAGTCCGCGTTGCCATCCGATCGGCGCCCGTCCGCCCATATCGACGCTGCTGACCAGTTCCTCCGCTCTGGAGATTGTCGTTGCCGCTTCGGCCATGATCCCCGCTTTCGGCGCTGACCGGGGTGTCTTCTCGAAACTTAACAGAAAATTGGCGAGACCGTTACCGGCCCCGCCAAACAGAATGGGCTGATCTATTTCATCCAGCCGCGTTCCTTGTAGTATTTCAACGCACCATCATGGAGAGGCGCGGACAGCGAGTCCGTGATCATCTCCTTTTCCTTCAAATTCTTGAAGGCCGGATGCAGGTTCTTGAACTGGCTGAAGTTGTCAAAAACCGCTTTTACGACCGTATAAACGACATCTGCGGGTACCTTGGCACTGCTGACGAATGTGGCGCCCACGCCGAAGGTCATGATGTCAGCCTCGTTGTTGTACATCCCCGCCGGGATCACGGCGCGACGATAGAACGGCCACTTCTTGACCAGGCCGTCGATAGCAGGACCAGTGGCGTTCACCAGATGCGATTTGCAGGTCGCGAGCGACTCCTGCGTCAGCGCGGACGGGTGACCGACCAGCCAGAAATAGGCATCGATCTTGCCATCACACATCGCCTGACCGGTTTCAGCCGATTTCATTGAGGCGGCGAGTTTCAGGTCGGACCGCTTCCAGCCCAGGGCGGCCTCCATGACTTCCCAGGTACCGCGTGTGCCGGAACCGGGGTTGCCGATATTGACCTTTTTGCCCTTCAGGTCGGTGACATTCTTGATGCCGGTGCCGTCACGGGCCAGGATCGTTACAGGCTCGGGATGCACGGAGAACACCGCGCGCAGGTCCTTGAAGGCGCCAGCTTTCTTGAACTTCGACGTTCCGTTATACGCGTGATACTGCCAGTCTGACTGGGCAACACCGAATTCCAGTTCGCCAGCCCGGATGGTGTTAATGTTGTATATTGATCCGCCGGTCGATTCAGCCGAGCAGCGGATACCGGTTTCCTTCCGCATCCGGTTGACCAGACGGCAGATCGCGCCGCCCGTCGGATAGTACACGCCCGTCACACCGCCGGTGCCGATGCTGATAAAGCGCTGTTTCTGAGCCGAAGCACCGGTCGTCGTTCCGGCAAAAGCCAGCGCTGCAACAGATGCTACAGCAACAATCCTGATCATCCTTGACATGAGTCCTCCAGGTTTTTCCATGTGCAAATCACTTTTTTACCCCGCTCTGCTTGCGGGCAGAACCGGGGCACCGGCGGCAAGGTCTGAATGCCAAACCGCTAGCAAGACATAATCATAATGCCGATGGCGCAAAAAGTTGAGTACCAAACTCGCGAAATACCAAGATTCGACGCTGGATGTTTGGTCAAGTGCCGGATATTTCCGGTAGCTAACGAGCGCTTTCTTGATTTCCAGTGTTCCGATCAAGACGTTTGCTTGAACAAGATAACGAATTTTCATGAAGGGTTGATTGATGCAGACAGCAGCGCCTGCAAATATTCTGCCGGCAGCAAAACGGCAAGAACTGGAGGGTTTAGCTCGGTAGCGTAGGACAGCGCAGGCTGACGAGACAGGCGCGGACTGTTCTGGTTGCAGCTGAGGTTTTGGCGAACAAGGTGAGTGTCGCTCACTTGGCAACGGACGCAAATACACGCGGCCAAATGGTATCGACGCGATGCACAAGACCGGCAGCGAGGACGTTACGGAGGTCATTGCCTGCTGGCATGTCCACTTCCCGCCCACTGCCACCTCCTGGCTTCACCAGATTGCGTACTTCTTCGCGCTCCTGGCCGCAAAGCAGTTCGGGCGCGGGATTTCTTGTGCAACCCAGAAGGGTGAGTCGGCCAGCCGCAACGATGCGACGCCGTCAACGCCAATCCGCGACCTTTCCGATGGACCAACTCCGTCGGCATCAAGCGCCCCTGTCCATGGATTCTCGAAACTGCCGAACGTCGGATGGAAATCAGCAAAACTTCAGAATCGGGGTATTGGATGATAGGTATCGCCGGTATCAAGAGTGGCACGACCTCCTAAAGCCGAGCGATTTTGATAAACCGATCCACATCGTCGGCATCAGTATTGAACGCGCAAACCAATCGAACATTCCGCCGGTCGCAACTTCCCCAATCATAGAACTCGAAGCCGGCATGCCGCAGCCGCTCGGCAGTGCAAACAGGTAGCGCGGCGAAGATCATATTGGCGTCAACCGGATGGATAATCTCTATATCGTCGATTTCTGCAAGACCGGCCGCCATACGCTCGGCCATCGCATTGGCGTTGGCTGCCAGATTCAACCACAGACCATCCTCGACATATCGGGCAAGCTGAGCTGACACAAACCGCATCTTGGAAAACAAGTGACCACCCCGCATCCGCCGCTGGCCCAAGGTCTCCTCAAGTTCCCGGTTGAACAACACGACAGCTTCCCCCGCCATTGCTCCGTTCTTTGTCGCTCCGAAGGACATCAGATCGATTCCCGCGCGCCAGGAAATCTCCGACGGGTGGCATCCCAGTGCCGAGACAGCGTTGGCAAACCGGGCGCCGTCCAGATGCACGTACAGGTCATTGGCCCGCGACACCGCGCAGATTTCCTGTACTTCGTCAACCGAATAGACAGTGCCGCACTCAGTTGTCTGGGTTATCGATACGGCCGCTGCTTCCACTATGTGGGGGCCCCCGGACCCATGGCCGCCCGCGTCGTCGATTTTTCGCGCCAGGGCTTCTGCACTCATCTTGCCATTGACGCCGTCAATGGGTACCAGCTTAGCCCCGTTGGTATAAAATTCTGGAGCGCCACCTTCATTCGAGTTGATGTGACTGTTTTCCAGGCAATAGATTGTGTTGAAGGGCTTCGCAATCAGGCTGAGGCACAGTGAATTGGCTGCTGTGCCAGTCGCTACCGGCCAGACGCTGACTTGTGTCTCGAACAATTCCGAAAACAGGCCGTTCAGGGCCTTTGTTCCCTCATCATTGCCATAGGGCCAAGCCCCCTGTCGGGAATTGGCATCCTGAATTGCTTCCATCAGTTCTGGCGCCACGCCGGTAACGTTATCGGAAGCAAAATTGATCATCGGTTTGACCGGGGATGCTGCAGGTTCGAACATGATGGGTAATGGTCAGGCCAAGACTACTGATTTTCAGAGTTGGAAACGGAGATGCGCAGGGCAGGTCCCTTGCGGTGGATTGGCACAACGAAGATGACCTGGGAGCCGTCTGGCCAGGCTACCAGAATCGCCAAGCCACTGCGCGTATCGGTCATGCGCAGCACCTTGGCGCCAGCCGGAAGGCCCAGCGAGACAGGATCGGAACGCAGGTCGCCAACGATTTGCGGCAAGGACGATCGCGAAGTTGATACAGTCGTCGTCTCACCAGCTTCATCGATGATGCCCACAACCAGCATTACCACAGCGATCAGGATCAAGACACCCATCCCGATGACGGCGCCAATCAGCAATCGCACCCGCATCACGCTGAAACTCCTGCTTGCTCATGATATAGTGCGGCCACAGTCAAAAGGGTTCTTCATGGGCAACACGCATCACGACGGCAAAACAATAGCGCAGACAGAGCCGCTGTCGAGTTGCAACGTGACCATCGACGCCGAAACAGCGGGGTGTAGGCTGGATGCCGTGTTAGCAGAAGCTGTACCGGCCCTGTCGCGCAGCCGTATCCAGGCGCTGATGAAAGCCGGAGCAGTCGCCGACAGCGCGGGCAGGCTGATAACGTCGCCATCCTACAAGGCCTTGATCGGTCAGGAATTCACGATTCATTTGCCGCTGCCAGTTCCGGCGCGCCCAGCACCTCAGGCGATGGATCTGCACATTGCCCACGAAGACGCCGATCTCGTGGTCATCGACAAACCTGCTGGCCTAGTTGTTCATCCAGGACCGGGCAACTCCGAGGGTACACTGGTCAATGGCCTGTTGGCTCACTGTGGCGCAAGCCTTTCCGGCATCAGCGGTGTGGAACGCCCCGGCATTGTACATCGGATCGACAAGGATACATCGGGGCTCCTGGTTGTCGCAAAATCCGACGCAGCCCATCAGGGACTGACTACTCAATTCGCGGACCGCAGCATCAAGCGCTTATACATTGCGTTGGTATGGGGAGAACCGCGGCCCTTGAAGGGAACTGTAGACGCCGCGATCGGGCGCGACCCATTGCACCGCAGGAAGATGGCCGTCCGGCGCAACGGAGGTCGTCCTGCCATAACCCACTATGTCATGCTGGAACGTTATAGTGCCGGTCTCAGCAGTATCGAATGCTGTCTCGCGACGGGGCGGACACACCAGATCCGGGTCCATATGAATCATGTCGGCAATCCGCTCGTCGGGGATCGTCTTTATGGCGGCCAGCGGTTTTTACCTCAGCCATGGCGGGACGAACCGGTTGGCCATGTCGTAAACTCGTTCGGGCGCCAGGCGCTCCATGCCGCGCGGCTCGGCTTTGTACACCCGATATCCGGGGAATGGATGTCGTTTCAATCTTCATTACCTCGGGATATGGAAATCCTGTTTCGCTCGTTGGAATCGCTGAAGGATGCGGAGCCTTCCCATGGTAATCACAAGGTTTTGTAAGCCATGACCGATCTTGAAATTCAGAAGAACGATCCCCATATCAATTCAGCTTTTAATGCCGCTCAAAAGAGCAGCGCTGACGTGAAGGAACGTGACGTCAAGATGAGTGTATCGACGGCCATTGCCACACTGCCGAAAATACCGTCCGTCGGGCGGGACAGTAACCTTTCCGGGTACCTTGCGCAGATTCGGAAATTCCCGATATTGGATCACGAAGAAGAATACATGCTGGCGACTCGATGGCGGGATCGCGAAGACACGGAAGCCGCGCACAAGCTGGTCACGAGCCACTTGAGGCTCGTCGCAAAAATTGCCATGGGCTACCGCGGCTACGGCCTGCCCGTTGCCGAACTGATTTCCGAGGGCAATGTCGGGATGATGCAGGCGGTAAAACGTTTCGATCCGGAGCGTGGTTTCCGCCTCGCCACCTATGCGATGTGGTGGATCCGGGCGTCAATCCAGGAATACATCCTGCACTCTTGGTCCCTTGTGAAAATGGGCACGACTGCCGCTCAGAAAAAGCTGTTCTTCAACTTGCGCAAGATGAAGAACAAATTGAATGCGCTTGAAGAAGGCGACTTGTCTCCAGAGAACGTGACCAAGATTGCCGCTGACCTGAAAGTGGCCGAGGAAGACGTCATAAGCATGAACCGGCGCCTTGCCGCGCCGGATAACTCGCTGAACGCCCCGCTTCGTAATGACGGCGAGGCCGGTGGCGAGTGGCAGGACTGGTTGGTTGACGAAGAGCAGGAAAGCCAAGAGACCATCGTTGCCGACCATCAAGAACTCAAGGCTCGCCAAACGATGTTGGTGGAAGCAATGAAGACTCTGAACAATCGCGAACGCCATATTCTGACGGAACGTCGTCTGCGGGACGAACCGTTGACTCTGGAAGAGCTGTCGCAGGAATATGGCGTCAGCCGGGAGCGCGTGCGCCAGATTGAGGTGCGTGCCTTCGAGAAGTTGCAGAAAACCATGAAAAACATGGTGATCGAAAAGCAGATCGCGTATTGAGATCAGGTAAAATTCGTAACACTGTTGGGTTACGGAATCACATCCGAAGTCTGTTTTTGAATGTAATTTCGGCTTCCGAATTTTACATTTCATCAAACGTCCGGATACTGATCGCAGTATCCTCCACGACCCGGAAGGCGCGGCGGATATCACGTAGTCGCTCGCACACGGTACATGGCCTGATGGACGCCGAGCTCAGCATCTGGATGCCGCGGGCCTCTACCGGTGCCCCCGACAGGCTCGCCGTGCTCCGACCAGCACACGACGGCATCGACCGGCCAGTCCAGTTGCTCTCCCGACAGGATTGCGACGTTCCTCGCATGCAGCTTGCGGATGGGCGGCGAACACCGTTCCCAAGGCGGATGCAGGGGGTGGCGATCTCCATGCAGACCGACAACGTCTGCGCTCCCTCTCCGGCAGTGGCTTCGTCCTCGACTGGATTCCCTCAGCCTCTCCCGCATGGACCGACCGGCCCGGCTTGCGTTTCGGCGTGTTCTGGGGCATCGGTTGCGGCATGGACAGACGTGGATGGGTGGAGCGATACGGATTCTGGCCGCTGGCGCTGCTCTGGCTGCCGGCCGGGGTGGTGGCGCAGACGGCGCTCCGGTTCGGGGCTTCGGGCGTCGCGTTCGCGGATGCCGGGGAGGCGATGGCGGCCCTTGGGTCGCTCGCCGTCACCGTCCCCTGTGGTCTGCCGCTGGCGCTGGGTTGCCGCCGTCTGTGGCGTCTCGGCTACCGGCGCGCGGCCTGGGCGGCTGGCCTCGGACTGGGCATGCTGACGGTTCCGGCAGTGGTGGTAGCCGGGCTGCTCGGGCCGGTGGCGATCGCCGTCGTCGCGGCGGTGCCCGGCCTGCCGGTGTGGATCGCCTGGCTATGGCTCACGCGGCGTGCCTGAGCGCGGCCGGCGATGGGCCGGCTGCGGAGCTTCGGCGTCGCATGCGAGGCTCCGGCAGACTACCCGGCGGTATGGGGCCGGCTAAGCAGTAGGGCGAACAACCAGAACGGAGCGCGGAGTGCCGGTGGCATTCACGACAGCAGCAGCCGTTCCAGACCGGCTATCCGCAGGATCATCATGAGCGCGGCTCGCGGTCGGAGAACGGACGGTAGCCGAACCGGGCGCAGAACGTCTGCGCCCTCTCGTCGATGGCCTGCACGACGACCGCGCGGGCGCCGATCATGCGGGACGCCGCGAGCGCACGGCGACTGTAGTCCTCGTCCACGGCAAGCTGACCGAGGAGAATGACCAGGATCGGATCAGGCATGTTGCGGCCCACCCGGGACGACAGCCGGCGGCGCTTCACGGAACTGGCGGCGAGGCTGTAGAAGCCGGCCACGCGGTGGCCGTCGCAGGCCACATAGGTGCGCGCGCCGCCCC
>JAPOST010000013.1 GCA_026709535.1 Rhodospirillaceae bacterium
GTTCTGCGGCGGTGGGAGCATTCTGACCCAGCCCGCATGCCTCGAAGGCCTGCCGGGTTGCGATCTTTTCCGTTTCGCTCAGTTCCAGCAGCGGCCTGCGCACACAACCTCCCACCTGACCCAGCAGTTCCTGCCAGTATTTCTGGTGCGCCTGAGGCTTCCCGGAAGGACGGGTCGGTCGCAGGGCTTTCCGGACCGGCTCGAGACTGTCCCTGACCGTGCGTGCCCGTTCGTGTTCTCCTTTCATCGCCAGCGCCGTGTAGGCCTGCATGCACCTGTCGGCCGTGGTCTGCAGGAGACAAGGCGGGGTCGAGCAGAGATAAACCTGCCAGCCGAGTTCAATGATGTTGTCGAGCCAGCGATCTTCCGCCGAGGTACTGACGATCAGATCATCGCCCGCCATTCTGGTCAGCTTCGCGTACAGTTCCGGTTGGACACTGTATTTGATCGCAACGATGTTCGGTAATTTGGCAATACGGGCACACAATTCCGGGCTCATGGTGTAGCCGTAATCCGGCTGATGCCACATGGCGATGCCGATATCGACCTGGTCGCTGATGTAGCGATAGTATTCTTCGAGAACCTGATCCACGTCCTGATGAAAGTAGAGAGGCGGACTGTGGACAATCACATAATCGGCGCCGATCGCCTGGGCATGGAGCGCAAGTTCGCGGACGACGTCGATGTTTTCGTCCGAGCATGACATGATGGTCCCGCAACGATCGCCGACTTCGTCAACCGTGATTTCGAAAGTGCGTTTGCGTTCCGCAAGAGACATGGAAAAAAATTCGGCCTGTTTGCCGGCGATAAACAGACCGTCGATCTCCAGATCGTCAACCCAGTGTCGCAGGTTGCGACGGAATCCCGGCTCGTCCAACGATAAGTCAGCTGCAAAAGGCGTCAGGTTGGCAGCCCACAGACCGCGCAGATTCTCGCGAGCGTAATCTATCGCTTCCGATTTTCGATACTTCATCCTGAATTTTCTCCGATTTGTCGATACGCCGTTGAGCCGTTCTGTCAATCCACCAGCCACAAGGAAAGCGGCGGGATGTAGGTGATCAATGCCAACGAAAAAAGGTTGACGACAATAAAGGGGGCGACGCCGCGGTAGATGACCGATACCGGATCCTTGAACAGAGCCTGGACGACAAACAGGTTGATACCGAAGGGTGGCGTAAAGAAGCCAATCGCCAGATTGACGGTGACGATGATGCCAAGGTGTATGAGATCAATACCCGCGGCGAGAGCGACCGGCGCCAGCAAGGGAGTCATGACCAGGATGGCGGACGGGGTATCGATGAAGCAGCCAACGATGAGCAGCACGATGTTGATCGCCAGTAACAGCTGCCAGTTGCTGAGCTTCATGTCATCGATAAGGCGTACAATATCCTGCGGTACGTTGACGACGGTCAGAACCCATGAGAAGGCACTGGCGGCAGCCACGATCAGGAACACCTGGGCGGTCAGATACATCGCTCTCACGGCAACGCCCCAAATCTGGCGCCAGCCCACATCGCGGTACAGAAGGCCTGCAAGAAGCATGACATAGATGCAGGCAACACCGGCAGCTTCTGTCGGTGAGAAAATTCCTCCATAGATTCCGCCCAGTATGATAACGGGCGCGCCGATGGCACCGAGCCCTCGCCACGTCTTCTTTCCTATCGTGCGCAAATCGGATTTCTGGCTCGATTGCTGCGGAATTCCGCGGCTGAGCAGGACATAACCGACAAAACATGTCGCCATGACGAATCCGGGCAAGATGCCGGCGATGAAGAGCTTCGTGACCGATGTATTCGAGGCCACCCCGTACAAGATCATGCTGATGGAAGGCGGGATCACCACCGCGATGGCGCCTGTGGATGCGAGTAATCCGTTGGAGAATTCTGCACTGTACCCCTGTTTGCGGAGAGGACCGTAAAGGATTCGACCAATTGCGGAGACCGTCGCCTGCGAGGATCCCGAGATTGCGCCGAAGACGACGCAGGTTCCGATGGTCGTGAAGGCGAGGTTACCGCGAGTCCCGCCGGTGAGAGACATTACCCAGTCGACAATCCGGCGGGACGTCGAACTGCTGCTCATCAACTCGCCCGCGAAAATGAAGAAGGGCACGGCAAGCAAGGCATATTTGTCGATCCCGGAAAATAACCGTTGATGAAGAGCCTCAATCGGAATCGGCACGAAGAACGTGAGGACGACGGCGGAGGTCAAAATCAATATGACGAAAACCGGGAAGCCGAGCGCCAGCAGTCCGATCGGCATCAAGGTGAGGACCCAATACATGCCCCGCCTATCCCGCCGGGTCTTGTGGGCGCCTTCTACCGGCCGAATTGGCGGAGACCGGCAGCATCCAACGCCAGATCACCGCCAGCACTTGCATTGCGAAACCGAATAATACTGCAAAATGCGGCACTTCCAAAGGTAGCCCCATGATGACACTGGTTTTGCCCAGCATCCGGAGGAGACCCACCACGTTGATCGCTGTCAGGATGACGATCGCGGACGTTGCGAGCAAGCTGACGTCGAATGCAATTCTCAGCGCCTTGCGCATGACGGGACCGCGCGATCGCACGAAGATGTCGACGGAGAGATGCTCGAACCTCCAGGTCACCATGATGGCGCCCAGATAGACGATCCAGATCAGGGCGTAACGCAACAGTTCCTCTGCCCAGACAATTGGTGCCGAAAACGCATAGCGTCCGATGACATTTGCGAAATTGACACCAATCGCTACCAAACCGAGGGCGGCAGCTGTGGCGCCGGGGATACGATAGAAAATCCACTCGCCAACTCCTGGTGGACCGCTTGGGCTCGTTTCCAGAACCGAATCCGTTTCAGGGATCGCCGAAGATAGCGTCATGACCGGCACTCAAGGCTGGAATTGTGTGCCGCAGAGCGCCTGGAAATGTCATTGAACTTTCCTGTTTTCGCCGCCGAATTCTCTTTGCAGGGAGTATGTTTTTTCATTGTCAGCCTGCCCTTCCGACGGCTCGCACAAACGGTCGATCGCCGCGTGAATGCGCGGGACGCGAAGCGATGATCGATGCAGCAATTTTTTCGCCAATCATGATAGACGGCAGGTTGGTGTTGCCCCGCATCAGAACCGGAATGATCGAGGCATCCGCGACTCGCAGACCGGACATGCCAATGACATGACCGTTTTCGTCCACCACGGCGTCAGGATCTGTTGCGACGCCCAGGCGACAGGTTCCTGACGCATGCCAGACACCGACTGCCGTCGACGCAATGGTTCGTTCGAGGCGCCGGTTGTCGCCGACAAGCAGTTCGATCGGATCTGCCTCGGAGATCGCTGAGGCGATCATCCATCGGCGGAGCATACCCGGACCGTCGAGCAGCGCGCCTGCGATCCCCATGACAATGCGGTTTCGCGTGCTGTAGCTGCTGAACTTGCGCACGGTCTCGCTGTAGGACGTCAGGAAGGCGCCTTCGGTAACGTCAGACACCGGCTCTTGACTGAAAAAGCCTTGCATCAATCGGACCGCATGGCAAAGACGCGCCAGATCGCGTTGGTCGCTCAACAGGTTGAACCTCACTTCCGGTTCGATTCCGGGTCGAGGGTCGGTCAAACGAACTTCGCCGCGCGAATAGGGTTTGTTGAGAATGGCAATATAGGTGGCCAGCCGAGCGCCCACCCCGTGCCATCCAGACCGGGACAGGGGACATAAAAAAAGGTCGCCATTGGCATCACTTCCCCCGAGTTCCGAAGAAGCCCTCAGCGCCATTTGAATGTGGCGGCGCAACCTGAAGTCATGGCGCGCAGACCGGCGCAAAAAGGCGGAAACGCAGATTGACGGATGCTCTTGAAGATTGATCCCGACGCCGGGCCGATCGGCCAGAACATCGATACCGAGCGCCTGCAGTCGTTTGCCGGGACCAATCCCCGCACGCATGAGAAAGCACGGGCTATGCAAGGCACCCGCGCTGAGAATGACTTCTTCGGCGCGAAATTCGACCGCGCCATCCGGAGTTTGAGCGGTGACGCCGACGACGCGCGGCGGCGTGCCCGTTTCGACAAGCAGTCTTTCGACTGTCGTTTCGCTCAGGATCGTCAGATTTTGCCGCCGGCGGGTAGCCCGGTCGAGGTACCCCCTGGCGCTGGACACTCGGTGCTTTCGGTCGTTGGAGATTGTGGCTGCGAAGTATCCGTCCTGCCATTCGCCATTCTGATCTTCGAGAAATTCAAACCCGTGGCGCCGGAATACCTCAGCGGAGGCTCTCGTGAAGGGTTGCCATTGATCGGGGAGAACGCGACTGATCTTGATCGGTCCCCGATCGCCATGCAATGGTCCCTCGCAATCGAGATCGGTTTCGAGCTTTCGGAAGTATGGCAGGACATCTTCCCAGCCCCAGCCCTCGACACCGAAACGGGCCCATTCGTCGTAGTCCGCTGGCGCACCCCGATTGGCGAATTGGCCGTTGATCGACGATCCGCCTCCCATGATGCGCGCCTGCTCATAATAGACAGGCGTTACCGGGTGCCGGTTGTCGAGTTCAGGTTGTC
>JAPOST010000175.1 GCA_026709535.1 Rhodospirillaceae bacterium
CAAACGACGGACTTGGTCCACAATGTCTCTGTCCAGTCTCACCAGAGGCGCTACTTCGACATAGGGTCGGTCCCGGCATGACCGGACGATATCGCAGGTCTGGGTCAGCACGACAACGCCAGCTACCTCTTCGGCTACCGGCGTTACTCCAGTGGTTTGGGTTTCGTCCTCCCCTTCGGCGATAATCTCCAAGGATACCGGGCTGTGTGGTCGGGAGAGGTCGGCGAGATGCATGAACTCTAGACCGGAATCGCACGACACATCGCCCTGACGCCAGTGCCGGAGTTTCTCGTCAACCGCATCGGTCTGCTCCCCGGTAACCGTCATTCCGTCAGTTTCTTCTTCCTCGACGGGCTGGCGATGCGCGTTTTTCCGACCGGCATTTCCGGGCGATCCCCTATCGCGTCGAGAAGAAGAGCCGGCGGCGGCGGGCGGCGCCTCGCCCATTCGTGTTCTGAAAGCACAGCTTGGCGGTGAACGAAATTTGTTGTCGCTGCTCCTGCAGTCTGGCGCAGCACATCCGCATAGCACCGTGTTGCAAGCAGATCGAAGAGAGTCTGGCCGTTAGCAACTTTCAGGAGGCGGTCGCGCGTCGCACGGCGATCCCCTTCGTCAAGATGTCTAACCGCATCAAGTGTCCAGCGGATCTCCCGCTCGTGTTGTGCGGTGGGTGCCTTGCCATTGGCCCAGTGGTGAACGGTGCGACGCGAGACATTGAAGAGTTCGCTCAACAAATCCCATGTCAAACCCGAACGGCGTCTGAGTTCGAGGACAGCTTCCGCCGTGGTCTGTCCGACTGGAATGCATGCCGCGGTTATGGGGCCCGATGACGTCATGTCTGTGCGCCGAACCTGCTGGGGGCCAACAGCCGTTCCTGAATAACGGAACGCGTCCAGCGCGATAACATTCGTCTCCCCGCCGCCTGCAGGGTAGATTGTGTCAGCCCGGTGGCGGCCTCTAGTCGACGTCGCCGGCTCCGACATCGGAAGCACCGCTGCCATGGTCATGGCGTTCCTCCGTAGAACTTCAAGAACTGGTCGGTGACCATCATCCGGAATACCGAATAGATGCGTTCGGCGAAAGTCCCCGTCATGGCCGCCAATTCTTCCGACCTGAACGGCGATGCTTGCGGCGAGAACATGTCCAGATCAAGGACCCAACTAGGCTTCCCTGTAGGTTGCAGGGTTTCAGGATCGTAAGTTGCGTTCGGCGGCATGTTGCCCCACCGCCCCTGGATCATACCTTCTGCCGCTTGGAGTTGCACTTGGGTCATCGAATGGACCGTCGCCTCGCGAAGGGGCTCAAATTGGCCTATGCCGGGCTGCAGGATTCCGAGGAAGTTCCCCTGAATGAGATCGCCAATCCTGTCCATAGCCTCGCCTTCCAGTCTATCGATGTAACGCAATCCGACACGCAGGGCTTCGGCCGGCTGAAAGCAGGCTTCCACACTCGCGAGGACCCTTCGAAGACGATTAAGGAAATCTTGGCGACTGCTATATTTCCAAGCCTCGAGTGCGACAAAATCCACGCCGAGCGACACGCGCCATGTTGCTGGTTCCTGTCGGTCAGCAAGTCGCCATATGACCGCTTCTGAGACACTGGGATCCTGGCCTGGCCTTATATCGATATTTCTGACCTCGTTCCTCTGCAGGTGCGGGTAGCTGGCACGCAACTCCTCCTGGAAATCCGCGACACTGTCCTCCTTGCGGATCGAAAGGATCGGAGGGAACCGAACCTGCGCGATGACCCGCACGAGAGGTGCCTCGGGCAGCGGCACTTCAGTCGGAATTCCTGTTGCGAGAGGCGTTGGCTCAGCTTTCATCTATGTCTACCCACTTCCTCTTGCTCTTTGTGAAATTTAGAGTGAACCATTGCCCAGTGCAATTGCCTTCGACCCAAGTCGCCGCGACCAGAGGATGCATGGGGCCCGCCATGAGCGTTATGGTTGGGGCTGTCCAGTCTTCGCATGGAATGCCATCCAAATCAGAATCAACAACCATCCGCTTCTAAGTGCCTGTTTCTGCAGTCTCGTGTGGCTTGGCGCTGTGGTACCCGATCGGGAGTCTTGATACCGACGATGGAGGATCCCATGGCTTGGACCGAGGCCACCCGGGCGAAGCATGGCCGGCCCCTGACTTCGACGGTTTTTTGCATAACGCGTTGATAGCAAAAGTTTTCCATGTTGGATCAGGCACTACATTGGGTGGCGGAGGGCGTCTCTCGTCTCAGTTCTGGTCGGCTGTTGTCTCGGTGTCGCCCGCGGTCATCTCGTACGGTCGGTCCGAGATGTTCAGCCCGAGGGTGGCGTAGATGGCCTTGGCCTCGGCGCTCGGCCGCGAAGGGATGATATGGCGCTTGCCGTTCTCGGGATCGTGCAGCACCGAGTACTGCCGGTCGTTGAGCGCCTCGCGAATGACCCGGGGCGACAGGGGTCGCTTCTGAAGCGCCACCCGCCGGGCAAGATGACGAACGCAGGCATAGGCTATGAAGGCGATGGTGGGCAGGCCGAGAATCTCTTCGACCGTGAGATAGCGCTCCAGCAGGTCGAGCACCTTCGGGCCTCTTCCCGTTTGCTCGTCAGCCGCCCGGACGAGGATCACTGCCGGGGGCTGCGCAAGCACTTTCATCTGGGTCCGCCGGATGAATGGTCGAAGCAGGCGGACAAAATCCTGATATGGGAGGTCTGGTCGTCGCCGATGGTCTTCCGGCGTGCCTCGCGGCAGCACGTGTTGTGCGACGATGCGAAGGCGTTCAAGAGCGAGGCGCTGCGCCGGGTGCGTAAGCACCGCGAGTCGCTGTGGCCGGCCGGCGACGGCGACAGGATTCTCATTCTCGGCGAGGATGAGAACGGCAAGACGGACGATCTGCAGGACATTCTGGTGCGTGTGGACGAGGAATTCTCACGCATCAACGGTCAACACAATGACTCCATGCAGGCCCGACTGCTCGCGCCGTTGCCGGCGGACGGTATCAATGACGAGGAATTGCTGACGAAGAACAACTCGAGCACGATCCTGCGCTTCTCGCTGAAGGGCGGCGGGTTGCTGGACAAGTGCCGTTTCCTGACGGGTGGCGACGCAGAGGTCGCGATTTGGGAGAAAATCTGGGGCCGCCACGCCTGGCAGCCCGACCGTTTGTCCCATGACATCCTGCTGTGTCCGCACCATTGCTCCTGGCACAGCCTGGTGCCCCTTTGCGTACTCGGCCATATCCGTCGTCCCAGAGGGTTTCAAGCCAAACATGCAAGCATGCATCAACAGATGTTCGACACAGCAATTCATTGCTCGGCCCTGCCGTTAGGCCAGGCAAGCAATTCCCGGCGTATGTCTTCGGCAACCTCCTCGATTTCCCTGGCCACCCTCGGCTCCAACCCGAGTTCCAACTCCAGGGCCGTTTTCAGCGGAAGCAGGACGTCGGCGGCAGGTGACGATTTGATGAGATCGCACATTCTCGCCGGCCCAACGCCCGTCGCGAGATCAGCCAGGATGACCAGCGCCTCCCTCGGCAACATGTTCAGTTCGGGCAGGATCGACAATGCCTTCTCGATATCCCGGGCGCATGCTTCATCATCGCCTTCCGCCAAGTGCGCCTGGGCTCGGATCAGATGCCCCTGCAGTCTACTGCCCGGATTTCCCGCCGACGCCTGCAGCAGCACACGGTCGAGTAGTCCGAGAGCGATGCTTGCACGGCCTTTGGACAATTCGTGATGTGCCCGCCTGCACAGCGCCAATTCCGCAGCGTCTCGAAGCACCGGCACATCACTTGCCTCGAAGCGATGGACAACTTCGTCCCACGCCGCGAACCCCGCCTCGTTACGGTCCAGAGCGACCAGCAGGGCTCCCTTGTAGAAGAGTGTTTGTGCGATTGTCTCGACACTGTAGCGCTCGTCGCTGCTTCTGAACCGCCGGAGTGCCTCATCACAGGCCTCAAGCGCCTCTTCCGACCGGTTCAACGAGCCCAGCACCACCACCCTGTTGAGGACCGCCGTCGCAATGTTCTCCCGATACGGGGATGCGTCGCCCTCTCCGAACCGGCGCACAACGTCGGCCCAGACTTCGACCGCGTCCTCCTGCCGGCCCATCTGGGCAAGCGTCGTGCCCTTGCTGACGAGGGCTGAGGCAACGTGCCTCAATATTCCCGGCTCGTCGTGATTTCCAAAACGGCGTTCGATCTTGTCCCAGACAGCCAGCGCCTCCTCGTTCTTGTGCGCAGCAAGGAGCGCGATGCCCTTATTCACGAAAATTCCTGCAACCAAATCGACAACGGCCGGTACGTCACTTTCCCCGAAGAGATCCACCGCGCGGTCGCAGGTTGCGAGCGCCTCTTCCGTCCGGTTCAATTCGAACAGATCGGCGCACCTGTGCTGCATGGCGCTTGCGACAAGCGCGACCCACTCCGGATCGTCGTTGGCCCCGAAGCGGTCTTCGACCTGCTGCCAGACTGCGAGCGCCTCTTCGTAACGACTCGACTGTTCCAGC
>JAPOST010000140.1 GCA_026709535.1 Rhodospirillaceae bacterium
AGCCCTCGGCCTTGAGACGCTTGACGATGTCTCGGCTGTTGCGTAACATGCGCAATTATATACACATGATGACAGCCGATGCAATGTACACATGTCGAGAACATTGTGAATTGTCCGGTTCAGGTCCCCTGCCGATTGCCGATTGTCGGCTTCGGTTGACGACGCGCGCGTCGCAGCGGGTCACGCGGCTTTCTTGGTGGATGTTTCGATCATGCGCTGGATTATGGCCCTGTAGATTTCCGAAGTGTCATTATACTTGGGCCCATGATTCGGACTTTCATACTTTTTGGTACCGTCTGGTTCCTGTTGTTTTCGTCAGCTAAGGCCGACAGCGCTCACCGGGATACGCTGTCCATCGGCATCACTCAATTCCCGTCGACCTTCAACCCGATGATCGAGTCGATGCTGGCAAAGAGCTACATCTTGGCCATGGTGCGGCGACCATTCGTGGCCTTTGATCAAAGTTGGAAACTTGTCTGTTTTCTATGCGAGCGGGTGCCGACGGTAGAAAACGGCGATGCTGAGGTCTTCACCTTCAAGAATGGCGTACTGAAAGGCAAGCGCGGTATCCGGGTTACTTGGCGGTTTCGCAAGGGTGCAAAGTGGGGCGATGGTCAACCGATCACCGTCGAAGACGTCATCTTTGCCTGGAAAATCGGACTGCATCCACTAAGCGGTGTCGCCAACCGGGAACCGTTCCAACGCACGATCAATATCAGGAAGATCGACGAACGCACGTTTGTTCAGACGCTCAACAAGGTACGATTTGACTATAACCAGCTGGTACCGGATCCGATGCCTGCTCACCTTGAAGTAGTCAACTTTGAGGCGCCAAGGGAATACAAGCGGCGCACGGCCTATGACCGGGATTCGGCCAATCCAGGTCTGTATTCTGGACCCTATCGCATCGCCGGGATTGTCTCCGGGTCGCATGTCGTTCTGGTTCCCAACAGATATTGGTGGGGAAAGAAGCCTCATTTCAGACAGATCGTCGTGCGGGTCATCGGGAATACCGCGGCGCTGGAAGCCAACCTGCGCGCCGGTGGGATCGACTATGCCGCCGGTGAGCTTGGTTTATCGCCAGACCAGGCTACCAGCTTGCGCCGTAGAGCTGGCGACCGATACACGTTCATCTTCAAGGCTGGCCTGATTTATGAACACATCGACTTCAATCTGGACAATCCGATCCTGAAGGACGTGCGGGTTCGGCGCGCGTTGGCCTACGGTATGGACCGACAGCTGATGAGCGAGAAGCTGTTTCGTGGTCTCCAGCCGGTTGCCAACACCAACATCAGCCCGTTGGATCAGGTTGCGGCATCTGACATACGGAAATACCCTTTCGATCCGAAGAAGGCGTCGGCACTGCTGGATGCTGCGGGGTGGAAACGACGCGACGACGGATGGCGTTACAATGCCCAAGGCGAACGACTTACGCTCAAATTGATAACGACATCCGGTAATCGCAATCGCGAATTGGTCAGCGAAATCCTGCAGGCATACTGGCGTCGTCTTGGCATCGACATTCGCCTGAAAGCGCAGCCGGCCCGGATCTATTTCGGCCGCACGGTGCGCCAGCGTCAATTCCCGGCCATGGCCATGTATGCGTGGATCAGCGCTCCCGAATCGGTTCCACGCGCCACCTTGCACTCCAGCCATATTCCGACAGCCGAGAATAACTGGGCCGGTCAGAACTATCCGGGTTTCCGCAACGCTGAAATGGATCGCCTGATCGAGATGCTGGAAGTCACCGTGAAGCTTGATGGTCGACTACCGATCTGGAAGCGGATTCAGCAGATCTATGCCGAAGAATTGCCGGCACTGCCCCTGTATTTCCGGGCCAATGCCTTCGTTATCCCACGCTGGTTGAAAGGCATCCGGCCCACGGGACATCTGAATTCCAGCACCCTATGGGTGGAGGAATGGTACGCCGCTGGCGAGCGCACGGTAACTGATGGCGGCAAAACCGGAGGAAAGCGCAAGCGCCAATGAGCGGCTTCCTGATCCAGCGTCTCAGTCAATCGGCTATCGTCATCGTGATCATGTCGTTCGTGATCTATACCCTCATTGGTCTGATGCCGGGAGACCCGATCGATATCATGATCGCGTCCGATCCAAAATTGACACCGGAGGACGCTGCGCGGCTGAAGGCGCTCTATGGCCTCAATCTGCCGATTGTCGAACGCTACTGGAATTGGCTGTCGGCGGCGTTGGACGGCGATCTGGGCTTTTCCCGCACTCATAACGAACCGGTTCTGACCGTAATGGGGCCTCATCTTGCACGCACACTTCTGTTGATGGGCCTGAGTTTCGTGCTGTCCGTCTTGATAGCGATCCCGCTTGGGGTCTGGGCGGCGGCACGGCCCTACTCGTTCCGCGATTATGCTGTCAACCTGTTGAGCCTTGCCGGTCGGTCGGCACCGTCTTTCTGGTTGGCTCTGATCCTGATCTTCGTCTTCTCCGTTTGGCTCGGCTGGCTGCCGGCGGGCGGTTTGGAGACCATCGGCAAGGGCGGCTTCTGGGACCGGCTGCAGTATCTGATCCTTCCGGTACTCTCGCTGACCCTGTTGAATGTCGCCGGTTTCACCCGGTTTGTACGTGCAGAAACCATGTTCGTTCTGCGTCAGGATTTCATCCGGACGGCGCGCGCCAAGGGCTTGAGTGAACGCAGTGTGATGATGGGCCACGCTCTCAGAAATGCGATGATCCCGGTCGTGACCATCATCGCCCTGGATTTCGGGACGCTGTTTTCTGGTGCGCTGATTACCGAGACCGTGTTCGCATATCCCGGCATGGGCAAGATGATCTTCGATTCGATCCTGACGAACGACTATAACCTTGCGCTCGTCGGCCTCCTGTTCGCAACCTTCATCACGTTGGTGGCGAATGTCGGCGCTGACATCACTTATGCGGTCCTTGATCCCAGGATCAGCCTGTCATGACGGACAGGGTTGTCGCCTGGGCCAGTCGGCGGGAAATCCGGCGGCGCCGATTGCACCGTTTCATGCGGCACCGGCTGGCGGCCGCTTCGGCCATTATTCTGGGAATGCTGTTTCTGGCATCGGCCTTTGCGCCGCTGGTAGAGCGCCTGATGGGCATTGACATTCGCGATGTAGATCTGCATGCCCTGCAGCAGGGCCCCAGCGCGGCGCACCCGTTGGGAACCGACGAACTGGGTCGTGACTTGCTGGTGCGACTTCTGTATGGTGGGCAGATCTCGCTGCTGGTCGGCCTTGTGGCCGCCATTTTCTCTGCCGTCATTGGTTCATTCATCGGTATCTTGGCGGGGTATTTCGGTGGGCGTCTGGATAGTCTGCTGATGCGCGTCACAGACGGTGTCATCGCGCTACCGATCCTTCCGCTCCTGATTATATTTGCCGCTGTTGATCTCACCAAGCTTGGCTTTCAGGCGTCCGGTGTCGATGATGGCGATATCAGCCTATATCGGATTATTTTCATCACCGCGATGTTTGGCTGGACCGGCGTGGCGCGGCTGATGCGCGGCGCGACGTTGTCTCTGAAGGAAAGGGAGTTTGTGCGGGCTGCCATCGCGATGGGCGCCAGCCCGTGGCGAGTGATGCGCGTTCACATACTGCCGAACGCGGTCTCGCCCGTTATCGTGGCGACGACACTTTCCGTCGGCGGCATCATCCTGTTCGAATCGATCCTGAGCTTCTTGGGTCTGGGTATCCAGCCGCCGATCCCGAGTTGGGGCAACATGCTGAACGGAGCCCAAGAGCAATTGTCAAATGCGCCGCTCCTGATGATCTGGCCTGGACTCATGATCTTCATCACCGTCCTTGCCTTCAATTTTCTGGGAGACGGACTTCAGGATGCGTTGGACCCGCGCGCCTTGAACGACTGATGGCACGCCCCGGCGTCAAGAAGGTGATGGCCGAGGCAAAGGCGGCTTTGGCCCGGAGACAACCGGACTACGCAACGATAATCCTCGACGAGGCCCATCGCAAGGCACCACAGGACGCCGGTATCGCTGGGTTGCTTGCCGACATCCACGCGGCGCAGGGCTGTTTCATGGAGGCAATCGAGGTTCTGGCCAGGCATCTCCAAACCAATTCCGGAAGCACTGGAACTGCGCAGAGGCTCTCATACCTGTTTTCTGCCGTTACGCCCGTCACCTTTGCAACAGTCAGCGCCTCCGGGCTGGCAGCCGCGCTTTCGCTTGATCGAGTGACGCCGGAACCACTCGCGCGAGCTGCTGGCCTCTTGCTGATGGAACGCGGAGGTCTGGCCGGATTGTCTGACGACGAAGCCCTCGTCGGTCTGCTGAAGGCGATGCTGCAAGCGGCGCCAGTCACAGAACCGACGTTGGAGGCACAACTGGTTGGCCTCCGGAAAGCAATCATTCTGGGTGAGAATACGGATGTTCTGGACGATTTGCTACCTGCCCTGGCGTATCAGGCGTGGCTCAACGAATATATTTGGCCAGTGTCCGACGATGAACGGGCGGCAATTCGCAACATCTCGTCAAGAACGAGAGACGAAGCAACTGCCCTTGCACTTGCTCTTTACCAACCGCCTGGCCGCGGCATTAGTGGTTCCTTGAAGGCGCTCGCACGCGTCATTGAACGTGAAGCCCACGACATGGCCCGCGCTGACTCGAACCTGGCCGCCGGATCGGGACCGGTCGACGAAACCGGAAAGGCGGTCGCTGGGCAATATGAGGACAATCCTTATCCGCGATGGCGCTGGATACAGTCGCCGTCGGCCGGGGCCGCCCGCCGCCTGTTGGTAGAGATGACTTCTGATGCCCCGGTCGATCTGAAAGGCGGATGGGACACGGGCCAGTTGCGAATCCTGATTGCCGGCTGCGGGACTGGCCAGCAGGCTGTCCATGCCGCCCAAGCCTATGCGCCCAGGGTCGATCTGCTGGCCTTCGACTTCAGCCGCGCCAGTCTGCGATATGCTTCGATGCGGGCACGGCAACACCGCGTCAGTAATCTTCGGTTCCGGCAGGCGGATATCATGGCTTTGCCGGAGTTCGATGCGCCGTTCGACGGTCCGGTCGACCTGTTGGAATGTGTGGGGGTCCTGCACCACTTGGCAGACCCGTTTGCCGGATGGCGTGTCCTGCTCGATCGGCTAAAGCCCGGCGGGCTGATGTATATGGGGATTTACAGCGCCTCAGCCCGTCATGAGTTGACGAGTTATCGCGAGAGGCTGGCGGCGAAAGGTATTGATGGGTCCAATGCTGATGCCATGCGTGATATCAGGTCGAAAATCCTTGCTGACCCTGCAGACGATTTCGAGAAATCGTTAGCCCTGTCCGCGGATTTCTATACGCTCAGCAATTTACGGGATCTTCTTTTTCACACCCATGAGAAACCGGTCACACTAGAGCAGATCGGGAATTTTCTGGACGATGAAAAATTCGATTTTCTGCAGATGGATGTTCGATCTGATATTGCCGATGCCTTTGCCGCAGAGGAAGGTCTTGGCGCGCTGAACGATATCAACGCGTGGAAGCGCTTTGAGGTCGGGCATCCGAAAGCTTTTGAAGGGATGTATCTTTTCTGGATCCAGAAACCGGTCTAGAAAAAAGACCACAACCTTGCGGCAAGTGGATCTGCCGCGCCGAATTAGCGCGTCGCCACTCGCCAGCCGATGTCCCGGCGGCAAAAGCCTTCGGGCCAGTCGATTGCATCAATGACGGCGTAGGCTTTCTTCTGGGCTTCGGTGATGGTTGGCGCCAAGGTGGTAACGCCCAAGCTGCGGCCTCCTGTCGTCAGAATGCGGTCGCCGTCCCGCGATGTCCCGGCGTGAAAAACGACAGTATTCGGGTCGTCAGGGAGGGTGTCCAAGCCGCATATTTCAGTGTCGCGTTCATAATCGCCCGGGTAGCCTTTGGTCGCCAGTACAACGGTCATCGCCGACTCGGCATACCAGCGCAGGTCGAATGCCTTCAGTTCACCGTCCCGCGCTGCAATCAGGGCGGGCAGCAGGTCAGACATGAGGCGCATCATCAAAGGCTGACACTCCGGATCACCGAAGCGGATATTGAATTCCAGCACCTTGGGGCCATCCGGGCCGATCATCAGACCAGCATACAGCACGCCCTTGAACGGCCGACCTTCGGCTGCCATAGCGGCCACGGTTCGCGCCATGATTTCCTTGCGAATGCGGTCGGTAAGCGCATCGGTTACAATCGGTGCTGGCGAATAGGCACCCATGCCGCCAGTGTTCGGGCCAGTATCGCCTTCGCCAACGGCCTTGTGATCCTGGACAGACGGCAGCATGACGAAATGCTCCCCGTCCACCAACGCCAGGATGCTGGCTTCTTCGCCCTCCAGGAATTCTTCGACGATGATTTCCGCTCCGGCACTGCCAAATGCGCGGTCCTGAAGGATGGTGGTCACGGCAGCCTCTGCCTCGTCAGCCGATTGGGCAACGATCACGCCCTTGCCGGCGGCCAAGCCATCCGCTTTCACGACAATCGGCATGTCTTTTTCGGCAATGAAAGCCTTGGCCTCGGCGGTATCTGTAAATCGGCGATAGGCGGCAGTCGGGATATCGTATTTGGCGCAAAGATCCTTCATGAAACCCTTGGAGCCTTCCAGGATTGCGGCATCGGCATTGGGCCCGAAGGCGGCGATGCCTGCAGCTTCCATGCGGTCCACCAAGCCGGCGCAGAGTGGCTCTTCTGGTCCGATCACAACCAGATCGATTGCCTTTTGCTGCGCCTTGGCGACAAGGCCGTCGATGTCTCCGGCCTTGACCGGCAGGCATTCTGCTTCCTGCGCGATGCCGGCATTGCCTGGCGCGCAATACAAGGCCGTGCACAGGGGTGAAGCAGCAATCTTCCAGCACAGCGCGTGCTCTCGGCCGCCTGATCCAACGACGAGAATATTCATTGTCTCGAATTTCTGCAGGCATCGGCGGATGAATTAGAAACCGGCATTCGGATCCTTCAGATAGTCTTCTTCTTCTGCTGTATCAGGCCGCCCGAGGATGACATTACGGTGCGGGAAGCGGCCGAACCGGGCGATGACATCCCTGTGTGCTTTAGCATAATCCGGAAATTCGGATCCCGAAGCCCGTTCCATGACCAGCGCGACGCACTGGTCCTGATCGGCCATCTCCTCCGAATGCTCAAGCGGCAGATAGAAGAGCATCCGGTGATCTTCGTTCTCCAGTTCCAAATCGAACCCGCGGGCAAGGGCGTGCTTGGTGATCTCCCGCGCCTTGGGATCGGTAGCGAATGCCTTGGGCGTGTCGCGGAACATGTTGCGTGGCATCTGGTCCAGCAAGATCACCAGGGCCAACGCGCCATCGCGATCCTGCATCCATCCATCCAGTCGGCCTGCAGCCGCATCATCGTAAGCGTTTTCGAAGCGTTGCCGGATTTCCGCATCAAACACCGTGTCTTTGTCAAACCAGCGTTTTCGCGTCGTTGGCGCCAGCCAGAAATCGAGAACATCCTGTGGTCTTGTCATCGGCGGGTAAGTTCTCCTTGAGGCGACCGCGCACTGCCTGCATGTGTCGCGGCCCCATCGTATGGACACCGGATCAATACCTGTGGTGTAACCGCTACGCCATTCCGAAATAAACATCGCCGGCGTGAATAGCTGCCTCGCATCCATTGATAAGGCGCGCCGATGCCGATCTTGCAGTCTTATTCCACGGAGCCGTCTCATGCCCGTCATCGGAACCCAGAACAGTTTCAACGCCCGCCAGACGCTTGACGTCAATGGCAGGTCATTCACTTATTTCAGCCTGCAGAAAGCGGCGGAGAACGGACTTGGTGACATCAGCCGCCTGCCTTTCTCGCTGAAAGTCCTGCTGGAAAATATGCTGCGCCATGAAGACGGCAGCACAGTGACGGCTGACGATGTCCGGGCTTTTGGCGATTGGCTGAAATTCAAGAAGTCAACCCGGGAAATCGCCTACCGGCCGGCTCGGGTCTTGATGCAGGATTTTACTGGTGTGCCCGCGGTGGTTGACCTCGCGGCGATGCGGGACGCGATTGCCAGCCTGGGCGGCGATCCGGAGAAAATCAATCCAATGGTGCCAGTCGACTTGGTCATCGACCATTCGGTGATGATTGATCACTTCGGGACGGAGCATGCCTTTCGTCTGAACGTCGAGCGGGAATTCGAACGTAACCGAGAACGTTACGAATTCCTGCGTTGGGGCGCGTCGGCCTTCGATAATTTTCGAGTCGTCCCTCCAGGGACCGGCATCTGCCACCAAGTGAATGTCGAATATCTTGCGCAAACCGTTTGGTTGACTGACGAAGAGGGCGAGACCATCGTCTATCCGGATACTTGCGTCGGCACAGACAGTCACACGACAATGGTGAACGGCCTGGCTGTGCTGGGCTGGGGCGTCGGCGGCATAGAGGCCGAGGCCGCAATGCTGGGCCAGCCGGTATCCATGCTGGTCCCGGAGGTGGTGGGCTTCAAGCTGACCGGCTCCTTGAAAGAGGGGGCGACGGCGACGGACCTCGTGCTGACTGTTACCCAGATGCTCCGGGAGAAGGGCGTGGTCGGCAAGTTTGTCGAGTTTTTCGGCGCCGGCCTGGACCATCTCACGCTGGCCGATAAGGCGACGATTTCCAATATGGCACCGGAATATGGCGCAACCTGCGGCTTCTTCCCGATTGATGCCGAGACTTTGCGCTATCTGGAGTTTACCGGCCGGGATGCCGAGCGGGTGAAGCTGGTGGAGGCCTATGCCAAGGCCCAGGGTATGTGGCGCGATGCTGGCGCGCCGGATCCGGAATTCACCGACACACTGGAACTGGACCTGACCGAAGTCGTTCCATCACTGGCCGGACCAAAGCGCCCGCAAGACCGGATCGCGCTGACCAATGCCGCCAGCGAGTTCGTGAAACTGGAGAATCACGATCGAAGCCAAGTAATCGAAGGACAAGACTGGACGCTGGATGACGGCGATGTCGTCATCGCTTCCATTACCAGTTGTACTAATACATCCAATCCGGCTGTGCTGGTGGCTGCTGGCTTGCTGGCGCGCAAAGCGCGGGCAAGAGGGCTGAGACGGCAACCTTGGGTGAAGACCAGCTTCGCGCCGGGGTCCCAGGTCGTGAGCGCTTATATCGAGGCCGCAGGATTGCAGGACGATCTGGACGCCTTGGGTTTCAACCTGGTCGGTTATGGTTGCACTACCTGCATCGGCAACTCGGGGCCGCTTCCCGATCCCATCCATGACGCCATTGAGGCCAGCGACCTGACGGTTTGCGCTGTCCTGTCCGGCAATCGGAATTTTGAAGGCCGGGTCCATCCACTGACCAGAGGCAACTATCTGGCGTCACCGCCGCTGGTCGTGGCCTACGCGTTGGCTGGCTCCATGAAAATCCACCTATACAACGATCCGATCGGGCAGGCCGAGGACGGTAGCGATGTTTTTCTTAAGGACATCTGGCCAAGCAACCAGGAAATTGCCGAGATTATCGACAAATGCGTGACACCGGCCATGTTCCGCGAACGCTACGCGGATGTCTTCAAGGGCGATGAGAACTGGCAAAACATTGCCGTCTCCGGCGGCCTGACTTATGACTGGAATTCCGGCAGTACCTACGTCAAGGATCCTCCGTATTTCGAGGGAATGAGTATCTTGCCCGGTACTGTGGATGATGTCGTCGGCGCCCGATCGCTGGTGAGGCTGGGTGACTCGGTCACGACTGACCATATTTCACCTGCGGGCGTGATCAAAGAAGACGGTCCGGCCGGCGATTATCTGAAAACCTACCAGGTACGCCCGCACGACTTCAACAGCTATGGCTCGCGACGCGGCAACCACGAAGTGATGATGCGGGGCACCTTCGCCAACATCCGCATCCGAAACGAAATGGTGCCCGGCGCTGAAGGCGGCGTGACCAGGCACCAGCCTTCGGGTGACGTAATGCCGATCTACGATGCAGCGATGAAATACAGGTTGGAGGGCGTACCGCTTATTGTCGTCGCCGGCAAGGAGTATGGAACGGGTTCGTCCCGAGACTGGGCGGCAAAGGGTACGACACTCTTGGGCGTGAAAGCAGTCATCGTCGAAAGCTTTGAACGCATCCACCGGTCAAACCTGGTGGGTATGGGCGTACTGCCGCTGCAATTCAAGGATGGAGTTACCCGCAAAAGCCTGAACCTGCAGGGCGACGAGACCTTCGACATTACAGGGGTTAGCCGCGGCATCACCCCGCGCATGGGTATTGCCTGCACCATCCATTATTCAGACGGTTCCAACCGCCAAATCGACCTTCTCTGCCGTATTGATACTGCCGATGAGGTTGCCTATTACAAGAACGGCGGGATACTGCACTATGTGCTGCGCAATATGGCGGAGGCTGCCTGATGCTCGTAGAAGAGGCGCAATACCATGCCTGATACCTATATCCAGTCTCCTCCTGATTTTGGTTACGGCCGTCGTGACCCGGCGGCGGGTCTGAACGATGTCGAAGCGGCCATCACTACCCGGCGGTCGATCCGTGCGTTTCTGCGAGACAAGCCGGTGCCACGGGGACTGATCGAACGAATTCTGAATGTTTCAGCGCGAGCGCCAAGCGGGACGAATATCCAGCCATGGCATGTCGTCGCCGTGGCCGGGGATGTGCGAGATGAGGTCTGTGCTGCGATCCATGAGAAGCGCGACGGCGGCGGCGGACAGGAGATGGGGTACAACTACTACCCCGTCGAATGGTTCGAGCCTTATGTTTCCAGGCGTCGGAAGTTAGGCTGGGACATGTATGGCCTGCTTGACATCAAGAAGGGCGAGCGGGAAAAGACCTACAAGCAGCACGGCCGCAACTTCGACTTCTTCGATGCCCCCGTTGGGTTGTTCTTCCACATGGACGGGCGCATGGAACGCGGCTCGTTCCTGGACATCGGCCTGTTCATCGAGAACGTGATGGTCGCCGCACGCAGCCACGGGCTGGACACCTGTCCGCAGGCGGCTTGGGTCGACTATTCGGAAACGATAAAGAGTTGTCTTGGGATTCCGGAAAACCACATTGTCCTGTGTGGCATGTGCCTAGGGTACGAAGATACCTCTGCCCCAGTCAACGCTCTGTATTCGGAGCGGGAGCCGGCCAGCTTCTTTACGGACTGGCAAGGTTTCGACTCCGGTTAATCGTCACCTTGGGATGAGAGCGCTACATGATCCGATACTTCAAAAGCGCTTTCCTCTTTGTACTGCCCGTTCAGTTTGAGCCATTGGTCCATAAGCCAAGCAGGGCACGAAGTCAGTTGCAACACACTTGATCCAATTCCCGTCGGGTCTGGCCGCGCGGCCGGGATCGTTTGCGACGGCGCTGACCGCAGCGCTCGGCCTCGCCCTGCTTTCGGCTCCGGCGCATGCCGGGGACGTGAGCGTCAAGGAAGGCGAGAAGGCGACGTTCCAGATCACGGTGACGAAGAAGCCGGGCGGCTTCCCTTACCGGGATACCCGAATCCGTGTATATTATGCCGCGTACGGCGGGACCGCGACGAAGGGCGCGAGCCATCATGGCGTCGGCGTGGATGGCGCGGATTACTCGTGGACGAACCCATGGGTGTACTATGCCCAGGGCCAGCCCGGCCAGCCGCTGACGATTTCGGTGCAGACGTTCAGGGACGACCTGGTGGAAGGGGACGAGACCTTCAAGATCAAGGTGGTCGGCATCAAGGTGCCGGGGCGCGGATGGTGGCACAACACGGCGCTGTCCAACTGGAACGTCAAGGGCCTGCCCACCAAGTCTTTCCCACGCTGATCTGGCTGATTTTGGACCATTGCTGTGGCCGTGCCAAGAGGCGCCGAAACGTGTCGGAAAATTGTGCCTAAACGCCGCAGAATCCTTTTATTTCCATGGTTTATGTGACATCAGGTCGCGAAGAATCGGCTGGCTTGCATGCGTGCAAGACCCGTATTTTCGCGATGTTTCCGTCAAGGACATCATGATCATATTGCCAACCGGCGAAAGGCGCGGAAAGCAGGGTTTGGTCATCAATGTTCGGGACTTTCCGCCATAATTGGAGGCAGAAAGGACAGACACGCCGGAACAGGATTTCTTTGAGGCGTTGGCGACAGCGACGTCCCTTGGCAAATTGGGATGACTTGATGACATTTCCCTTCCGTCTGGCGCGCAACGCCGCTTCCGCCCTCTTGATCAGAGCCGGTTTCGGCATGCTTATGATCGTCGGCGCAGGCGCATCGGCAGCAGGCGCAGCCCAGCCCGAACCGTGGCAGACGGGTTTTCAGAAGGCGGCGACGCCAGTGATGGAGCGGGTCGACGACTTTCACGACCTGCTGCTGATCATCATCTCGCTGATCTCGGTTTTTGTCTTGGTCCTGCTGATCATGGTGGTGGTGCGATTTCGTGAATCGAAAAACCCGACTCCATCCAAAACGACCCACAACCTGATGCTGGAAGTGGCTTGGACAGTTGTTCCGGTTCTCATTCTTGTAGTGATCGCGGTGCCGTCCTTCCGGTTGCTCTATTACACGGACAAGGCGCCAAAGCTGACCAGGGCGGAAGTGGCCGCCGGAAAGAAGATCATGACGGTCAAGGCGACCGGTCATCAATGGTACTGGAGCTACGAGTATACCACGCCGGAAGGCGGCAAGCTGCGGTTTGAAAGCCGTATTGCCTGTCGCGGCTACATCGATCCGGAAAATCGTAGGGAATGCCAGGCTGCCAGCAAGCGGATGCAGGACAAATACGCGCGCAAAGTTGTTCGTTTGCTGGATGTCGACAACGAAATGGTGCTGCCCGTCAGCGCGACCGTGCGCCTTTATGTGACGGGTGCCGACGTGATCCACTCATGGACAATCCCGGCCTCGGGCGCAAAGATCGACGCGGTCCCCGGTCAGACCAATGAAACCTGGGTTCGTTTCGCCAAGCCGGGTTGGTTTTACGGTCAGTGCTCGGAAATCTGTGGCAAGGATCACGCATTCATGCCGATCGCCCTGCGCGTGGTATCGGAAGAGGAATATCAGGCCTGGCTGGCAGAGGCGTGGAACAAGGCACGGGAAGAAAGCGACGGTTTCAGCGTCATTCGGGCGCCAGAGAAAACAGCGTTGCGTCAAGCGCCGGCCGCGGCCATCGAAACCGCCGGGAAGCAATAACGGGATTACCACACAGCCGTTCGGCATAGAGGGGTGCCGCCGACGCCGATGGGCGCCGGAGGATTTTTGGGAAGAGGACCAGATATGGCCTACGGTACAGCCCACGCTCACGACGATCATGTCCCGACTGGTTGGAAACGTTGGGTCTATTCCACCAATCACAAGGATATCGGGACTCTCTATCTGATCTTTGCGGTTGTTGGGGGGCTGGTTGGCCTGATCATGTCCATCTGGTTCCGGATCGAATTGCAGGATCCGGGCGTACAGTTGATGGATGGTCATTTCTATAACGTGCTCGTGACCTCCCACGGTTTGATCATGATATTTTTCATGGTCATGCCGGCCTTGATCGGCGGTTTCGGGAACTGGATCGTCCCGATCATGATCGGTGCGCCGGACATGGCCTTCCCGCGGATGAACAACATCAGCTTCTGGCTGTTGCCGCCGGCTTTCATTCTGTTGCTGTTGTCCGCCGTTCTCGGCGGCGGCGCCGGTACTGGCTGGACCATTTATCCGCCGCTGTCTTCCACGGGAGCCAACTTCGGTTTCACTGGCCATGACGGGCCAGCCATGGATATGGCCATCTTTGCCCTGCACGTTGCTGGAGCGAGTTCCATTCTGGGCGCAATCAACTTCATTACCACTATTTTCAACATGCGGGCGCCGGGCATGACCCTGCACAAGATGCCCCTGTTTGTGTGGTCGGTATTGGTTACCGCCTTCTTGTTGCTGCTTTCCCTGCCGGTGTTGGCTGGTGCGATCACAATGCTCCTGACCGACCGAAACTTCGGAACCGCCTTCTTCCGACCGGATGGCGGCGGCGACCCGATACTGTTTCAGCATCTCTTCTGGTTCTTCGGCCATCCGGAGGTGTATATCCTGATCCTGCCGGGCTTTGGCATTATCTCGCAGATCGTGTCCACCTTTTCACGCAAGCCGGTCTTCGGATATCTGGGGATGGCCTACGCGATGGTGGCGATTGGGTTCATCGGATTCATCGTATGGGCGCACCACATGTATACCGTGGGCATGGATGCCGATACGCGGGCCTATTTCACTGCGGCGACCATGGTCATCGCGGTGCCGACCGGGGTGAAGATTTTCAGTTGGATCGCTACCATGTGGGGCGGCTCCCTCCGGATGATGACGCCGATGCTGTGGTGTTTCGGCTTCATATTCCTGTTTACCGTCGGTGGCGTAACCGGCGTGGTTCTGGCCAATGCCGGTATCGATAATGCGATGCACGACACCTACTACGTAGTGGCGCACTTTCACTATGTGCTGTCACTGGGTGCCGTGTTCGCGATCTTTGCCGGGTTCTACTACTGGTTCCCGAAAATGACCGGGAGGATGTATTCCGAGAAAATGGGCAGGCTGCATTTCTGGCTGATGTTCATCAGCGCAAATGTCACCTTCTTCCCGATGCACTTTCTCGGCCTGGCAGGCATGCCGCGCCGCTATGTGGACTATCCGGACGCTTATGCCGGCTGGAACGCGATTGCGTCCTATGGCTCGTATCTCGGCGGTCTTGCAACGATACTGTTTTTCTACATCCTGTTCCACGCGTATACCAAAGGCGCAAAGGCTGCGGACAACCCGTGGGGCGAGGGTGCGACGACCCTCGAGTGGAAGGTTTCCTCCCCACCGCCATTTCATACCTTCGACGAACTGCCGAAGGTCGAAGTCGGCTCTCACCGTTAGGTCCGGCATCGGAATGATACGGATCGTCAGATGACGGAGACGACCGTCTCGGTATCGTTCGTCAGTACTGCTTCTCCGGCAGATGCGGAATGGCGGGACTATGTCGCCCTGCTCAAGCCTCGGGTGATGTCGCTTGTGGTTTTTACCGGCTGGATCGGTCTGTTCCTGGCCCCGGGTGATATTCATCCGGTGATCGCGGCTCTGGCGGTATTGTGCATGGCGGTCGGTGCCGGGGCCTCTGGCGCGATCAACATGTGGTTCGACCGCGATATCGATGCAGTCATGGAACGCACCCGGAGACGTCCGATACCAGCCGGCAAGGTTGATCCGGAAAGCGCGCTATCTTTCGGCGTCATTCTGGCGGCCTTTTCCGTCATGCTGATGGGCCTGGCCGTGAATTGGGTGGCCGGTGCCATGCTGGCACTGACGATCGGCTTCTACATCTTCGTGTACACGATGTGGCTGAAGCGTCGGACACCCCAGAACATTGTCATCGGCGGCGCAGCGGGCGCATTCCCGCCCATGATCGGCTGGGCGGCGGTGACCGCGGATGTCGCATGGGGCGGCGTCGTGATGTTTCTTCTGATCTTGGTCTGGACCCCGCCGCATTTTTGGGCGCTGTCCCTTTATCGTGACGGTGACTATGCCCGCGCCGGCGTGCCGATGTTGCCGGTGGTTGCTGGTCGGCAGGAGACGAAGCGGCAGATCCTGATCTACACCGTTGTGCTGGCGTTGCTGGCGCTTGCGCCGGTCCTGATTGGCTTGTCGGGCTGGATCTACGGCGCGACCGCGCTTGCGCTGTCCGTCGGATTCCTGCGATTGGCCCTGCAAATGTGGCGTCTGGACGAGACCGACAAGGCAGGCGACGTCGTGGCGCGCAGCACGTTCCGTTTTTCGCTGTTGTATCTGTTCGGCCTGTTTACAGCCTTGGGCGTTGATCGCGCCATGACAGTCTGGATCTGGAGAGGTTTCGGTGTCTGAGGTTGTTGAATCGCACAAGCCGGAGGTACGGAAGGATCTGGTCGGGCCGAAGCGGCGGGGCCGCAATCTGGCCTTGCTGGCTGCGCTCGGCGCCTTTGTACTGATTGTCTATGTCGTGACGATCGTGAAGTTCGAATATGCGATGAGTGGCTGAGGAAACTGCGGCCATGAGAGTTGACGCCAAGACCGCCAGGGGCAAGCGCATCACTGTAGTCGGTGTCCTGGCCATTCTGTGTGGAATGACGCTGCTGGTGGTCTATGCTGTGCCGCTCTACGAGATGTTCTGCCGCGTCACCGGTTTTGGCGGGTATACCCAGCGTGCGACGGCGGCGCCGCCTGACGCCGGCAAACGCGTCATTGCGATTCGCTTCGTGGCGAATATCAGCAGCAAACTGGACTGGCAGTTCCAGCCTGAAGTGGATAGCGTCAAGGTCAGGGTCGGCGAGCGTCGCTTGGTTGCCTTTGTCGCGAAAAGCCGGGAAGACGGCGACAGCACTGGCGTGGCAACATTCAACGTCACTCCCGCCAAGGCCGGCGTCTATTTTTCAAAGATCGCATGTTTCTGTTTTGAGCAGCAGACGCTGAAAACCGGCGAGCAAGTCACCATGCCGGTCAGCTTCTTCGTCGATCCGGCCATCGTCGATGACCGCAATCTTCGTGATGTTGATACCATTACCCTGTCCTACACCTTCTTCCGCGCTTCCAGAACCGCGATGACGATACAGGACGCCGAGTTCAGGAACGTGTTCCGGAACTGACCCGCCGCACCATTTTGGCCGACTGAACGGCTGCGAGGAAAACAACGACCATGGCTGAAGCCCAAAAACATCCCTATCATCTCGTGGATCCCAGCCCTTGGCCGTTCGTTGGTGCAATGGCGGCACTGGCGCTGTTTGGTGGGGCGGTTCTCTGGATGCACGGCACGGCGGCAGGTCCTTTCATCGCCATGGCCGGTCTGCTGGGTGTTCTGTTCACCATGTATGTCTGGTGGCGGGACGTTGTCCGGGAGGCAGAACAGGACGGCTACCACAACAAGGTCGTCCAGTTGGGCATGCGCTATGGCATGGTTCTGTTCATCGCTTCCGAGGTGATGTTCTTCGCCGCCTTCTTCTGGGCTTTCTTCGACAGCGCCCTGTGGGGCGAGGGTGGGGTTCAGGTGGGCGATGCCGCCAAGATGTACGCTAGAGAACTGGCTAATGGCGGGCAATGGCCGCCGGCGCATATTACCGTTTTCGACGCCTGGGATCTGCCGCTGTTGAACACCATGATTTTGCTGTTGTCCGGCTGTACGGTCACCTGGGCGCACCATGCCCTGAAAGAAGGTAATCGCAAGGCGTTGATCCAGGGGCTGATGGCGACCGTCATTCTGGGCGTGTGCTTCACCACGCTGCAGGCGATCGAGTACTCGATCTCTCCATTCGGCTTCGTGACACTCATCGAAGGTGGCCAGAAAATCACGGAAGAAGGCGCGCAGATCACAGGTGGCGGGATCTACACGTCCACCTTCTTCATGGCAACCGGCTTTCACGGCTTCCATGTCATTGTAGGCACGATCTTCCTGACCGTGTGCCTGTTCCGCGCCATGAAGGGGCACTTCAAGCCCAACCATCACTTCGGTTTCGAAGCGGCGGCGTGGTACTGGCATTTCGTTGACGTCGTGTGGCTGTTTCTTTTCTGTTTCGTCTATGTCATCGGCAGCGCCGGTGCTCCTGTTGCACATCACTAGCAGCAGGGACGCCGTTTTCGTGCAGCAAGGTCATCCGGGCATGCGTCGGTTTCCGGTCGCGCTGACTGAATGAACATGACCGTTTTCGGATTTCGTCCGTCCCTGTGGCCAACCCTGATTGCACTGCCTGCCGTCGCGTTTACCTTTGGTTTGGGCATCTGGCAGATACAGCGCCTGGCCTGGAAGGAAACTCTGATTGCTGAACGTCAGTCTCGAATGGCCCTTCCGGTGCTCAGGACGTTGCCGGTCAAGCTCGAATCGGAACAATTGCTGTTTCGCCGGGTGCGATTTACCGGACAATTCCTGCAAGACAAGGAAATGTACCATCCGGCCCGCTCGCTGCTGACCGGTGCCATCGGTGTCCAGGTCATCACGCCATTCCGGCTGGTAGACGGCAGCGTGCTCCTTGTCAATCGGGGCTGGGTACCCAAGGTCCGACAGAACCCGGAAACGCGTCGCGACGGCCAGGTACAAGGTGATGTGACGCTTGTCGGCGTCATTCGTACGCCGGCCCGAGCCGGCTATTTTGTACCTGAGAACGATCCCGGCCAGAATGTCTGGTTTCGGATCAACATCTCTCAAATGGCAGTGCATGCCGACATCAAAGACATGCGCTCGTACTATGTCGACCTCGTTGACAATGCTCCCGGAGGCTGGCCCAAGGGAGGACAGACGCGGGTGACTGTGCGCAATTCCCATCTGGAATACGCCATCACCTGGTTCTCGATAAGCTTGACCGGCCTGATCATCTACGTGCTGTGGCATCGGCGATATCGGCCCGCACCCAATCGGCGACCAGCTCGGCCCGGCGCTGCATGAGCGCCTACGTCGCGCTTGAGGCGCGCTTCCGGCGCGCTTCACTGATCCAGGAGGCGGCGAGCATCCTTCACTGGGATCAAGCCGTGATGATGCCTGAGGGCAGCGCTGAATCTCGGGCGGAACAGATCGCGGCGCTCAGCCTTGTGGGCCAGGAGATCGTGACGGCTGCCGATATGCCTGATCTGCTTGAGATGGCGCAGGAGGAAGTTCTGGATGCCTGGCAAGAAGCCAACCTGCGGGAGATGCGCCGCCAGTGGGTTCGCCAGACCGCTCTCCCTTCGGCGTTGATCGCGGCGCGTGCCAGGGCGGATTCGGCTTGCGAAATCGCCTGGCGCAGTGCTCGGTCGGCGTCGGACTATGCCGCGGTGCTTCCGCTGCTCAAGGAAGTGGTCCGGTTGACCCGCGAAGCCGGACACGCTCAGGCCGCTGTGCTCGACGTGTCAGTGTACGACGCCTTGCTGGATCAGTTCGAGCCTGGCGGTCGGGTCGCGGACATTGATCCGGTCTTCGACGATCTGGCGGATTTCTTGCCCGATTTCGTGGCCAGGGTCCTCGATCATCAGGCCGCTTGTCCGCCTGTCCCGCTGGAAGGGCCTTTTCCAGTACCCCGGCAGGAAGCGCTGGGACGTCGTTTCATGGCGACATTGGGTTTCAATTTCGACAAGGGCCGTCTGGATGTCAGCCACCATCCCTTTTCAGGCGGAACGCCGGAGGACATTCGAGTTACCAGCCGCTACGATGATGCGGATTTTCTGACCGGTCTGCTGGCTGTACTGCACGAAACCGGACACGCACAATATGAGGCTGGCCTGCCGGCCGCCTGGCGTCATCAACCGGTTGGCGCGTCACGGGGCATGACGCTCCATGAAAGCCAGTCCCTTTTGATCGAAATGCAGGTCTGCCGCTCGCCCGCCTTCGTTTCCTGGGCTGCGCCGCTGATGGCCGAAGCCTTCGGCGGCGAAGGACCAGCCTGGAGTGCCGACAATCTCCTCTCCCTGATGACCCGGGTGGCGCGCGGGCTCATTCGGGTCGATGCCGACGAAGTCACCTATCCGGCCCACGTGATCTTGCGCTATCGGATCGAAAGGGCCGTTCTCGGGGGTGACGTGTCGCTGGAAGACCTGCCTGCTGCGTGGAATGAAGGGCTTGCAGACCTGCTCGGCATTCGGCCGCCGGATGACAGGCGGGGCTGTCTGCAGGACATTCACTGGTATAGCGGTGCATGGGGCTATTTCCCGACGTATACATTGGGCGCCATGGCCGCTGCACAGCTGTTTTCGGCCGCCAAGGCCGCCAATACGGATATCGAAGCAGGCATTGAGCGGGGTGATTTCACGCCCCTGTTCACCTGGCTGCGGTCAAACGTACACGAACACGGATCGAGATTCTCGACCAATGAGTTGCTGACGCGGGCAACGGGCCGTTCGCTCGGCTCGTCTGCTTTCAAGGCTCACCTGAAAGAGCGTTACTCAAGCAACTGACTGCCGATCCATGAAAGGAGAGATGTCGTTGATGGCGAAGTCCAAACCGAAACCGGCCCTCGGATTTATCGGCATCGGTCTGATGGGCGCGCCGATGACCCATCGGTTGCTCGATGCCGGTTTTCCGGTCACGATCTGGAACCGCACGGCTGCAAAACTGAGGCCGTTGCTGGAAGCAGGCGCGACCGAGGCGAGTGGGCCGCGCGCGGTGGCTGAACAGGCCGATATCATCATGATGTGCCTTACCGCGGCCCCGGCTGTGGAAGCGGTTGTTTTTGGTGAAGGAGGTGTGGCCGAAACAGACGGGAATGGCAAGATTCTGGTCGACTTTTCCAGCATGCGACCGGACCTGACCTCGGAATTTGCCGGACGTCTCAAGAACGCCAACGGCATGGGATGGGTCGATGCGCCTGTATCGGGTGGTGTTCCGGGCGCCGAACATGGCGCGCTGGCGATCATGGCTGGAGGGGAAAAGGCGGATTTCGAAAGGGTCGCGCCGATCGTCGCCCATCTGTCTGTGCGTTTCACTTACATGGGGCCGTCAGGGGCCGGGCAGGTAACCAAACTGTGCAATCAGATTATTTCGGGAGGGACCTTCGTCCTGGTAGCCGAAGCGGTGGCGCTCGCCCAGCGATGCGGCATTGATGCAACATTGCTGCCGGAAGCGCTTTCCGGGGGGTTCGCAGATTCGAAGCCGTTTCAGATTCTGACGCCGCGATATGCAACAGAAACGTTCGATCCGCCGTTGGGTCAGCTTGACACCATCGTCAAGGATTTCGATACGATCTGGGACCATGCGCGCAGCGTCGGCCTTAACGTTCCCATGTCTTCCCATGTCCTGACGCTGTTTCGACAACTGATGAACCGCGGCCATGGCAGTGACGATATCACCACCGTGATGAAACTCTACGGCAGCGAACGTCTACCGTAGTCACCTGCACCTGAAGGGGCGCAGGAATTCCGCTGCGATCCAGGCCTGGATCAGTGCTCGTGCCGCCACCCCGGGATTTGCGCTTCGCATGATTTCGCCCATGACGGCAACTCCGTCGGCGCCGGTCTGCCGACAGACGCCGATAGTTGTTGACGATACGCCGCCCAGTGCGATCAGGCGGCAGCTAGCAGCACTTAGAGCCGCTGCGGCTTCCTGCACCCGACGAGGGCCAAGAGCCGGACCGTAGTCAGGTTTGCTGTTCGTATTGAAAACCGGGCTCAGGGTCACATAGTCGGCGCCATCCCGGGAAGCGGCTCGGGCCGCTTCCACGTCATGACATGATTTGCCGATCAAAGCTTGCTGTCGGGTTTTTTGACGTGCTGTTGACAGGTTTCCGGCTTGTGGCAGATGCCAGGCGCTGATCTCAGGGAGTGCAGGTCCGGGGTTGCCGTGGATTCCGACGAGGGCATCATCGGGCGCCTTTTCCGCGATGCGATGCGCCAACGCTGTCTGATCCGGAAGCGGCAGGTCTTTTTCGCGGACGCTTACCCAGCGTATCCCGGCATCGAAGGCAGCCGCGGCGATCTCTTCCAGTGGACGATTGGCTTGCGTACGATCCGTGATGATCATCAGAGGTGGATCGGGAAGACATACTCCGTCCGGCATGGCCGCGTCGGCCTCAGCTTCCGATCAGGCCCAGTTGTGGGCTGGACGCCTCGGCATGATCCTTTCTTGGAATGCGTCCGGCATGGCGTGCGGCGCGACCGGCTGCAACGGCGTCGCGCATCGAGGCCGCCATCAAGACCGGATCCAACGCTTTGGCAACAGCGGTGTTCAGCAGCACGCCATCACAACCCAATTCCATGGCTAGCGTGGCGTCCGACGCCGTGCCGATCCCGGCATCCAGGATTATGGGTACGTGGCTTCGGTTGGCGATCAACTCGATGTTGTAGGGGTTGGCGATACCGATTCCTGTTCCGATCGGAGCGCCCAGAGGCATGACTGCCGCGCAGCCGGCATCGGCCAGTTTCTGGCAAACGACCGGGTCGTCCGTGCAATAGGGAAGAACCTGAAATCCGTCATTCACCAGTTCTCGCGCTGCATCGACTAATTGCTCGACATCGGGATACAGTGTTTCTCGATCGCCGATCAGTTCCAGCTTTACCCAGTCTGTTTCCAGTGATTCCCTGGCCAGTTGCGCCGTCAATACCGCGTCCTTGCGACTCATGCAGCCGGCTGTGTTAGGGAGTAAAGCCCAGGTACCGCTCAGCAAGTCGATCATGCTTTCCGCATAACTCTCAAGGCTGATGCGCCGGATGGAAACGGTTGCGACTTCGGCACCGCTTGCGGTCAAGGCTTCCAGCATGACCTGCTGGTTCGGATATCCGCTGGTGCCCAGAAACAGTCGGCTGGTGAAAGTCCGGCCGGCAATAGTAAAGGGATCGTCTACCAAGACATGGCCTCCTGCCCTAGCCGCCACGAAATGGCTGGACAATTTCGACAATGTCGCCTTCGGAAAGGTCGATATTCGCCCAGGCGCTGCGTGGCACCACTGCTTCGTTGAGGGCTACGGCCACGCCGCGGTTTTCTTCATTGATCTCCTGTTCCTCCAGCAGCGCCTGGATGGTCACAGCGTCCGTCACAACAGTTTCGCCATTGAGGATGATCTGCATGGTTGTCACGCTGCGGCGGCGTCGGATGGTTCACCGAACCGAGCCAAAGTGAAAGGATGCAAGGCAGGGTCCAGTTCATCCGTGAGCACGAACCGGCTGACCAGATTGGCGGTCAACGGAGCGAGCAGGATGCCATTTCGATGATGCCCGGTCGCATAGATCAGGCCGTCGATCGGACCCGGGCCCAGAATTGGCGCATCGTCTCGCGATCCTGGCCGGAAGCCCACCCATGTCTCGATGATCGGCAATTCCTCGATCCCCGGGATAGTGCGCCAAGCTGCGTCCAGAAGAGTATAGAGACCGCCGGCCGTGATTGTTTCGTCAAAGCCCTTTTCTTCGTTCGTTGCACCGATGAGCAGGCGGCCGTCCTTCCGTGGTACAAGATAAATGCCTGGCGCCCAGAGCACATGACGCAATATGGGGATCGCTGAAGGCATCTGGACCGACAGCATTTGTCCCTTGATCGGCCGAACCGGCGGCTTGGCTTCATGCGTCAATCCCTCAATGGTCTGGCACCATGCGCCAGCAGCAAGGATCACCGCATCAGCCGCATGCCGGACTCCGCTGGTTGCTATACCGGTTGCCCGATCGCCATCTACCAGTACGGCGTCCACAGAATGGCCCGGATGCAGCATGGCGCCCGCACGCTTGGCTGCCTTTGCCAAGGCGGTGATCAAGGCGCGATTATCGACTTGATGGTCATGTGGACTGTATACAGCTGCCGGAACCCGAGGGCTCAGGCAGGGTTCTTTCTTTCGGGCATCACTGCCAGACAGCCAGGATACGTCGATCCCGGCCTTGCGATGATATTCATGGATAAACCGCAACTGACGCTCGTCATCACGGGTCAAGGCCACCACCAGCGTACCGTCATCCCGATACCCGATGTCCATACCGCTGGCGGATTCGATTTCGGCAGCAAAGGCGGGCCAAGCCGCCTGACTTTTGAGGTTCAGTGCCAGGAGATCGAGCTCCCCCGGCTCGGTCTCGACCCCGGCGGCAAGCATGCCGGCTGCCGCATGGCTCGCACCCTGTCCGATCTGGGCGCGATCGAAGATGTCCACCTTGCAACCGGCTTGCGCCAAGCGCCAGCCGATGCCGAGACCACATACACCGGCACCGATAATGGCGGCGGTTTCGGGCGGCTGGGTGACGGATGAAGACGACAACTCGGGCGGCTCCCTACGCTGGTGTGACCCAGTTCAGGTTCGATGGGTATGATCTCAGACGCAGCACCTGCCAGAAGCGCTGTGACACCCCAGCCGAACATTGCAGAAATATATAAACCTGCAGCACCAGCAATGCCAGCGTCTTTCATGACACCCTGTTTTGGTGGGGTCAGGCAATTTGAAGGCCGCAGGTTTGCCTTTGCCGTCACGACTTGATGATCTGGTGCCAGAATCAGAGCATGAGGTTTTGATCAAGAACTGAAAAACCGGTGATTCCCGGCATCGGTGATTCCCGGCTTTTTCCGGATTGATTTTTCTCTGCTGCACTGAGGCATGAGGCCTCGTTGATATCCCATACGATATGGATCGTTCCGCGCGTCCGATATAGGCGCATCACGACGTGCTTGCAGGGTCTGTTACCGGTGTCGATGCAAGATCGTCGGGGAGGAAAGGTCTGGTTACCAAGACCCGCGCGGACCGGGACGAGTAATCGTGTGCGCCGGAAGGCGGCACACTGCGCCGCTGGGTGCCGGAGGCCGGGCCACCAAAGCATTCCGCGTCATTGTGATTCGGAAGCGAAAAGCGCGCCATCGAATTAGGCAAGCGCGACTCAGGTGCGAGTCTGCGCGGCCCTGGCCTTCTTCTCGATGGAATGGATTAGGCCATTAATGCCGCTGCGGCTCATCACGACGCGAAACTCCGCGCGGCGGATCGCCACTTCGCTGATCGTGCCTTTCAGGTAAACGTCGATGACTTTCCACCTGCCGTCGCGCCGCTGCATCAGATAGTTCAGTGGAATCCGACCGCCGTCCGACTTCACGATGTCGGTTTTTACCAGGACGTATTTGGTATCGATATTCTCCACACCGGTGGTAACGAACTTCTCGCCGCTATATCCATTGAATCTCCCGGCATATGTTGCCACGGTCAGCCGCGAAAAAGCTGCTACGTATGCCAAGCGCTGCTGCGTGCTCAGCGCCCGCCACGCAGTCCTGCCAACAATGCGCCGTGACAGGAACCCAAGATCGAAAACCTGTGAGATCATGGGTTTCAATCGCTGCGCACGGCCCTTGAAACCAAGTTGCTTTGCCTGCTTCATCACGCCCAAAAGGCCGGTATGATAATCCTGAATTGCTTGCGCTGGTCCAGAAGCTTGCGCAGTCGTAATCGCCACTGTGGTGAGCGCCAAGGCACCGGCGACGGCAGAACAGGCGGCGCACCAACGGCCAAAAGGATTTTCGGTTGTGGTCAGGGTCATGGCGATGCTTTCCATCTTGGCGCGGTCAGCGGAGGCAATTGCAATGACAAGGGGGATGACCTCCGGCTTCCTCCAGCGTACCAAACGGACATGAGCGCTAATCTTGGCAACAATTTGCATGGTGCAATAGGGGACCTAGTTGGGAGTTGATCCACGGTCCCGGGCGCACCTTTTTGGTGCAATCGCTGCAGCATCGGTCCGCCGGCGCTGGTACGTTGTTGTCGTCTGGCTGCTGGTTGCTGCAGGCAGCATCGTCTTGTCCGTAAACAATTTGGGCATCAACACAGACACAACTGACATGCTATCGCCGGAACTGGATTTCCGGAAACAGTTTATGGAATACCGTCGCGCCTTTCCGCATGGCAAGGGCAGCATGGCGATCGTGGTCACGGGCCCGACCAGTGACCTGACGGACCATGCCGCGCGACGCCTGGCAATCTCTCTTCAGCAAGATACCAACCTGTTTCGGTCGGTCTTTTTCCCACAAGGCGATCGGTTTTTCCGGCGTAACGGTCTTCTCTACCTGTCGCTCGAAGACCTGGAAGACCTGTCGGATCGCCTGATCGAGGCTCAGCCAATACTGGGTCTGTTCGTCAGTGAACCGAACCTTGTCGGCTTGGCATCAGGCCTGGAAACCATCCTGAAGAATATCGGCGTGTCCCGCATTCCTACCGGACGACTCGTCAAGTTGCTGAATTCGGCAAGTGAAGCTCTTGAAGCGGCAGCAACAGGCAGTAGCCGCCCGGTGGACTGGGGTGGATTGCTTGGCGTAGCTGACGGCGATCGGACGGTTGTCATTGTTACACAACCAGTCCTGAATTTCTCTTCGCTTTCTCCGGCAAGCGAGGCCATGGCGGCGGCAAGGGCCGCCGCCGTTCGGCTGGGGATCACATCTGAGCAGGACTACGCTGTCAGGCTCACCGGCAGCGCCGCGATCTCCAGCGAGGAGATATCCAGCGTGTCGTTAGGCGCTGGTCAGGCCAGCCTGATGTCTCTCGCGCTGATTATAGTCCTGCTGTTTGCCGGGCTGCGTCAGCTCTGGGCGATTCTGGCCGTTACGGTGACGCTGCTAGCTGGTCTGGCGACTACTCTGGGGTTTGTGACGCTGGCGGTCGGCGAGTTGAACCTCATTTCAGTCGCCTTTGCTGTCCTGTTCATTGGCCTTGGCGTCGATTTCGCCATCCATGCTGCCCTGCGCGCGTCGGAGCTTGCGCCTACAGCTCACTTGTTTCGGAAGGCGGCAGAAAGCGTCGGCCCGGCCTTGGCCTTGTCGGCGGCGGCAGCCGCGTTAGCCTTTCTTTCGTTCTTGTTCACGGATTACCGAGGCGTTGCTGAACTGGGTCTGATTGCCGCCGTAGGCATGGCAATCGCGCTAGCCGCCAGCCTTTCCATGTTGCCAGCTCTGGAATCGTTGCGGCCGGTCCGCTCTGCACCTGACACTGTGCCGGTATCGATTGGCCCACGTTTTGGTCGAATGGACCGCGCTATTCTTGTTGTTGCCGCTGTTCTCGCCTTGACGGCTGCCGTTGCTGCGCCGTTCGTCGAGTTTGACAGCAACCCTCTGAATCTGAAGGACCAAAACGCAGAGTCGGTCCAGACGGCGGCGTTTCTGGCCGATCATCCGCGCTACGGCTTGAACCCGATACAGGTCTTGGCGCAATCGCAGGCAGCCGCCGATGCTGTGGCGACCAGACTGCGGGCGGTACCGGAAGTCCGCAGTGTGCGAACCCTGGGCAGTTTCCTGCCAACGGACCAGGAAGGTAAGCAGGAAATCCTGGAGGAACTGTACGCGCTTTTCGCCCCTATATTTGCTGGCCAGCCAGCATTCGGGCGGGTTGACCAACCTCTGGACCTCCCGACCTTGCAGCCATCGCCAGAGCGGGTTAGAGCAGCACTTGCCGGTCTGCAAAAAGCTGCCGGCTATGCGGCGGTGACGTCCGGTGCGCCGCCATTGAAGATCTCATCGCTGCGGATGGAGAAGGCGATCGGGCGATTTATTGCTCTCAATGCAGACGCAGCGTCTGTCAATCGGTTGAATTCGGACATGGCCGAAGGACTCACGCTGCGGCTGCGTGCTCTCGCTGGTGGCCTGTCGCCGGACGAGGTGACGGTCGAGAACCTTCCCGTTACGCTCCGCGACCGATATCGCGCACCCGACGGTGTGCATCGGATAGAAGTCTTTCCCCATACCAACCTGCAGGACAATCGTGTTCTCAAGGCTTTCGTGGCGGCCGTACGGCAGGTGGCCCCGACTGCGACGGGGGCTCCGGTTGTCGAATTTTTCAGTGGCAATGCTGTAATTACAGCGTTTCTCTTGGCGACAGGGCTCGCGGCTGTGTTCATCCTGGCGCTTCTGGTGGTGGTCTTGCGTCGTATTGTTGACGTATTTCTTGTTCTCGCGCCCGTCGCACTGGCCGGTCTGCTTACGCTCGGGACGGTCGTACTGCTGGGTCCGACTTTCAATTTCGCTAACGTGATCGCCTTGCCCTTGCTGATTGGCTTGGGCGCTGCCGGCGGAATCCATATCGTTTTGCGATGGCGTCGACAGGAAACAGATGCGCCGCGTTCGACTACAAGGCGGGCCGTCTTGGTGAGCGCGCTGACTACTGTTGCTTCTTTCGGGACACTGGCTGTTTCGCCGCATCGTGGTACGGCCAGCATGGGCGAACTGCTGATGATCGCAATCGGCTGGTCCCTGATCTGCAGCTTGGTGGTGTTGCCTGCCGCCTTGCGCATGGTCGACAGCTGGAGGTCCCCTGATGGTTGATCTGGTGACTGGAGGAACTGGCTTCGTGGGTGCTGCTGTGGTGCGGGCATTGTTGGCGGAAGGGCGTACCGTACGTGCGCTGGTTCGACCCGGCAGTGATCGGCGTAACCTGGACGGGCTGGATATCGAGACCGTCGAGGGCGACCTGCGCGACGATTCCAGTCTGCGGAAAGCAGTTTCTGGTGTCGTTCGCGTCTATCATGTAGCAGCCGACTATCGCTTGTGGGTTCGTCGACCTGCAGAACTGTACGCCGTCAACGTCGATGGCAGCCGGTCGCTGATGCGCGCCGCGGCCGAGGCGGGTGCTGAACGAATCGTCTATACCTCCAGCGTTGCCGTTCTGGCGACGGCGAAGAATGGCAAGCCTGCGGACGAAGAGACGCCAGCCTCTATCGCAATGATGATCGGGCACTACAAGCGGTCCAAGTTTTTGGCCGAGAAGGCTGTGGCAGCCGAGGCGGCGGCGGGAGTGCCGATTGTCATCGTCAACCCGTCTACGCCGGTTGGCCCGCGCGATATCAAGCCTACGCCGACTGGGCGCGTGATTTGCGATGCGTCGGCGGGTAAACTGCCCGCCTATGTCGAGACGGGACTCAATATCGTGCATGTGGACGACGTTGCCGCTGGCCATCTCTTGGCAGCCGAGAGGGGACGGATTGGCCGGCGCTACATCTTGGGTGGCGAGGATTTGACCTTCCGTGAGATCTTGACCCTGATTGCGGAAGTGGCGGGGCACAAGGCGCCTCGGCTCCGCTTGCCACGGCGGCCACTCTTTCCTCTGGCTTGGGGCGCTGAGGCTTGGGCGAGGTTGACTCGATCTGATGCTGAGCCCCTATTAACTGCTGACGCGCTGAAAATGGCGGGCAAGTTGATGTGGTTTTCGTCTGCGCGGGCGGAAATCGAACTCGGATACAGTTACCGGCCGGCGCGAGAATCTCTGGCGGACGCGGTTGAATGGTTCCGTCATGATACCACGTAATCATGAGACGTTGCGCCGGTTGACGCCATACGGATCTACGGCTAGGTGCCCATTACACACGTTGGGAGTTCACAATGAAAGTCGTTCTTGCCCAGCCCCGTGGATTTTGCGCTGGTGTCGAACGGGCAATTGAGATCGTTGAAAAGGCGCTCGAAATCTATGGCCCGCCCGTCTATGTTCGCCACGAGATCGTGCACAACAAGCGAGTCGTGGAAGATCTCAAGGCCAAGGGCGCGCGGTTCGTGGAGGAACTGGACGAAATTCCGGATAGCGCGATCACCGTCTTCAGCGCCCATGGCGTGGCGCAAAGTGTGGAAGATACAGCCACCGACCGGTCGCTGCCTGTACTGGACGCGACCTGTCCTCTGGTCTCCAGGGTGCACAAGGAAGGCCAGCGCTATTCCGAAAACGGTTTCGATGTTGTCCTCATCGGGCACGAAGGCCATCCGGAGGTTGTCGGCACCATCGGCCGTATTTCCGGTATCGTTCATTTGGTTCAAGACGTCGAAGACGCCAAAAATTTGAAGCCTGCTGATCCCGAAAAGCTGGCTTATGTCACGCAGACGACTTTATCAGTGGATGATACGCGTGATGTAATCAAGGTGCTGAAGACGCGATTCCCCAAAATTGTCGGGCCAGATGTCAAAGATATCTGCTATGCAACCCAGAATCGCCAGGCCGCCGTTAAAACCCTGTCGGATCATGTTGATCTGATCCTCGTTGTCGGTGCGCAGAACAGTTCGAATTCCAACCGCCTCTGCGAACTCGGGGGGGAACACGGCAAGCCCAGCTACTTGGTTGAAGATGTGATGGCGGTAGACCCAGGCTGGTTTGATGATGTTGACTCTGTCGGCGTGACGGCCGGCGCCTCGACACCGGAAAGACTGGTGGGTGAGGTTATTGACCGGTTACGCGAAATTGCGCCCGTGGAACTGTCCATTATGGACGGCATCGAAGAGAATATTCAGTTCAAGCTACCAAACGCCTTGCGCTCTGCAGCAGTCTGATATCTCTGCTCAGGCAGACCGGCAAAGAACCAGAAGCAAGGCCATGGGTGTACCTTTCATCCAACAGGTGCGAGTAGGTAGCTACTTGCTGAAGCAAAAGCTGAAGCGTAACAAAAAATACCCGCTCGTCCTGATGCTTGAGCCGTTGTACCGATGCAACCTTGCCTGTTCGGGCTGTGGCAAGATCGACTTTCCTGACCATATCCTGAACAAACGCTTGTCGGTGAAGGAGTGCATTGCTGCAGTTGAGGAGTGCGGTGCACCGATGGTGTCAATTCCGGGTGGCGAGCCGCTCCTGCACAAGGAAATCGACCAGATCGTCGCCCAGTTGGTGAAGCGCAAGAAGTTTGTTTATCTGTGCACCAACGCGCTTTTGCTGGAGAAGAAGCTGCATCTCTTCAGGCCTGGCAGGTATCTTACCTTCTCAGTCCATCTCGACGGTCTGAAGGAACATCACGACAAGGCCGTCGACATGGAGGGCGGATTCGAGATTGCTGTTTCCGCCATCCGGGCTGCGAAGGTCGCCGGTTTTCGCGTTAACGTTAACTGTACACTGTTTGATCAGATGACGGCTGACGAGGCGGCCGAATTTTTCGAATTTTGCACCAAGGATCTCAAGGTTGAGGGGATCACGGTCTCGCCGGGCTACGCCTACGAACGTGCCGAGGATCAGGACAATTTCCTGAGCCGAGAGAAGACGAAGAATCTCTTTCGCGACATCTTCCGGCGCGGCAAAGGAAAGAAATGGTCCTTCTCTCAGTCGTCAATTTTCTTGGATTTCCTGGCCGGCAACCAGCAGTTGGCTTGCCTGCCATGGTCGATGCCGTCACGTAACGTCTTCGGTTGGCAGAAACCCTGCTACCTGATCGGCGATGGCTATGTCAGCACCTGGAAGGAACTGATCGACGAGACAGACTGGAATCTGTATGGCACTGGAAACTACGAAAAATGCGCCAACTGCATGACCCATTGTGGATACGAGGGTGCCGCGGTCCAGAAGTCGATCTCGAATCCGCTTAAAACCATGTGGGTCAGCCTGCGGGGTCCGAAAACGGAAGGTCCGATGGTATCGGAAATCGACTTGGACAAGGCCCGACCGGCAGAATACAGGCATGAGCAGCATATACTGGATGCGATGGACGGAGTAGTGCTGACGGAGCGCGATTTGCGATGGTTTGCAGCGCGAGGAAGCGAAACGGCGGCCAACGAAAGCACTGAGATAGCCGCCAAGAAATCTGCTTGACCAGTCTATCCTTTTACTCTCAGCGGTAATGCAATT
>JAPOST010000098.1 GCA_026709535.1 Rhodospirillaceae bacterium
CACTTTCCTGGTTGCCTGGCGACTACGCTTCGTGCGACGGGAAGGTGGCCGCCTGATGTCTCTGAAAGACAACGTCCGCATTGCCCGCCGCTTCCTGAGATCGGTCCGTATTGACACCGACCTTGGGGACGCCAATGCCCTTGACGGCTTTGTATGTCCGCAGTCCTCGGCGGAAGTTCTCGCCGCGATGGCGCGGCATGTGTCCGAAACCGGACAGGGTGCATTCACGTGGACTGGCCCATACGGTAGTGGCAAATCCAGCCTTGTCGTTGCGCTCGCCGCTCTTCTGAACGGCGACGCCGGTTTGCAGAGGCACGTCTCAAGAGTATTCGGGAAAAGCCTGACGAACACTATTCGGAAAGCCCTGCCGACCGGTACGAAGGGATGGCGTATTCTTCCCGTCGTCGGGAGACGCGACGATCCCGTAGATGTCATCGGCGAAGCTGCCAAACGAACCGGACTTGTGCAGCGACTGCCACGCGGCGGCTGGACCGAGAGCAACCTGATAGGGGCGCTTTCCGATGCAGCAGCAGCCAAGCCAAAGACGCACGGAGGGCTTGTCCTCTTCATCGACGAGATGGGCAAGTTCCTCGAATCTGCCGCGAAGGACGGTTCGGATATCCACATCCTCCAGGAACTCGCAGAGGCGGCTTCTCGCAGTGGCGGGCGTCTTCTGATCGTCGGTGTACTGCATCAGTCCTTTGAAGAATATGCACATCGGCTCTCACATGACATGCGGGACGAATGGGCGAAGATACAAGGCCGGTTCATCGACCTCGTCGTGGATACAGCCGGTGAAGAACAGATCGATCTGATCGCCCGCGCAATAGAGAGCGATCATGTCGCGAAGAGGCCGGGTACTCATGCAACTTCCGTGGCCTCGTTTGTGCGTCGAGACCGTCCCCGAGATGATGCCACGCGACTGGCTTCGATGCTTGAGGCCTGTTGGCCCCTGCACCCGGTTGTTGCTGCGTTGCTCGGTCCGATTTCGCGCCGGCGATTCGGACAGAACCAGCGCAGTATCTTCGGCTTCCTCAATTCATCGGAATTGCACGGTTTCCAGGATTTCCTCAGCCATGCAAGGTATGGAGAACTGTACGGACCCGACCGGTTGTGGGATTACCTGCGCGCCAATCTGGAACCGCCCATACTGGCTTCGCCGGACGGTCACCGATGGGCGCTGGCAGCCGAAGCGCTGGAACACTGTGAATCCCGGGGCGGTGATGCGCTGCATGTCAGGTTGCTCAAGACAATTGCCGTCGTTGACCTGTTCAAGGAGCGTTCGGGTCTCCTTCCTAATTTCGAGTTGTTGCGATCCTGTTTTCCCGACAGGGGGCAAAGGGCAATCAAGAACGCACTTTCGGATCTGGATGACTGGTCGCTCACAATCTTCAAGAAGTTTCTCGACGCTCACGCCATTTTCGCTGGAAGCGACTTCGATATCGAACAGGCGGTCCGGTCGGCGCTCGACCAAATCGGCGACATAGACTTCGAGCACCTGAAATCGCTTGCCGGCCTTCAGCCCATCCTCGCCAAGCGCCACTACCACGAAACAGGCGCTATGCGGTGGTTCGATGTGAACATTGTCCCCGTAAGCGGCATCATTGAATTCGCCGCCGGATTTGAGCCGGAGAAGGATGCGATCGGACAGTTCCTGCTTGCGATCCCGACCGAAGGAGAAAAGGCGGAGCATGCCGAGAAGCTATGTCAGAAAGCTGCTAGTCACAGCGGCAAACACAAAGGCGATTTCGTCGTAGGCATTTCCAAACAGTCGTGGGCCGTCGTGCCGCTTGCGCGGGAGCTGATCGCGCTGGAAAACGTCAGCAACAATCATTCCGAACTCGCCGGGGACTCGGTCGCTCGACGCGAAATTTCCGCCCGTCTCGCTGCATTGCAGGCGCTTCTGGAGACCGAGCTGCAAAAAGCGTTCGATAATGCACTGTGGTTTCGCAAGAACTATGGTAAGAAGCGGTTGCATCAAGCCGATCTGAACGGCATCGCTTCCGAGCTGGCAGATCGCCGTTTTCCGCAATCACCATGGCTCCACAACGAACTTCTCAACCGGCAGCAGCCGTCGGGAAGTGCAATAATGGCGCAGAACAAGTTGCTGCACCGTATGGTGATTAACGAAGGCGAAGCACGGCTCGGCATTGACCGCTTTCCGGCTGAAGGTGGCCTCTTCGCCTCGATCCTGGAAAAGACAGAACTTTACGTCCCGCACGGCAATAGGTTTCGGTTTGTCTCGCCCACGGAAGGCGCCGATCCGTGCCGTCTCGCCCCCATGTGGCAGGCCGCATTCGACTATGTAAGGGATAATGCTGATCGGGCCGTTACGATTGCGGAACTCTTCGAACTCTGGCGCCAATCTCCATTCGGCATCAAAGACGGCTTGATGCCGGTTCTGGCAGTCGCCTTTATCCAGGCGCAACGCGACAAGCTTGCCGTCTATCGCGAGGGTATATTCAGGGTTCGGTTCGACGATGTCGACGCCGATTATCTCGCCAAGGACGCAGCTATCATCCAGTTACGCTGGATGGACCTGTCCGGGACCGCGCGGCGCCTGCTGTCCTCTTTGGCAGAGGTGGTTCGGGACCTTGATGCGAGCAACGAGCTTGTGCATCTCGAACCCATAGATGTCGGTCGTGGACTGATGTCGATTTTTGAGCGCTTGCCGCAATGGACCACGCGAACGATGAGACTGTCCGCGAACGCCGCGCGCATTCGCGATGTCTTCAAGCGCGCGCATGATCCGAACCGGTTCCTGTTCGACGATATTCCCAGAACCTTGGGTGAGGATGTAGCCCTCGACACTGATGCCGACCTGTACCGGATAACCGAGAATGTTCGCGAAGGACTAGAAGAGCTGGTGCAGGCTTATCCGTCCATGCTGCACCGCATGCGCGACCTGATGATGGACGAGTTGAAGGTTCCTAATATCTCTCCGCAGTCTCTCGCGGAACTGCGCGAGCGTGCCGAGAATATAAGTCAGCTTGCCGGCGACTTTCGACTCGACGCCTTCGTCGGCCGGTTAGTTCGGTTCAACGGCTCGGATGAGAGTTTCGAAGGGATTGCAAGCCTAGCGGCGAACAAGCCGCCGCGCGACTGGGTGGATCCCGATCTTGACCAAGCCGCGATCGAAATCGCCGACATGGCTCAGAAGTTCCTTCGTGCCGAGACCTATGCACGCGTGAAAGGACGGCCTGACAAACGTCACGCCATGGCCGTTGTCATCGGCACAAACGGGCGGCCTACGCCGCTGCTTGAGGAATTCGTCATCGCGGATTCGGACCGTGCAACCGTGAACGCTCTTATTGATCGTGTCGAAGCGGCGCTCGAAGACTCCGACACCACGCGCCGCAGCATCATTCTTGCAGCATTGGCGGAACTGAGTGCCCGCTACATGGAGAACCCCGCACCATCCAAGAAGAACGGGAAAGGAAAGGTTGTCACTTGACGAATGATTCCGTGAAACATGTACTCGGTCTTTCCGGGGGCCGCGATAGTGCGGCTCTTGCTGTGTATATGCGTCAGCATCATCCCGAGCTTGAAATCGAATACTTCTTCACGGATACCGGCAAGGAACTGCCTGAAGTCTATGAATATCTGGGGCGGCTGGAAGGCTTTCTCGGCCAGCCGATACTGCGGCTGAATCCCGACCGCGCCTTCGACTTCTGGCTCAAGCAATACAATGATTTCCTGCCATCGCCGCAAACGCGATGGTGCACACGGCAGCTCAAGCTGCGCCCGTTCGAGCGCTGGCTTCGCCCGATGCTCGGTGACGGTATGACGGTTTACAGCTACGTTGCAATCCGCAGCGACGAAGAATACCGGGAAGGGTATTCCTCAAAACATGACAAGCTGATCGTCAGGCTGCCGTTCAAGGACGCCGGAGTTGACAAGCCCGGCGTTCTCGACATCCTGGAAGGTGCGGGGCTCGGTCTCCCGAAATACTACGAGTGGCGGACGCGCAGCGGCTGCACCTTTTGTTTCTTTCAGCAGAAGATCGAGTGGGTGCGGCTAAAGGAGCAGCACCCCAAAGCCTTCGAGGAAGCCAAAGCGTACGAGAAGGATGCCGTGCAACACGGCTCGCCGTTCACCTGGAGCCAAGGCGAGTCTCTCGAAGAGCTAGAACAGCCCGAGCGCGTCGCGCAGATCAGGCAGGATCACGAGCAACGGCTTGCGCGCATGAGGTCGAAGGTTCAGCCTAACCCGCTCAGGTCGGACAGTGAGCCCCTGGATATCGACGACTTGTACGGTAAAGCGAAAGTCTGTCTCGCGTGCCACAAATGACTGCAGGCGGGTTGACGTCTAGTGTATTGAATCCAACATTTGATGGCCCTGTTTGCTGTCGGCGGCCCAGACGAAGGGGGTTCCAGACGAAGGGGGTTTGGGATCATGATTGGTCTGGGCGATGACTTGATTGATGGCGGATTGCAGGTTGC
>JAPOST010000118.1 GCA_026709535.1 Rhodospirillaceae bacterium
ATCCCCATAAACAACCTCGGCAGTTACTCGGTGCGTTTGTCCGGGATACAATCCCTTGCCCTACGGTACAATGAGCCTGGCCCTCACGCGGAGATCGAAACAGATGCCTGACGCCCGCGCTGACCCGATGCAAACCGCGCCCGACGGAGGTCGGGTCCGATGGGCGGTCCGGCCCGTGTCGTTCACCGTTCTGGTGATCGTGATTTCAACGGTCGCCGGTATCGGCGGGCGTTACTGGGTGCGCGGCGATTTTGACGTCATTCACGCCCTCCTGATCCTGTTTTTTTCGACTAATCTGTGGATCAGCTATTGGGAAATATGCCTGTACTTCAAACGGGACCATATCGAGCGCCGTGCCGCGTACTGGCGCCGGCGCCGGCAGGAAACCGACCGGACGCCCGCCGTCGAGTTCCTCACCGGAAAGGTACCCTTGGCGAAAATGCTGTCGCCGGCCTTGTGGGCGGATGTCTGGGCCACCTACGCGCAGATCGACGGTTCTTACGCGGACCGGCGCACATACGGCTACATCGTAGACATCGGCAACGGTTTCCTGACACCGGTCCCGACGCTTGTCCTCTACGCCGCCTTCACCTTCGATTTTCTGCCCGCCCCTACCGCAGGCATCATTGGGGTCATGCTGTTCTGGCAACTGACTTTCGGGACTTCGCTTTATTGGGTCAGTTTTTTCCTGGCGAAACGGCACACCCGATTGAGCCGACGAGAGATCTGCATCTACATCTGGACACTGAACTCTCCATGGCTGCTGTTCGCACTGCTTGGCCTCCATGTCTCCATTCGCCTGATCGTGGACGGCGACTACAGCGTTCTCGGCTATTGATCGCTCCCGGTCGCCGGTTCGACACGGTCTTCGATCCCACGGGCAGCGCGCCCTCTCCGGTTTTCCGGAGGCGGGCCGGGTCCTGCGCGGTCCGAAGAGGCCATCGGGCAGGCGGACCAGGAGGCCGGTGGCGGCATTCGATTCGGTTTCGCTGCCCGGGGCGGCGAGGCTGCCCGAGCGGAATTCTGGCGCATTGATCGTCTCCGCGATTTTCCTGGTGATCCTATTTTCGATCAATGGCCATGAGCAGCGGGGGGAGGAGCAGGAAGTCGTAGATCAGTACGAAACCGATGGTGAACGCCACCAGCAGACCGAGCATCCAGACCACCACAAAGGAGGACGGCGGGGATCAGGTTGGGCACCAGGCTGACAAGACCGATGCGAAGGCTTCCGAAAATTCCGATGAGCAGGAACGAAATGAAGACCATCGCCGCGACCGTGCCATACAACAGACCCTTGACGTTCTGAATGACCGTATGCGCAAAGACGAGACGGATCCCCGAGGCCTCGGCGGCAAGTTCGGGGGCATTTTCTTCAAGCCAGTCCCTGGCGCGTGCGTCAAGCTTGCGTTGTTGCTCCGAATTCAATCGGTCCAGGGTCACCGTCATCCGGGTGGCCGACTTGCCGATGTCGATGCGGTTGTTGTGATCCCTGCCGAACGGAATCGACAATTCGTAAAGCAGCAGATACTGCGCGGCAAGTTCCGGACTGTCGGGAAGCCGGTACCGGGACGGGTCGCCACCATTCATCGCCTCGTTCAGCTTCTTCATGACGTCGGAAAACGCCTGAACATGCATCACTTCCGGTTGGGCGCGGCACCACGTGGCAAAGGCGTCCACCTTTTTCGGATAGGCGGGATCGGTGATGCCGTCTGCTCTCTCTGCATTGAGAGAGTATTCCATGTATTCCATGCCGGTCAGGTTCCTGACGATGAACTCGGTGTGCCGCCGGAACTCTTAGCCTTCGTCCAGGTGTTCCAGCCAGTTGTCCGTCAACGTCACGCGGGGCAGGCCCGTCGCCACCGGACGGCCACGGCGAGCATGGGCCAGAACAGCATTCGGCGTCTTGTCACGACAAGGACGCCGAGGTGCTCGAAAAATGCGTGACGCCGCGTGCGGGCGGGTCGCGCGCGGAGCAGCAGGACAGAGAGCAGGGTGGGCAGAAGCGTCATGGAGTATGCGAACGCGGTCATCATGCCGAACGCAACGAGATTGCCGAGAACCCGATAGGGGGGAATTTCGGAAGTGTTGAGGCTCAGAAAGCCGATGATGGTCGTCATCGACGTCAGGAACACCGGCCAGGCATTCTCTTTCAGCGATTCGACGATCGCCGTGTCCCGTTCCAGGCCGTCACTCATGCCGGACAGCACCCGATCGGCGACATGCACGGAATTCGCGATGGCGATCGTCATGATGATGATCGGCACGCTGGAGTTGGTGGCGTTCAGGACGATGCCGGTCCAGCCCACAAAGCCCATTGCCGAGCCGATGACCGCAATGATGATGACCACGATTCCAAGCGTGGCGAACACCGAACGAAGCAACACGAAGGCGGTCAGGACAATGACGAGAAATGCTATCGGGTGAGAACCTGCATGTCATTCGTGGCAGCGCCCGTCATGACATGGCTGATGAACACATCGCCCGTAAAGTAGAAGTCGATGTCCGGAAAATCCGCCTTGGCCTGACCGACAAGACCCTGGAAATGGTCAGTGATTTCACCGACCGCGACGTTGGAGTTGTCGGGCAAGGAGAAGCTAACGGCGATTCCGGCCACCCGCCCGTCGCGAAGGCGCTGCCGCCCCGGCCGACTGGCTGGCCGCGCGTTCCGACTGTCGACCGTCACGGTAACCGAGATCGCCGACGGCATCGCGAAGCTGAGACGAACCGGCGGCCTCGTGCGGGCCGACCGCCTCGACGACTGGCTCGATGTCATCCTTCATCTCTACGGCGACAGGGTAATCCCGTTCGACATCCCTGCGGCGCGCCTCGCCGGGCTGCTGATGGACAGGGCGCGCACCACGGGTCAGGCGCCGGGCTTTGCCGACCTCGCCACCGCAGCGACGGCGGGCGTCCGCGACCTTACTATTCTCACCCGGAACATACGGCCACTTCTCGCCCCTCGATATCCCCGCGATCAACCCGTTCGAGGCCCTGCCCGATTGATCCGCACTCATTCTCCATACCTGGTTTCTTGTGCCCCTTTCCGCAGGTTTACTGTGAGCACAGACGAGGCGAAAGTGTATTGAACGTATAATTGAAATGTTCCTCGCATCGGTTGATACTTGTCCGATACCACGACCGCATTCTGCCGATTTCCTGATCAATCTCATGTTCCCGCGACCGAATCGTGATGTCACGGACCATCGGGCAGAACACCGGATCGGTACACGTCCTGTCGAATTCGGCGCCAAGGCCGGCCTTCCGTTCGTTCAGACGCTTTTCGACCTCGTCAATGACGGCGTTTCCCTTTTCAGAACACTGGTCCCTGAGGGTGTCTCTCTGTGTTTCCGCCGCGGAGAGTGTCGTGACGACATCGGAAAAGGACCCGACAGTATCGGATACGACCCACGTTCGACCGGCATCCGACCATTCGCCCAGTGGATATTCACCGAGGGAAACCGATCTGAAACAGGTTGCTTCCGCCGTTCCGCTGAAAACCAGAATGAAGCCGGCAAGCAATGACAGACGTTTCATGTTCATGGCCTTATCCTCCGCGATACGGCAGCGTCAACCCGCCGTGCCCATGATGGCCTAGGTCGGTCGAGGCGCTGCCATGGCCGCCAGCACCCGCACGGGCCCGGCCGCCTGACCGCAGTCAGGCGGCACCGCCCGCCCGGGCCGTCTCTATTCGCCGAAGACCGTGCCCGTATAGCCCTCCCCGTATTTCTCGTCTTCGTAGGAGTCGTGCTCCTGCGGCGTGGTATCCTTGATCGTGGCCGTCTTCACGCCCTTGAAATTCCAGTCGCCGAGCGACTGGGTCCTCCAGACTCGGGCGCCGCGCCAGCCATAACCCTGCATCTGCAGCCGCCGTATCCGGATGTTGAACGTCTCGTCGCTCTCCACGGCGTCGTCCTCGAAGGTCTTCACCGAGATCGTCAGCGGACTTCCAGCGGTACCTTGAACGTTATGCTTCCACGAATGCGCCGTCTCGTAGTCCGTTCCCTCGACCGCCGTGCCGCCGTCCGTGTCATACCACAGGCGGATGGTTGCGGAGGCATGGCTGCCGTACTTGTGAGTCGCCGTGATCTGGAACGTCGCCTTCTCGCCTTCCTTGACGCTCACGTCCCCGGCATGGACCGGAGCCGAAAGCAGGGCGAGGCCGAGCGCTGCGGTCAGCGCCGTCGCAAACGCAGCCGGGCGGGACGGGAATTGACGGATGGTGTCGTGAAAGGACATGGACAGGGCCTCCTGTACTTATTGAGAGGCCCCATTGAGAGGCCCCATTGAGAGGCCCCATTGAGAGGCCCCATTGAGAGATTGCCATCAAGCCTATCGAATGTCTGGAACCGATGTCAAGGGGATTGTATCCCGGACAAACGCACCGAGTAACTGCCGAGGTTGTTTATGGGGAT
>JAPOST010000176.1 GCA_026709535.1 Rhodospirillaceae bacterium
ACACCCGGCTATATCGCGCCGAGGCCGCCGAGTTTGATCTGGTCAGGATTGCCGGTGAAAAATGGCGCCGATCGCTACCGCTTCTGACATCGGCTCGGAAATACTCGGATCGCATTGAGGAAGCGAGTGTCAATTCAGGCGCGGTGCTGGCGCATGCCTACACACGCTATCTGGGGGATGTCAATGGCGGCCGGATCATCAAGAGATTGTTGCATGAAAAAGCCGGCGTGCCGACCGAAGCGTTACAGTTCTTCACTTATTCCGGGATTGAGGACATGCCACGGTTCGCGAAGGACTATCGACGCCGGTTCGACCGTGCGGGGATGCAAGGGGTGGATGAAACACTGACCCTGAAGGAAGCAGTGCGGGCATTCGAATTCAATGTCGAGCTGTCGGAGGAAGTCGAGAAGGTCTCGATTGGGAAGGTCTGAACCGAAATCCGGCATTTGATCGGTATCTGTAGCCAGTTTCTTGGGGTCGAGCGCCATTTTGAAACATCACCTCACCTTATCAGATCAAATCAGACGTCAAAATGCCTGTCTCGGCAGTAACCGCGCTTTAATGCGGGTCGGACTCGCTAAAGCAGACAGAATTCCTCGGTTTTTGCTCTATCGACAAAACCGCCAACGACGCCAGGTCAGGACTTGTCGCGTGACGTCCAGACGGCTGTTTCGACCCACCCCGACCCTGATGCCTTCGGCAAAGCGGAGGATGAAGGCATACCCAGGTAACCTAGCGTGAACGTGAACTGGTGCGATGTCTCGTGATCTTGCCGGAGACCGAATAGCTGGCCCATATGTCAAATTCATCTCAATATGTAGTAAAATATTGGAATGATTGATAAATTCCTCGATGGCTGGATCGTGTTCTGGGGTGTAGCGCTGATGGCGTTGGCGACACCTGTTTCTGCCCAGATGTCAATGCCGACGCAGTCCGGCGGACAGGACGAACCGGCGCGCCAGTGGGAGGGGGAGCAGCGAGCAAAGCCTGATGGGTCGGTTATTCGCACTAAACGCGTCACCGCCTCCCTGATCAGCGAAAATACCAGTCTCCAGCCGGGGACAACGGCTTGGCTAGCCCTGCATTTCCACATCGTTCCGAAATGGCATACTTATTGGCGCAATGCCGGTGATTCTGGAGAAGCGACGCGGATCCAATGGATTTTGCCACCTGATTTCAAGGCCGGCAATATCCAATGGTTGCCGCCGCAGCGAATCGCCGTCGGGCCTCTGGTTAACTACGGCTACAGCTACGAAGCCGTGCACATGGTGCCGATCACGGTGCCGGCATCGGCCAAGCACGGCCAAGAAGTAACCTTGACGGCAAAGGCATCGTGGCTGGTCTGCGCCGATATCTGTATCCCGGAGGAAGGAACACTAAATATCAACCTGCTGGTCAGCGTGAATGATCCGATCAAGGATTTGGCCACTGCGCCAACCTTCAAGAAATCACGAGCAGCGCTACCGAAACCTTCGCCCTGGAGCGCCGAGTACCGGTTTGATGGCGATCGCTTTCGCTTGGACGTGGCCGCTGCCGATCTGAGAGATGATATCATCAAGGACGCCTGGTTCTATCCATATCATAACGGAGTCCTGAAATATGCTGCTCGCCAATTACTGACTGTCACTGACCACCGACTATCTCTAGAAACCACCCGCGATCGGTCGGCAAAACCCTTCACTAACATTAATGGGCTGTTGGTTATTAGGGAAACCGGGGGTGACGGGAATGAGGCAATACAAGCTTTGGAGATACAGGCTGCGCAGTCCATAGGGTCGAATATCGGCTTCTGGGAAGCTGTATTGCTTGCCGTTCTGGGCGGATTGATTCTGAATTTGATGCCCTGCGTATTTCCAGTCCTTGCGATGAAGGCGCTGAGTTTCGCCGAGCATGCATCGAACGGCAAAAGCATGGGCCCCCACGGTTTGGTCTATTCCTTAGGTGTTCTGGTAGCGTTTGGGATAGCTGGTGCAGTTCTCTTGGGCTTACGCAGCGCTGGAAATGCCGCTGGGTGGGGCTTCCAGTTGCAAGAACCAATATTTGTCCTGCTGATGGCCTATTTGATGATCTTGATTGGCCTGAACTTCGCCGGTTTATACGAGATTAGCAGCCGCTTTGTCGGCGTCGGCAGCAGCCTCACGGCACGCTCGGGACTGTCTGGATCGTTCTTCACCGGCGTACTTGCCGTGATCGTGGCGGCGCCTTGTACTGCACCATTCATGGGGGCAGCTATAGGTTTTGCGCTAGGCCAGCCGCCCATATCAGCCATGGCGGTAATATTGGCGCTTGGCTTAGGCTTGGCCATGCCATTCCTGTTGCTCAGCTTCGCGCCGCGCCTGCTGCACTTTATTCCGAAAACAGGGCCGTGGATGATTCGATTCAAGCAATTCTTGGCTTTTCCAATGTTCGCTACAGCAGCCTGGCTGATCTGGGTATTGTCACTACAGGCTGGCGATGCGGCGCTCTTGGGGGCCTTGATTGGCGCCATCCTGCTGGCTTTTGCCATCTGGCTCTGGCAGGTCTCCAGCCGCGCCGCGCGGACTTGGCGGAATGCTGGCATTGGACTCGCAGCAGTTGCCGTCCTTGCAGCTCTCGGCATGGCACGCTTAGCAGATCAAGGTGTGGCCGTGACGACCAGCGCTGACAATGCCAAGTTTTACGAGGTATTTTCCGAAGCGACGCTGGAAGAATACCGCACCACGGAAAGGCCTGTTTTTGTGAATTTCACAGCGGCTTGGTGCATCACCTGTATTGCCAACGAAAAAATAGTCTTGCGACGGGAAAGCGTGGTTGACGCCATGAAAAGGGCTGGCATGGTCTACATGAAAGGGGATTGGACTCGTCGTGATCCAGTCATCTCTCGACAATTGTCCGTATTCGGTCGAGAAGGCGTGCCGCTCTACGTAATCTTTCCGCCAGCAAGTTCGTCCAGGCAACCACTGGTATTGCCGCAACTCCTGACAGAATCCTATGTTCTTCAAGCGATCAGACAGTTTGAGTTGGAGAAAAGGCTGGTCAAAAAAGCTGAAAAATGATCTGGATATTGCCGATGGGCCCCATGATCCGCCCCATTGACCAATGATACAATCGGAGGGTTGCCCTTTGGGGAGATTTGGCAATGACGATATTTTAGACTCGCTTGTTCAGGTCGAATTTTTCGGATCCTAGCGGAAAATACTTTGGTCAAGTATTACGCTTACCGGAGTCATTGCTGTCAGTCCTTCGGCTAGCCTTTATACCGCTACCAAAAAGGTCTGGAGCACAGTGAAGAAAACGAAAATCCAGCTTCTCTGTGCCGCGAAAGCATAGACCCCAAAGATTGCACCCCAGTCGGCCAGGTCTTCTCAGTCAGAAATGACTCGCAGCATCCTGTGTTTCCCGTCAAGGTGTCGGACAACATGACGTTGCGCGAAATGACTAAAATCAAATCTGTCATGACAGGAAGACCATGAATAACTTCAATGACATTGGGCGGGATACAGTCGGCCGAATCACTATCACGCCAGAAGATCGCCGCGCCTATGACAAAGATGGGGCGGTGATCCTGAAAGGGATAATCAACGGTTTTTGGCGGGAGCGTGTGGCTGAAGCAATTGAACGGGATATCAAAAACCCCGGTCCGTTCTGCCACAGCTATGACGCCGCAGATGGGAAAGGCCGGTTTCACGGCAACCTGCGCATCTGGGAGAATGATCCCGACTTTCGCGCCTACTGCTTCGACAGCCCTCTGCCGGATATTGCCGCACAGTTCTTCGGCTCTTCAAAGGTCAACCTGCTGTACGACCAGTTATTCGTTAAAGAACCGGGAACCGCCAATCCGACCCGCTGGCACAACGATCAACCTTATTGGCCGGTACGAGGATGGGAAGTAATGTCCTTCTGGCTAGCCTTGGATCCGACGACGGCGGACACTGGCAGGCTAGAATTCGTAAAGGGCTCTCACAAGTGGGATCGCTGGTTCCAGCCGGAAGCCTTCGGAAAGGGAAGCGGCAATGTCTATGCGCACAATCCCAACTACGAAAAGATGCCGGATATAGACGCAAATAGGGAGGCGTATGACATCATCGGTTGGGACATGCAGCCGGGTGACGTCATCGCGTTCCACGCCATGGCTGTACACAGCGCCGGCGGTAATCTGCGCGAGGACGTAAGGCGCCGTGGATATACAGTCCGCTATACTGGGGACCAGGCTTGGTATGACACTCGGCCGGGCACATCTGAGGCTTTGATGACGGATGAACTAAAAGATGGCGACTCGATGGACAGTTCGACTTATCCGGTCGTCTGGCGTGCCAACAACACAGCTTGCGCTTGATCACCGAATAAACCAACGCACCGAGATGGCATCAGGGTCCCAACGAGTTGATATGATCTAATGCCGGCGGCGATGGTTTGGAACTCGTGGACCCATTTGAGGCTTGAGTGAGGCAACGCGCCGAATTTAAAGACGCGTTTGTTCCAAGCATTGCCGCAGTTGTCAGGACGGTCATCGTTTCCCTGGGCAAATCATCTCTGATGTATCCACATGACTTCATCATCAACCTAGCCTGCTCTAACCGCGACCGACATAGGGCATCTTGGTCGCCATTACGGTCATGAATAGCACGTTCGCATCTAACGGCAAGTTAGCCATGTGCAAAACCGACTTTGCGACATGAACAACATCCATCCGCGGTTCGACAGCAACATCTCCATTGGCTTGCAAGATACCCTCAGACATCTTCTCGGTCATTTCCGTGATTGCATTTCCGATATCGATCTGACTGGCTACGATGTTATCGGGCCTACCATCCAACGCGATAGACTTTGTCAGACCGGTGATGGCATGCTTTGTTGCCGTATACGGGGCAGAGAAAGGGCGCGGCGTGTGCGCCGAAATTGATCCGTTATTGATGATGCGGCCTCCCTTCGGATCCTGCGCTTTCATCAGCCGAATGGCATGCTGCGCACAGATGAAACACCCAGTCAGGTTCACATCTATGACCTGCTTCCATTGTGCTGGGCTCAGTTCCTCCATCGGCACCGATGGTGCGCCTATTCCAGCATTATTGAACATAACATCCAACCGTCCGAACACTTGTCTCGTCTGCGCAAAAAGCGACGCCACCTGATCATTCTCCGTAACATCGGTTGGGACGACAAGCATCTGCCCGCCGCCAGCCGCCGCGATATCGGCGGTCTTGAGCAGTTCTTTTTCCCTGCGTCCGGCTAGCGCCACGTTGTAGCCGTCCGCGTTCAGGACCAGCGCAACTGCCCTGCCAATTCCTGAGCCGGCACCTGTTACAATGGCACTTCTAGTATATGTCATGACTAATTCATCCATTTGACCCGTTAATGTTCTCTCCGCTGGCTTGCGAAATCGGCAGGCGAAGCTCAATTGAGTACAAACAGGCAGCGGTTAACCCGTCAATCTAGTTCAATTTTTGGATATGTCGGATTACGCGCCGAGTACTTGGCCATCCATTGGATGGCTTGCACTCTCGCGAGTCGTGAAAACCTTCAAAAGATCAAAGCTGCATCCGACCGCCAGCACCATGATGGCAATGGCCCGCATATTCATCGCGCTATAGCGTCAGGCGTCATGTCAATATTCGATAGCACCCGAGCTATGACTTCGGCAACCAATCGCCCGTTCCGCGCTCCGCTTGTGAGACCCACATGGTGGTGACCGAATGCATGGAATAGTGGGAAACAACGTCTAACCCGACGTTTCAGCAATCTGTCGCGCAGCAATAGCGCGAGCAATCAACGGTATGGCTCTAGCCTACCAAATATCAGAATGGGTTAGTCTTGGCAAAAGATCGTCACTCTGCCATCTAGGCTTTACGATGGACCTTGTCCGACGGCATTGCCTGCAATCGGTCACAAGCTGCCGATGATCGCCAAGCCACTGATATTCAGTTTCGGCGGTTAGCCTTGGCGAGCCTTAAACTTGCGAACTTTTTTGTTGATAACGTATACTCGGCCACGACGGCGCACAACACGGCAATCCTTGTGCCGATTCTTCAGCGTTTTTATGGAACTTGCAATTTTCATTAGTTGAGCACCCATCTGGGAACCTGATCTTAATAAGCTAGCTAATTCGCTGCCCTTCCTTTTTCAACTGCGCATTTCTGCGGTATGCTGAAGACATCGGCAGTCATAACGCGCAAACGAAGCTCTCACCGACAGGCTGGCCGCCTGGGCTCATCGCGCCGGGGTATCAAGAAACCCTTTTTCCAGGCTCAAGTTCACCCGCACGCCCCATCTCCGGGCCCAGCATAGGGAATCATCATAAGAACGGTGCCCTTTGCGATGCTCCCGGCAACGGCTTCGATGCCCCGCGGTGACACCGGTTCATCGTCTTCGAAGAACGGGCTCAATGCCTTGATCACGTTGGGAACGATGTCCTCGAAGCTGTCGGCGGTCGAAAGCATCCCGGCACCCTCGGAAACCGGACCCCACAGGCGCTTCCATGATCCCTGTCGATGACGGCCACATAGTGCATCGCAACCTTCTCAGTTCCAGCCTACTCGCCTGGCGGCGCTATAAGCTTTCACCTCAAGCTGGATAGTTCACTGCAAGGCCAGTAATTAAACGGGAAGATCAGAATTCTGGAGTGTTTGAAAGAGGGAACAATGTCCAAAAATCGAGCTGCTGCCACTCGCAGGGACTATCTTGCCGTCCTCCAACAACATCGTCGCAACTTTTCTGAACCGGGCTCGGACGCCTACTGGTCCCCTGAATTGGAGACAGCGTCACGGGACAAAATCCGGGCCATCCAGAATGCCAAACTCGAAAAATTATCACCCTTTCTCTATGAGAATAGTGCTTTCTATCGTCGACGGTTCGACGCCACTGGCATGATACCCGACGATATCCGGCGGGTGGAAGATCTGCCCAAATGGAAGCCGGTTGACAAGAAAGAGATGGTTGCTGATCTCGAAGCCAACCCTCCGTGGGGTACTTATACTACCCATGATGAAGAAATTTGGAACAGTCGCGGCTGGACGATTTTCCCGACGTCAGGGTCAACTGGCATGGCGCGGGTTTTCCGTTATTCGAAGACCGATTTGGAATACTGGAAATGGGCAAACAGCCGTGCCTTGTGGTCCTTGGGTGCCAGACCGGGTGAAAAGGTGTTCTTGATTGTCGGTTTCGGACCGCACGTTTGGGGGTGGGGCGTCCTGCATGCGCTGGCGCATATGGGTATCCCCTGCATTCCCGGAGGCGGCCTTACAGCGGAACTGCGTTGCAATTTCATTCTGCGCTACCAGCCGACAATCCTCGCAACGCTGCCATCACAACTGTTGCGCATCGGTCATGTGATGCGGGAACTCGGGCACGACCCCGCGAAGTCTTCCATTACAAAGTTGTTTACCGGCGGCGAACCAGCTGCAGGGATCAAGGCTACTCGCCGGCGACTGGAAGACATGTGGGATGCCAAAGTTGTTGAATTCTACGGCTGCACCGAAGCCTCACCCCATTCAGGAGGCTTCTCTTGTAGCCATCCGGTACGCGAAGATGGGGCAGTGCAGACCCACCTTATGGAGGATATCCAAGTCTGGGAATTGTGCGACCCGGAGAACGACATGTCGGTTGTCGCCGAGGGCAGTCGAGGCATCACCGTATGCACCAACATGAACTCGGAAAGTTCTAGCCATCTACGGTTCGTCGTCGGAGACTACACCACGTTCGATACAACACCCTGTGTCTGTGGCCGCACACACGTGCGCGCCATTGGCGGCTTCCAAGGACGAGCAGACGATCTTATCAACCTCCGGGGAATCAAGTTCTACCCCAGCGTCGTGGAGGAGGGAGTGCGGGCTGTAGACGGCATAGGAGATGAGTATCTGGTTACCCTAGACACCTCACCGGATGGTATTGATCATATGCGCATCCGAGTAGAACACGTCGACCATGCGCAGCCCGACAATGTTGTGGCCGCAGTTCAGAATGCTGTGAAAAGCCGCATTGAAGTCAGCGTCGAGGTCGATGTCGTTGCGCCCCATACCCTTCCCAAGACGGAAATGAAAGCAAAACGCGTAGACGACCGGCGGGCGAAACAGAGGTAGACTTGATCAGGTGCGTGAATTGCGAATTCGATTATTTCAACTCATCGTGAACCATCGCCCCGGACCGACCCTATCTTCTGCGCTGTCAGTTCCTATTGTCATCGCCGGGGTTGGCTGATGCAATTTTCATCCAACATTCTCAGTAGATAAAACCAGATAGTTTCGGAAGGAGCCGGCATGGCCGACACCGTCGCCACGATGATGGACTATCCGCTAACCCTCAACCACCTGCTGACGCGGATGAAAGAGGTATATCCGATCCAAGAGGTAGTCTCGCAACGGCCCGATAAATCCAACACGCGCCAGACTTATGCCAATATCCACGACAGGGCTCAGAAGCTTGCCCGAGCGCTGCTCAAGGCCGGTGTCGGGAAGGGTGACCGAGTAGCGACGCTGGCTTGGAATCACGGGTCCCATCTGGAATGCTACTATGGCATTCCGGCTGCCGGCTGTGTCATGCACACTTTGAATCTGCGTCTGAGCCCGACCGACATTGGCTATATTGCGGCCCATGCGGACGACAAGATCATCATCGTCGATGACGTGCTGCTGCCGCTTTACGACCAGTTCAAGGACAATATTCCTGCGCACCGCACCATCGTAATACCGTTTGGCGGGCGGGTGCCGGACGGCATGGAGAACTACGAGGAGTTTATCGAAACCTGCACCGACGATATTGTGCTACCAGAAATCGCGGAAACCGACGGCTGCGCCATGTGCTACACTTCTGGCACAACCGGTGATCCAAAAGGCGTGATCTATTCTCACCGATCAATGGTGCTGCACTCCATGATTGGTGCAACGCCGGATGTTCTGGGCCTCAGCAACACAGACTGCGTCCTGCCCGTTGTGCCAATGTTTCATGCGAATGCCTGGGGCATCCCTTACGCCGGGACGATGGTGGGTGCCAAGTTCGTTTTTCCCGGCCCGCATCTAGACCCCGAAAGCCTGCTCACTCAATTCATGACCGAAAAGGTCTCATTCTCCGGAGGAGTGCCAACCGTGTGGCTTGGTATTCTGCAGACCATTGAGAAAGACCCCGCGAAATATGAAGCGCTCCGGGGTCTGCGCACTGCCGTAGGTGGCTCGGCGGCGCCACCAGCAGTCATCCGCCGCTTCCAGGAGTTGGGTATCACCGTCCTGCATGCATGGGGTATGACGGAAATGTCTCCATTAGGCACGGTCGCCCAAGTCAAGCCGCACCTCGCGGAAAAAGGTGACGACGTGTATTTCAGCTACCGCGCCAGGCAGGGCTACGCCACACCGTTCGTCGACCTACGCCATCGAGACAGCGATGGCCAAATCCTGCCCTGGGACGGCAAATCGATGGGCGAACTCGAGGTTCGCGGCCCGTGGATCGCCAGCAGCTATCACAACTACCCTGAAGCTGCAGACCGCTGGTCGAACGATGGCTGGTTTCGCACCGGCGATATCGTGACGATGGACGATGAGGGCTATGTTCAGATTACCGACCGCTCAAAGGACGTTATCAAGTCCGGCGGTGAATGGATTAGTTCCGTTGACCTGGAAAACGCGATCATGGGCCATCCGGCGGTGGCTGAGGCAGCGGTCATCGCGCTGTATCATCCCAAATGGGACGAACGTCCGCTAGCCTGCATCGTGCTGAAAGATGGTGAAGCCCTTACCAAGACCGAACTCGATGCTCATCTGCTCGACGAATTCGCCAAGTGGCAGTTACCGGACGATATTGTCTTCATCGACGAGGTGCCGAAGACATCGACCGGCAAGTTCCAGAAACTCGCCCTGCGCAAGCAGTTCGAAGATTGGCAGTGGGGAAAGGATCAGCGCATGGCGATTTAACGATGACAAGTACCGAACGGGTCGCGATCGGAGATATGGCTCCCGACGACAGGATGCCGCTCACCGCCCTCTTCGCCGCCGAGGATATCGCTCGACGAATAGAGACGTTGGCCGATGACATAGCCCGGGATTTCGGCGAGGATTTCAGCCTTCTATGCCTGATGAACGGTGCCTTCGTCTTTACGGCGGACTTGGCGAGAGCCTTGGCGGCCCGCGGGAGTCGGCCACGGATTGAATTCGCGAGCTTCAAGAGCTACGGCGAATCAAAAGAAAGTTCCGGCCGGGTCCGACTGATCGGCGAACTGCCGGGCAGTCTTGCCGGCGCCAAAGTGCTGTTGGTAGACGATATCTTGGACACAGGTCGGACGCTGTTGACGGCCAAGATGATGGCCGAAGAGGCCAAGGCAACGTCTGTTGCTACCTGTGTGCTGCTCGACAAACCGGCCCGACGCGCAGCCCCGGTGGAAGCAGATTATGTTGGCTTTACTATCGACGACGTATTTGTCGTCGGCTACGGCATTGATTACGCCGAAAAATATCGATACCTGCCCGACCTCGCACATATTGTCGACTAGTCACGAAACACCGTTGGTGGCCGTTCAGGTATCAAGCCGCGCGGAAACTTCTGCAATACGATCTGCAGCAGCAGACCGATGAGAAATATACGCAAGTAGCCGATCCGCAGAGCCCATTCGTCCGGCAGCCAGCCGGAGAGCAACTCGGTCAACGTCCACAGCCCCCAGACCAGGATCGCGCCAAGAACAGCCCCATTGTTGTTACCTGCCCCACCGACGATCAACATTACCCAAGGCAGGAAGGTGACAAGCAGCGGCTCTGTGCCCTCGGGGCTGATGATCTTCACGTAATGGACCATCATGGCGCCGAACAGACCCATCAGGATCGATCCCAGGATGAAGGCCTGGAGCCGGAATTTCTCGACATCCTTGCCCGCCGCGGCTGCCGCCTCTTCGTTCTCTCGAATGGCGCGCAGAACACGGCCCCAAGGCGCCTTCCAGGCCCGTTGCAGCAAAAACAGGACCAAGGCGACAATCACGATGACCAGCAGCAAGAAAGCGACCTGGTCCCACGGTCCCGGAAGACCCTCGAACGGTCGAGGCACATTGTTGACGCCGAAAGGTCCGCCGCCCACAGGCTGGTAGTTCCTGAAGGTCAGGCGCAGGATCTCGGCTATGCCGATGGTAGCGATAGCCAGATAGTCCGAACGCAATCGCAAACAGATCTTGCCAACTGGCCAAGCTACCAGTCCGGCCAGAATCATCGCCACGATGATACCGACGGGAATCGGCAGGCCGAACCCGCCGATATGGTTGGGGCTTTCTGGCGCAGTCAACACTGCCGAACTATAGGCCCCGACTGCAAAAAACCCGGCAACGCCGACATTGAACAGGCCGGTGAACCCCCAGTTGATGTTCACGCCCAGGCTGGCCACGGCATAAATCATGGCCATGGTCAGGAAACTGATTGCAAACAGGAAAAGGCCGTACAATTCCAACTACAGCACCTTCCCTCTGAAGATGCCTTGCGGGCGGAAGATGAGCACCAGGATCATGATGCCGAAAGCAACAGCGGTCTTGTAATCTGGCGAGATAAACGGCGTGTCGCCAAACCACGGGTAGGTGGAGAACTCCTCCAGCGTCCCGATGATCAGGCCACCGGCAATTGCGCCATAGGGCTGGCCAAGGCCACCCAGGATAGCGGCTGCGAAAACCGACAACAGCATGTCCCAGCCCATTGTCGGGACGAGCCGCGTATCCATGCCCAGGAAAACACCTGCAATCGCGACCAGGCCCGCTCCGAGGATCCAGGTCCACATCACCACGCGCTCGGTATTGATACCGGAAACACGGGCGAGATCGGCATCATCACTCATCGCTCGCATCGCCTTGCCGGTTCGTGTCCGGGTCAGCATGTAGTGCAAGGCCAGCATCAGCATGATAGCGCCGAAGACGATGTAAATGTGACGCTCCAGAATCCTCACAGGCTGGAAATACGTGACCGGGAACTGGATACCGTCGGCATAGTTGATGACGTCGACACCGAAGAACAACTGGATCAGCGAGCGCAGCATCAGCGCGACGCCAAAAGAGGCGATCACGACCACGATCATCGACTTGGCGCGGCGGAACGGCTTGTAGAACAAACGGTCGATCAGGATTGCACATACCGCCGTTCCGGCAAAAGCCAATGGCAGGGCGATGATCAACTGCCGATTGATGGGCCATTCACCAATCGGCGTCGCTTCCAACATCCAGACGACCAGCAGGCCAATGTAGGCGCCCACCGCCATCAGGTCGCCATGGGCAAAATGGGCGAAACGGAGGATGGCGAAAATCATCGAAACGCCAATGGCGCCTAGCGCATAAATGCTACCAAGAACAAGCGCCGGAATCATATACTGGTTGATGAAATCAATCACGCAGCGGCGTCCTGCGCCGCGGATCGACTATTGCTGCCGTGACCGCCCAAAAAGCTCACGGCCACTTCCGGATTGGCGAGCAGCGCCTTGCCGGTATCGCAGAAGATAGTCTCGCCGGTCGCCAACACGTAGCCGCGATGTGCGATCTTCAACGCCTGACGGGCATTCTGTTCAACCATCAGGATACCAACACCGGTTTCGTTCACGGCGATCACGCGCTCAAGGATCTCCTGCATGTAGACGGGCGACAAGCCGGCTGTCGGCTCGTCGAGCAAGAGGAGCGACGGCTCGGTCATCAGCGCCCGACCGAAGGCTACCATCTGTCTCTGACCGCCGGAAAGTTCTCCGGCCGGCTGCCTGCGCTTGTCCTTCAGCGGCGGGAACAGCGTGTAGACCATTTCAATGGCGTCGCTGAAATCATCTCGCCGGATGAAGGCGCCCATCTCCAAATTCTCATGGACACTCAACGACGGGAAGACGTTACGCTCCTGCGGGACATAGGCCATGCCCTGGCGGACCAATGCATCGGCCCGGCCATTGGTGATTTCCTCACCCTTGAAATAGACGTGCCCCTTCTGCAACTGAACCAGACCGAAAACAGCTTTCAGGGCCGTGGACTTGCCAGCGCCGTTGGGACCGATGATCGCGACGATCTCGCCGTCGTTCACGTCCAGATCCACGCCTTTCAGGATATCCGCTCCGCCATAACCGCCAATCATGCCCTTCGCGTTGAGCATTTCAGGCCACTTCCTGATCGGAATGGCCCAGATAGGCCTCGACTACCCGCTTGTCGGCGCGGATGTCGGCCATGGTGCCTTGGGTCAGCACCGCACCTTGCGCCATGACGATCACCGGGTCGCACAGCCGACCGATCAATTCCATATCGTGCTCGATCACGAAAAACGTATAGCCCCGGTCCCGATTCAACCGTTCGATATGGTCGGTCAGTGTGCTCAACAGGGCCCGGTTCACGCCAGCGCCGACTTCGTCGAGAAGCACCACCCGGGCGTCTGTCATCATCGTGCGGCCCAGTTCGAGAAGCTTCTTTTGCCCACCGGAAAGATTGCCGGCCAATTCGTACTTGAGTGGTGTAAGGCGCAGGAAATCCAGAACGTCCTCGGCGCGCTTGCGGATCGCCATGTCCTGAGAACGGATCCGGCCCGGCTGCAACAGCGCCGCGACCAGACTTTCGCCTTGCTGTCCTGCAGGCACGACCATCAGGTTCTCGATCACCGGCATGTTGGCGTATTCGTGGGCGATCTGGAACGTACGCACCAGACCGCTGCGGAAAAGGCGATGCGGTTTCTGTCCCGTAACATCTTCTCCGTCCAGAAACACCTTGCCGGCCGTGGGCGGAAAGACGCCGGCAATCATGTTGAACAGCGTCGACTTGCCGGCGCCGTTCGGGCCGATCAACCCGGTGAGAGAGCCTTCCGCAACGTCAAGCGTACAGTCGTCAACCGCTTGCAGGCCGCCGAATTTTTTCGACACTCCCCGCACGGAGATCATCGTCTTCGTTGAGCCACTTGCCGTCTCATCAAGCCCCAGCAGCGCGCAGTATAGTCAGGATCGCAACCGTGTAAACTGGAGTGGGGTCATTCCGCACGGGGCAAGCGTCAGGCTGGCGCGGTGTATCCAACGATTTTCTGCTCGATCGCCCCGAAGATGGATGCGCCGACGGCATCGAACATCTCGATTCGAACCGTATCGCCAAACTTCATGAACCGGGTTTTCGGTTCGCCATGCTCGATCATTTCAATGGCACGGATCTCGGCAATGCAAGAGAAACCGTCTGACGGGTCGACGTTGGAAACGGTACCGGAACCTACAATGGTGCCCGTTCCCAGACGGCGCGTCTTCGCAGCATGACTGATCAGACGCGGCAGGCTGAAATTCATATCGACGCCAGCATTCGGACGTCCGAACTCCTTGCCGCTCCAATGGGTAACCAAGGGCAGGTGAATCTTGCCGTCTCTCCAAGCGTCGCCCAACTCGTCCGGGGTCACGGCGACCGGCGCGAAGGCAGTACTCGCCTTGCCGTTCAGGAAGCCGAAACCCTTGGCAAGTTCTGCCGGGATCAGGCCGCGCAAGCTCACATCGTTGAGGATCATCAGCAGCCGAATATGGGCCGCGCTCTGTTCGGGCGTGGAGGCCATGGGCGTGTCATCCACAACCGCCGCGACTTCCGCTTCCATGTCGATACCATAGTCTTCGCTTTCGACCGGGATATCCTCGTGCGGCGCGTAGAAGGCATCGCTTTCCGCCTGATACATCAGGGGATCTTCCAGAAACTCGGGCGGCATCGTCGCCCCGCGGGCCTTGCGTACCAGGTTCACATGATTCAGGTAGGCGCTGCCATCGACGAACTGGTAGGCACGCGGCAGCGGCGAATGGCAGGCGGCAGGATCGAAGGGAAACACATCAGCCGCCGAACCAGCGTTCACCGCGTCATACAATGTTTGGAGCGGGCCTTCCGTTGCTGGCCAGTCATCCAGCGCCGCCTGCAGCGTCGACGCGATGCCCGTCGCCGGGGCCGCCGCACCGAGGTCGCGAGAAACGACGATCAGCCTGCCATCCCGGGTGTGATCCTTGAGGGTTGCGAGTTTCATTCTCTGTCCTTTGTTACTTTTCCCACGATGGCCCCACTCTGAACGGAGCGCCGCCAAGACCCGGTGACGAGGCTTGCAGAACAACCCGTGGGTCGGATGATGTGTCGGGGTAGCAGCGCTGTTGGCCCCGATCAGACCTGCACTTCCAAATTTCGGTTCGTTGTGAGCAGTTCCCGGATATCAACACCGCCGTTCGCACAGGACATGGTGAGTCAGGGCTTCAGCACACCACGGCGCATTTGGTCAAGTTCCAGGCTTTCGAACAAGGCCTGGAAGTTACCCTCGCCAAAGCCTTCGTCGCCCTTGCGCTGGATGACTTCAAAGAAGATTGGGCCAATGGCATTTTCCGTGAATATCTGCAGCAGCCGACCACCATCTTCAGCCGGTGTACCGTCAATCAGGATGCCGAGCCGCTTCAGTTCATCAATCGGTTCCCCATGATCGGGCAAGCGCGCGTCGATGCCTTCGTAGTAGGAATCGGGCGTGTTCATAAATCTGGTGCCGCAAGACCGCATCGCCTCAACAGTCCGGTAGATGTGGCTGGTCGATAGTGCGATATGCTGAATGCCTTCACCCCTGTATGCCTCCAGATATTCCGCGATCTGACTCTTTTCATCGCTACTCTCGTTGATCGGGATTCTGATCTTGCCACACGGGCTGGTCATCGCCCGGCTTTTCAAGCCAGTGAGTTTTCCTTCAATGTCGAAATATTTGATCTGTCGGAAATTGAAGAGGCGCTCATAGAATGTCGCCCAAGTATCCATACGACCCATATGGACATTATGGGTCAGATGATCGACGGTATCGAATTTGACGCCTTCATGCTCAAACGCACCGTCGACCTCGAAATCCACGTCATAGATCGTACCGCGATCGCCGTAGCGGTCCACCAGATAAATCAGCGAACCGCCGATGCCCTTGATGGAGGGAATGTTTAGTTCCATAGGGCCGACCTGGCTCGGACCCGGCTCGGCGCCCAAAAACAGCGCCCGCGCGTAGGCCTTCGCTGCATCCTTGACGCGGAAGGCCATGGCGCAGGCCGACGGCCCATGGACCCGAGCGAAAGACTTGGCGAAACTGTCGACTTCGGCATTGACGATGAAATTCACATCGCCCTGCCGATAGAGCATGACCTCCTTGTGGCGATGTTTGCCGACGGCGCGAAAGCCCATTGATTCGAACAGCTTCCCCAGTGCCCTGGTGTCGGGCGCCGTGTATTCGACGAACTCGAATCCGTCCGTCCCCATGGGGTTGATATTGTCATCTCCGCAATTGACGGCCAACCGTGTTGCTTGGGCCATGATCTGTGCTCCCTTGAAAGCCGTTATTGACCATGATAGTTTCATTTGAAACCAACTCAAGCATGACGTGTCTGATCCGATCGAAAAATCGCGGCTCGATCTTTCGGCCTATCTGCCCTATCGACTGTCCATCCTGTCGAATACCGTGTCCAGTGCGATTGCGGCGCTTTATGAGCAGAAGCATCAGTTATCCGTCGCCGACTGGCGGATCATGGCGGTCCTGGGCATGGAGCCCGATCGCGCGCTGACCCAGACGGAGCTTTGCTCCCGGACACGGATGGATAAGGTACAGGTCAGCCGGGCGATTAAGCGGTTGCTGAATATGGGCCATGTCGACCGGATCATGGATCCGAAGGACAGGCGCCGCGCCTACCTGACGCTTACCAAACCGGGCCAACGCGTCTATGACGATGTGGCACCCATAACCCTCGCTTGGGAACGCGCATTTCTGAGCCGGCTTTCCAAGGCCGATGCCCAGACCCTGGATGTCATGCTGACCCTGCTTCAGACCATTGCCGACGAAATGAGTGTCCAGAAACCCTGCCCGCCGTCGGAGCCATGACATTCGTTCGGGTGCCATACCGAAAAACAGCAAATTGGTCTGCCCCTGTTGTCGGCGAAAGCGCAAAGACGTGGCAGCCGAGACTTCAATCAAGGACGACGCCGCACGGTTCTCGATCCGTATTTCCACAAGGTACAGAGCAATACTTTAGTCCTTGTCAGATGACCGGTTCTGCGAGGGTCCATTGGCTTTTCGGATCCTCAATTTCGATCACCCACAAGTCTGGATCGAATTTCCGTTGACGGGCGATATAGGCGTCGGCGTCCGCCTCCAGAACAGGTTCGACGCCGGTGCCCAGGGACCAGGCACGGCTGCCATCAGCGGATGTCGTGGGCGTATAGACAATACAGTCGTTGCCAAACCGATTGTGCTTGATCAGGATCGCGCCAGCGTGCTCGTCGCCGCGGCGCACGAGATAGGCGTCGATGCCGACAGCGCGGCACCGGCGAATCTCGGCGTCTACCCAGATGGAAGCCTTGAGGCGAGGAACCATGGCCGCCGCTAGTGTTCGATTGTACTGCGCACAATTGAAAAGGACCCGCCAGGAAGGGCGCCGCTCCCTTCGACTTCTCCTGGTCCTGGCCCGGGACACTGGCATCGGGACGAAGCGTGCGCCACCAACGCAGTCATGGTGACGGAAGCAACCAGGCCGATATCGAAATCCAGATGAACAGGGACAATGGCCGAAACAATATTCTTCGCATGCCAGATCTTTGCTTACCCATCGGTGGCAGGTCCCTTGTCCCCTTGTTCCTGGATGATGAGAAGATGACATCTACACACGTGGCGATCCCGATGAGAGCGCTTTCACAAGAAGTTGAAAGCGTGAAAGCGGCAAGCCGTCGATACTGTGAACTCAATCGGCAAACCGAATGTTTACACGCCGGTTCTGACGGCCCTTGTTTTCGATCTTGCCAACCGTGATTGCGCCGATTTCACCGGTCCTCGCCACATGGGTTCCGCCACAGGGCTGCAGATCAACAGACTGATCCTGATAGCCAATACGCAGAAGTCGCACTCGCCCTGCCCCGGTCGGCGGCTTGACCGACATCGTACGCACCAGATCCGGGCGGGCCGTCATCTCGTCGTCCGAGATCCACTCGGCTCCTACCGACAGATCAGCGGCGATCAGGTCGTTGATCGCTGCCTCTATGGTCGATTTGTCCAGCGACGTATCAGGCAGGTTGAAATCCAGTCGGCCCTTGCCGTCGCCGATCTGACCGCCCGTGACATCGCCGTCGATGACCGCGCACAGGAGATGGAGGCTGGTATGGATGCGCATGTGGCGATAGCGGCGGTTCCAGTCGATGACGCAGGTCACGGAAGCACCGATCGCGGGTAACGCCGTGCCCTTCGCCGGAACATGTCGATGCTCGCCCGTTTCCCGGTCCTTGTATGCACCGACGATGGCGATTTTCACGCCGGCGGCGGTGCTCAATGTCCCGGTATCGCCGGGCTGGCCGCCGCCTTCCGGGTAGAATACGGTCCGGTCAAGAACGATACCGTCCGGGCTGACGTGCCTCACCACAGCATCACAGGTTTTCAGGTAGGCATCATGGCGGAACAGTTCTTCGGTCATCTCGCGACCTCGCTTCAATTGCCGGATAGTACTCGAAGATAGATATCCCTGTCGATGTTTCCGCCACTCAGAACTACTCCGACCCGTCTGCCTGCCATCGCTGATCGTTCCTTGATCAAGGCGGCGAGCGCCGCCGCCCCAGCGCCTTCTGCAATGTTGTGGGTATCGGTGTAGTAAGCCCGCATGGCGGCTTCAATCTCGGCGTCGCTGACGGTCACGACCCGCGCCGCTCTCGCATGGATGATCGCCACCGCATCCGGTGCCGGCACCCGGCAGGCCATTCCATCGGCCAGCGTATTCGCGGAATTGGTCGAGACCGGATGGCCAGCTTCAAACGACAAGGCATAGGCAGCAGCTGTTTCAGCGCAGACACCGACGACTTCGGTGTGGAGATCCAGGGCGTCGCGCGCGGCGATCACACCACAGATGCCCGACCCCAGTCCGATCGGCACGTAGACCGTATCCAGATCGGGAACCGCTTCCAGGAATTCCATACCATACGTCGCGGCGCCCCGGATCAGTTGCTCATCAAAAGAACCAATCATGTGCAGGCTTCGGTTTTGGGCCAGACTCGCCGCGTATTCCAGTGCTTCCTGAAAGTCGCTGCCGTATACGACGAGTTCAGCGCCCTGGGCTCGCATCGCAGCATTCTTCTCACGACTGTTGCCTTGAGGCACGACGATCACGGGATGCAGACCATGGCGCGACGCCGCAATGGCGACGCTCTGGCCGTGGTTGCCGCGAGTAGCCGCGATCACGCCATCAACTGACGGTTGCGCGCTTCGCAACGCCTTCATGTAGACCAGCCCACCGCGAATCTTGAACGCACCAGTAGGCGCATGATTTTCATGTTTAACCCAAAGGTCCGTTCCGGTCCTGGCGCACAGCAAGGGCCAGCTGTACGATGGCGTCGGCGGCATGACTGCGTGAACAATCTTGGCGGCGGCTTCAATGGCTGCGAGATCTGGAAGCATCTCGAAATTCCTAGTGCGCATGTTTCTGAGCGATCCAGATACCAAGCAGGATCAGCGCGCCGGAGAAGACAATGGTCACAGTGATCTGCTCTCCGAGAACCAGCGCGGCGGCGATGACAGACAAGACTGGCTGAAGGAACTGGAAAACGGCGATGCGGGCAATTCCCGCACGGTCCATCGCCAGGAACCACAGTGCGTAGCCCAAGAGCGACGAGAAGAGGGCCATCCAGCCGATAGAAAGCCAGCTGTCTGTGGTGACGGCCGACCAGTTCGTCTGTGAAGCCAGTACAAGCATCACCGGAACCAACAGAAGCAAGGCTACGGCGAGGCCATGGCAGGTTGAACTCCAGCTGCCGACCGCCGGCGCAAGATTGGCGCCAGCGACGTAACCGGCAGAACACAGTATCACGCCTGCCATGATCAACAGATCACCAGTCAGATATGTCTGCGAAAGGGTCAAACCGCCGGTTGGTTGCGTAAACGCAATCAGCACGAGTGTTCCGGCCAGCGCAATCGCTGCCCCAAGCCACCAGCCGCCTTTTGGTCTCGCACGATTGGCGATGGCGGCAATCAGTCCGGTGGTGACCGGCAGCGGCGCCATGATGAGCGCCGCGTGACTGGCATTGGCCAGCGCGATACCAACGCTGAGGATAACCGGCCAGATAGCGAAATTAAGCCAGCCAGAGACGACAAGGAGGGTACGGTCCCGCCTTGTCTTCGGAAAGGGTAGTCGACATAGGCGCGCGATGGCGAGTGCCAAAAGCCCCGCCAACATCGACCGGAACGCCCCGGCGGTCAGGCCGTCGAAGCTTTCCAATGCAGCTCGATTGGCGACAACCGTACCAGACCAGAAGATCATGGTCAGAGATACGGCAACGACGGCAACAGGAGGAATGCGCACGCTGGCCGATGCGGAGGCCGTCTCGATCATCGCAGAACAGATCCGTCAGGGCAGCGTGAGTTATCCTCCGAAATCGACACGCGATCACCGCGCGCAGGTACCTGCTGTGCAACTATCACGGTCATGCCGCGGTCCGGCCGAATACCGCGAACTGGGGGGTATCGCAATCCAGTATGTCCCAGCGCAAAGCGCATTTGATACCGTATCGGGTATGACACCCCAAATAGTTCACTTTGCCTTTGTAAGATGATGGAGTTCGCGGAGTGGTCCATGCGGTCGAACATTACCCGCTCCGCCACAAGGGTCGCGCAACGGATCGTCGAAAACCACGACAGCGCAGAGATACAAGTCGAAGAAGAACAGAGATTGGTGGGGTCGTCTTCCGCAACTTTCGGAGAAATACAGCATCACACATCGGATCTCCGATCCGCTCGAGCAGCCATGAGGTCGCAAAGAGCGCTTCAGACGACCCAGAACGGCTTCCGGGCTTCCTCCATGGCTTCTGCACGGGATACTCCGATATCCTTCAACAGCCGTTCATCCAATTCCAGTAACTGACGGCGCTCCTCGCCCCGCTGCCGCCATTCAGGAATGGCTTCGAGAATTGCCGTAAACTGACGGGCGAATAATCCGTCGCCAAGAAGCACCCTGGAGTACCGGCGATGCATCTTGCCTGCGCCGTCGACATTCGGGGAGTAAATTGTACCGATCCAATGTGCCATTCCACACCTCAATAGCCCAAATATGCCCACATTAGTTCTGCCTATTGCATTGATACAATCAATATTATTGACATTTATCCACGGTCAATCTAAATATTGTAACCATGACAATATGGGCGCCCGATCTTGCCCGGTTTCCCGGGCCACGATATCAAGCCATCGCCGAAGCGATCGGCGCAGCGATCCGGGAAGGCAACCTATCAAGCGGCGACCGCCTGCCGCCGCAACGGGAACTCGCCTGGAAACTGGGCGTCACTGTCGGGACCGTCAGCCGAGGCTATGCGTTGGCAGAACAACGCGGTCTGCTATCCGGCGAGGTGGGGCGCGGAACCTATATTCGATCAATCAACCAACGGAGCAGTGGCAAAACGCTGGCGACGGACCCGAACGATACGTTCGACATGAGCGTCAACACGGCGAACCTGGCCGGTCGGGGGGCGATTCTGGCGGAGACACTTCGGGAAATCGCCAGCACCGATGACGACGATTTCCTGCTGCGCTACATGCCGACCGCCGGCCATGCTCGCCATCGGACGGCCCTCGTCCCTTGGCTAAAGCGCCACGATCTCGCCCAGGCCCATCCCGACACGATCATCCTGACCGCAGGAGCAGCCCAGGGCTTGATGATGTCAGTCAGCGCGCTGACCGCAGTTGGCGCGCCGGTCATGGCCGAATCCCTGACCTATCCCGGCCTCATTGAGACAGCCCACGTGCTGAACCGGCCGCTATTGGGACTGGAGATGGACGTTGATGGCGTCATACCCGACGCCTTGGAGCGTGCAGCCGTCGATCATCACGCCAAGATGGCCGTGCTCGTACCGACCATTCAGAACCCGACCGCCATCGTGATGCCGGAGCAGCGCCGTCGCGACATTGTCACCGTTGCGGAACGACACGATCTGCTGCTGATCGAAGACGACGTCTACGGTAATCTACCGGAAGCACCTCTCCCGCCATTGGCGGCAATGGCGCCGGATCGTACGATCTATATCGGCAGCGCCTCGAAATGTCTCGCCCCAGGCCTGCGAGTCGGCTGGATACTGACCCCTGAAAATTTCATGGCCCGTCTGTCAAATGCCATCTTCGCGACCTCGGTGGCGCAGCCGTCGTTGACCTTTGAAATCGCCGCTCGCTGGATCGAATCCGGCATTGCCGACCAGCTGGTGCGGGACCTGCGGGCAGAGATGACGGTACGACAGAGCGTTACCGCCGACGTGCTCGGCGACTTCAACTATGCGACCCAGGAAAACGCGTTCCACATCTGGCTGGAACTGCCGAACCGTTGGCGCGGCGGAACTTTTGCCGAAGCGGCTGCGGCTCGAAAAATCCGGTTGATGGCTGGCTCAGCCTTCATGACCGGCGAAGGTCCCTCGCCGCGCGCGGTGCGGATCAGCATCTCGCGGCCGCCTGACGCGAACATCCTCGCGCGCGACTTGCACATCCTGCGCGATATCCTGCTGGCCGGTCCTTCAGCCGGCAGAACTCTCGTATAGGGCCCGAGCTCTGGCCCCTTGCAAGGGCTTGCCCCCATTGTCAACTCGGCCCGGTCATCTGCTCGGGTCGAACCCATTGATCAAATTGCGTCTCGGTCAGGAGGCCCAGCGCCAGACCGGCTTCCTTCAGGGTCAAGCCATCGGCATGAGCCTTCTTGGCGATTTTGGCGGCGTTGTCGTACCCGATATGCGGATTCAGGGCGGTTACCAGCATCAGTGAATCGTTCATCAGTTGATTGATACGGCTCTTATTGGCTTCAATACCCTTGATACAATTGTCAGCGAACGAAACTGAGGCGTCGGCAATCAGGCGAATCGACTGCAACAGATTGTAGATGATCACCGGCTTGAAGACGTTGAGTTCGAAATGCCCGTTCGAGCCGGCGACCGTCACGGCCGTGTGATTTCCGATCACCTGACAGCAAACCATGGTCAGCGCCTCGCACTGGGTAGGGTTCACCTTACCCGGCATGATCGAAGAACCTGGTTCGTTCGCCGGCAGAATCAGTTCGCCCAATCCCGAGCGCGGACCGGATCCCAGAAAGCGGATATCGTTGGCGATCTTCATCAACGAGGCGGCAAGAACGTTTAGCGCCCCTGAGGCCTCTACCGCGGCGTCATTGGCGGCCAATGCCTCGAACTTGTTCTGCGCGGACTTGAAGGAATAACCGGTGATCTCAGTGACCTTTGCCGCAAACGCCTTGTCAAAACCCTTTCGCGCGTTGAGGCCAGTACCTACGGCGGTACCTCCCTGGGCCAGTTCCGACAATCTGGGCAGGGTCCGCTTTACCCGATCGATACCGTATTTCATCTGCTGGACGTAGCCGGAGAATTCCTGTCCCAAGGTCAACGGTACAGCATCCTGCGTGTGCGTTCGGCCGATCTTGATGATCCGCTTGAAAGCCTTGCTGCGCTCTTCCAGAGCATCATGCAAATGCTGCAAGGCCGGCAGCAGCAAATCGTTGATCTGAAGTACGGCGGCTATGTGCATGGCCGTCGGAAACGTGTCGTTCGACGATTGCCCCCGGTTGACGTGATCATTCGGGTGCACCGGGACTTTCGAGCCAATTTCGCCGCCCATCATTTCGATCGCCCGGTTGGAGATCACTTCATTGACGTTCATGTTGGATTGGGTCCCCGAACCGGTCTGCCAGACAACCAGCGGAAAATGATCGTCCAGCTTGCCATTGGCGACTTCTTCAGCGGCTTTGACAATGCTTCGGCCAATCTTCCTTTCCAAAGTGCCCCCTTCCATGTTCACTTCGGCAGCAGCGCGCTTGAGGACGCCATAGGCGTAGATGACCTCGCGCGGCATCCGCTCTTCGCCGATCAGGAAGTTCTGCCGAGATCTCTGGGTCTGAGCGCCCCAGTAACGATCAGCAGGAACCTGAATGGTGCCCATGGTATCGGATTCGAGGCGCATATCCGGTTTATCGACCATGACTGCTCGCGTGCTTGCGGGAAGTGCGGGTATGTGGCCGATGTACCGCACGCCAGCAGCGCGGTGAACCGGCCGCGGCGACGCATAGGCGGCCGGCTGTCATCACCTCGACAAACAGGGCTTTGAACGACGTGATTGCAGCGTCGTCTCCCGACAGGAATGCCGGATCGCCGGACATCGGCAAACTGCCCGTACGGCGAAACGTCCACCAGGCAGTTGATCCAGAGGACGGATCAGCGGCACCATCGGCTCCCGTTCCGCGTCCGTCGAATGGTTGTGCCGATCGTCATGCGGCCGGTCATGCTGCGCCCGGGTGGCCTCGGTCCAGGCCATGGCATCCTCCAGCGTCGGTGTCCAAACTCCCGACAGAGGACCACAGCGCGAGGTTACCCGCGACTTCAGGAATGGACACACGGAGACAAGGAATCACTAATCATGAAACATGGAAAGCCCGAAGCTGGTCAGGGTAGGAATGCTTTAAGCATCTATAATCTTGTGTTTTCGCGAACAGGGAAAGTGGGAGGAGACGTTGGAACTCTATCAGTTTGGAGATTCGCCCTGCTGCATGAAGGTGCGCATGGTGATGGCGGAAAAGGGTCTGGCCCGAGAGCTCAAGACAGTCGCGTCGTATAAGTTCGATCACTATCAGCCCGACTATCAGGCGCTGAATCCGCACAGCCGTGTGCCGACCCTCGTTCACGAAGGACGAGTTGTGATTCAGTCTTCGAACATCGCGGAATATCTGGACGAAATGTTTCCCGATCCGCCCTTGCAGCCGCGGGATCCGTTCGAGAAATCCAAAATGCGGGAATGGATGAAGGAGGAAGAGGAATTCCTGTTTCCACTGATCGTCACACTCAGTTTCAATACGATGATGAAGCTGCGCGCGGAAGGTTACGGCATGGAGCAACTGCGCGAATGGTCTCTGCTCCACCCCGACCAAGAACGTGCGCAGGATTATCTCGCGCGCGTCACGTCACCCGTCGATACCGAAGGGCTTGCGGCGGCGGAGAAGAAATTTCGGTGGCACATGGAGCGGCTTGAAAAGCAGCTGGAAGAAAGCGACGGGCCCTGGATTTGCGGCCGCGCCTTCACGCTCGCCGATATCTGTCTTGCCGGTATCATGGACCGCATCGAGTATCTTGACCGCGACGGGCTGTTCGATGGGTTGCCAAGGGTCGGAAAGTGGGTCTCTGACCTGAAGGCCCGGCGATCCTACGCTGCGGCCGTGCACGAACCTGATGATCGCATGTGGGGTCCGCTGAAGCCTGTTCCCGCAAAGGAGGAAAACGCCTGAGCGGCCGGGACCTCTTTCAGCTGAAAATCAATGGGTAGCCGAAGCCGGGGCGATAAAGATCCAAACCCCTCGGGGCCATAAGGCGATACAGGCGCGTCTGGGGTGCTTGCAATCCAAGGCCCCACCAATGGCCACAATCCCTGGTGGCGGCGCCCGGGGTTCGTCCGACAGGCCGTCGATGCGGTCCTTGAGGAAGCGGCGGGGCCACTTCCCCACCGTGTGCTCGTGAACGCCAGACACGGACCCACCGCCTTGTTGCCCATGCCAGCGCAGAATCGTGCGCCACCCGGTGGCGGCGAACCTGGCCCTCCAGGAACGCCCGTGCCGCGGCGCTCAAGACCAGCAACGCCAAAGGCCGCCCCATGCCGCGAGGCATCGCAATGACCGACGGGCCCATAAACAGACCGCCATCATGCGATGATCACCACTTCACTTCCAGATGACCAGGATCACGGTGTAGACGGGCAGCAGAAGGGACTGGCCCCGGTCGCGGGGCGGATCACCCCGTAGCTCGGTTCTTCCCAGCCCACCAGGCGGTAGTCCGCATCCTCGCCCATCCCGATATCGCTCCACCCGTCTTATAAGCAGGCACGGCGCCACATCGCGGTCGTGCTGATCACGCCAGCTACTCGCCAAGACGTCGACTTGAGGGTACAGGGCCAAGACCCGGCAGATGTTGGCCGACCCGGTCCTCGCGCGGGCGCATCCAGATCCGACAGCGCTCCGTTGCCCGCCGCCAACGCGGCGATCAGGCGCCACAGCGGCTCTGCCCCGCCATCTGGCCCAGCACCGACCGGCTGCCGAAGCCGGTCAGCGGTACGTCGGTGAAATCGATCTCGACTTTCGGCGGCCGGCAAGGTAGCCTGCTCATCGTGCATCTGCGGGTGGTGGAATGCTCACTGGCAATGGCGCCAATTTCGACCGTAGCGGGCGCATTTTCCCGGCAGGCTAAAGCCTTATCGGGGAATTAGGGTGTTGTACAAGAGACCCGAGGCGAATTCTGGAGAAGCGCCATGACAAACATTGCGACCCTCCCGGCACCGCGCAATGCCTGGTACCTGGGCGCTTGGTCCAACGAAGTTACGGAAAAACCTCTGGCGCGAACGATCCTGGACGAAAATGTTGTGCTGTATCGCCAACCAGGCAGCAAAGCTGCGGTCCTGGAAGACAGATGCAGCCATCGAGCCACTCCGCTCTCCCTCGGTGACGTGACCGACAGAGGCTTGCAATGCGGCTATCATGGCCTGACTTTCAACAGCAAAGGCGAATGCGTCTTCATTCCAGGCCAGGAAAGCATCCCGCCACAGGCCTGTGTTCGCTCCTATCCCGTGGTGGAGCGCCAAGGGTTTGTCTGGATATGGACCGGGGACCCGGAACAGGCCGATGCAAATCACCCAACGCTGATCGACTATCCCTGGAATGACGATACGGAAAACTGGCCCACCCATTACGGCTACATGCACATCAAGTGCAACTACATGCTGTTGAACGACAACTTGATGGACCTCACCCATATTCCGTTCATCCACCGCAGGACCATTGGTGGCGGCAACCAGATGGGCCAAGTCAATGCCGAGATGAAGACCAGGAAAACACCGACCGGCGTACACTACATCCGCTGGATGGACAAGATTCAGCCGCCACCAACCTATGTAAAGGCCGCCGGCTTCGCTGCCGATGCCAAAGTCGACCGATGGCAGGAATTTGAATATATTGCACCGATCACAGTTCTTCAGTGGACCGGCGCTTTGGAAAGCGGTCGCGGTGCACGCGAAAACCGCGAACAAGACGGCGGCTTCCAGCTTCGGATCTATCACGGCGCCACGCCAGAAACAGATTCGAGCTGCCACTATTTTTTCACCTGCAACAACGGCTGCACGACGCAAAGCGAGGCCGACAACGACAGACTTTTCCGAGAAATTCGCGATACCTTCCTGGAAGATCTGGAATTTCTGGAAAACCAGCAGGCCTGCTTGGAAGACGATCCGACCCGCGCCCTGGTCGATATCAAGCACGACACGGCGCGAATTCATGCGCGTCGTACCATTGACCGGATGTTGGCCGAAGAAGAAGGCCATCTGGCAGTCGCGGCGTCATGATCCTCAACCTTTTTCAGGTTTCGTGATCATTCAGGGCAGAGATCGAGAGTTATGAGACGCTATTACCCTCTGCCATGATCAAGGAAGCAGACCATCTACCGAGCAACAAGCAGACGATTTCCCGCGCAAGCAACAGTTCTCCGACAACGTCCAGACTATAACCCTGTCCTGACTGCCCACAATTCCGGGAAAAGGCGGATTTCCGTAGCCTTTGTGAGATAGCCGACGCCACTGGTGCCGCCTGTGCCGACTTTGTGGCCAATCACTCGTTCGACGGCATTGCGGTGGCGGAAACGCCAGGTCTGAAAGAGGTCGTCCATGTCGATCAGGTCCTCGGCAAGCTCGTAGAGACCCCAGTGGTTTCTGCTCGTGTTGTAAACGTCCCGCCAAGCTGCCATGACGCTTTCATTAGGCTTTCGGACGATCGACCAGTCGCGGTCCAGGCATTCCTTGTCGATTTCGTATCCACGTCGCGACAGCAGCATGACCACTTCATCATACAGGCTGGGCCGATCGATCAACTCGGTCAGCTTTCTTACGATTTCCGGCCGATGGCTGTGTGGCCGAATCATTGCCCGGTTCTTGTTGCCGAAGATGAACTCGATAGACCGGTTCTGGAACGACTGGAAACCGGATGACTGACCGAGCCCATCCCGAAAAGCGAGATAGTCGGCTGGCGTCATCGTAGTCAGAATATGCCAAGCGTTGATCAGGTTTTCCTGGATCCTCTTCACCCGGGAAAATATCTTGAACGCAGGGCGCAGGTTATCGTTGCGAATGTATGGATAGACCGCACCGAGTTCGTGAAGCATCAGCTTCATCCACAACTCCTTCACCTGATGCAGAATGAAAAAGAGCTGCTCGTCATGCTGGCCGGTGATGTTCGGCTGGGCGTTAAGCAGCTTGTCCAGTTCCAGGAAATCATGGTAGCTGCGCTGCCCTTTCATATCGGCGTGGTACTTCTCGTCGCCAAACATGCCTCCCAAGTGCGTTTCACCGATTGTCTGAGCGTTACCGGGGGTTTGCGTCGCGTCTTTATCGTTGTCGATCATTTCGCTTCTCCCGCGCCAAATTTACGGTTTCTTGTCGCTACCTTATCCGATACAATTTCTGCTGGTATCAAATCGCGTCAAGGTTTCCAAGTAGGTCGCCACGAAACGGCGCAGTCATCAAGACCTGCCCGTTTTGTCTAACAGGCACGACGCGGGACAGCGCCGCCGGTTCACCACATTGGGGGTTCTGGCTTCCGATCAGCGGACGCCGGGATGCCACAAACTTAAGGGAGAAACCTTCATGTCAAACCAGGTCAAATACCTGCTAGACGAAAACGATATTCCTAAAGAATGGTATAATATCATGGCGGATTTCAAGAATCCGCCGATCCCGCCCCTCCACCCCGGCACCATGCAGCCGGTTGGCCCGGACGATCTCGGGCCGCTGTTCCCGATGGAACTGATCATGCAGGAGGTTTCGACCGAACGATATATCGAGATTCCGGACGCCTTGCGCGACATCTATCGCCAATGGCGCCCCAGCCCCCTATACCGTGCCCGCCGGCTGGAGCAAGCGCTTGATACCCCGGCAAAGATCTACTACAAATATGAAGGTGTCAGTCCGGCTGGCAGCCATAAGCCGAACACCGCTCTCGCCCAAGCCTTCTACAACAAGAAGGAAGGCGTCAAACGCCTGACGACCGAGACAGGTGCCGGCCAATGGGGTTCATCTCTGGCACTTGCTGGCGCGTTTTTCGGCCTGGAAGTCGAAGTCTTCATGGTGAAGGTGAGCTTCGAACAAAAGCCCTATCGAAAAGCGTTCATGGAAAGCTTTGGCGCAACCTGTCACGCCAGCCCGTCCAATCTGACGGAAGCCGGCAAGGCTATCCTTGCGGAGTCGCCGGACAACTCCGGCTCGCTGGGCATCGCCATTTCCGAGGCCGTAGAACGGGCGGTGCAACGCGATGACACCAAATACGCTCTGGGCTCTGTTCTGAACCATGTCCTGATGCACCAGACAGTCATCGGCCAGGAAGCCATCAAACAAATGGAAATGGCGGACGATTATCCAGACATCGTCGTCGGCTGTACCGGCGGCGGTTCAAATTTCTCCGGTATCGCCTTCCCGTTCCTGGGCGAAAAACTGCGCGGCGGCAAGGATATCGAGATCGTAGCTGTCGAGCCGGCGAACTGTCCTTCGCTGACCAAAGGCAGGTATGCCTATGATTTCGGCGACACTGGCAAGATGACACCGCTGGTAAAAATGCACACGCTGGGCGCCGGATTTATTCCGCCAGCCAACCATGCCGGCGGCCTGCGTTATCACGGTATGGCACCGCTGGTCAGCCAAGTGGTGCATGAGGGATATGTCCGCCCGACCAGCTATCATCAGACGGAATGCTTTGCCGCTGGCGTGACGTTCGGCAAGGCCGAGGGTATCCTGCCGGCGCCAGAAGCCAATCATGCGGTCAAGGGTGCAATCGAAGAGGCTCTGAAATGCAAGCGTGACGGAGTCGAAAAGACGATCCTGTTTAACTTGTGCGGCCACGGCAACTTCGACATGGCAGCGTATCAGAATTACGCCTCCGGCCTGCTGACCGACGACGACTACAACGACCAGGAACTTGCCATGGCGCTTGCTGGCCTGCCCAAGGTTGCGTAACGTCACTAAAGCCAGACTGCCTATCAACCCATCTTCTCCTGGTGGAGGGGTTTTCACCTTGGAGGATAGACACAATGAAACTCTATTACTTCCAAGGTTCCTGCGCACTGGCGCCACACATCGTTCTGGAGTGGGTTGGTGCCGACTATGAACTGTCGGAAGTGAAGCGCAGTGATACGCGCAGTCCGGAATTCCTGAAGAAGAATCCGGCCGGCAAGGTCCCGGTCCTGGAAGTGGAAGGTCATGGATACGTCCATCAAGTGAATGCCGTGCTGCAATATCTCGCCGATGCGTTCCCGGACGCCGGTCTTGGCGAGGACGGCAGCGAGGACAAGAGGCGTGCAATGCAGCGCTGGTTGAGCCATTTCAACGGTGACGTCCATACCAGTTTCACACCCTATTTCCTGACCCGCCGCTTTGCCGATAGTGACGAGGCCAAGGGCGAAGTCCGGGCTCATGCCGCCACCGAGGTAGCATTCCAACTCAAGATTATCGACGACCATATGGACAGCCGCGACTGGATGCTGGGCGAGGACCGGTCAATCCTGGATCCTTACCTGTTTGTCTTCACACTATGGGCCGACTTCATGCCAGACCGGCTCGACAACCTGCCGAACCTGAAGGCGTTCTCGATGCGGATGAGAGATGACGCAGGCGTTCATTCTGCTTTGGTTGGCGAGGGTTTGCTGTGAGTGTGTGTGGTGTGTGTCGTCTGTTTCTGTTGATGG
>JAPOST010000051.1 GCA_026709535.1 Rhodospirillaceae bacterium
TTACGAGCCTCTTTTGTGCACGGCCGCAGAACTTTGCATGGTTTCTTGGCGCAGGAGCGTCTCGTTCGGCGGGGCTGCCGACGGCCACGGACATTATCTGGGATTTGAAGCGTCGGCATTATTGTCGCGAGGAAAATCAGGAAATAGAGCGGCAAGATGTACAGAACGAAGCCGTTCAGGCGCGCATTCAAAGTTTTCTGGACGCGAGGGGTTTTCCGGATCAGTGGACGGATGACGAGTATGCGATATATTTCGAAAGGATTTTCGGCGCGGACAGGGAGCGACAGCGACGTTACCTGAGAGATATTCTCTCGGAAGAGCGCGTCTCCCTGTCAGTCGGTAATCGAGTCTTGGGGGCGCTGATTGCATCCAGCCTGTCAAGGATCGTGTTTACCACGAACTTCGATAGCGTGGTCGAAAAGTCCGTTGCGGAAGTGGGGGACAAGTCGATCACGGCGTTTCACCTGGAAGGCTCGCACGCTGCAAATGCGGCGTTGAATAACGAAGAATACCCGATTTACTGCAAGCTTCACGGTGACTTCCGCCATGAGAGCATAAAGAATCTGCCGGATGATCTCGTGCGACAGAACCAGGAGCTTGCGGCGTGCCTCGTGAACGCCGGAAGGCGGTTCGGGCTTGTCGTCGCGGGCTACAGCGGGCGGGACGCCAGCATCATGGAAGTTCTGCACAGTGTCCTGGACGGCGGCAATGCGTTCCCCCACGGCTTGTTCTGGACCGGGCTGAAAGGGAGCGCGGTACCTCCCGGCGTCGAGCGGCTTCTGCAGGAAGCGGAACGCGCGGGCGTCAAAGCGCGTTACGTCGAGATCGAGACATTCGACGCACTGATGTTGCGACTTTGGCGAAACCTCGACGAGAAGCCTGCAGGGTTGAATGCGAAGGTGCAAAAGACGGGCGCGACATCCGTGAATATCCCCCTGCCCGCAAGCGGTCGAGGCCGGCCGCTGCTACGCTTCAATGCACTGCCGATCCGCGAGCTTCCGCGACGCTGCCTGTCCCTTTCATTCAGGAAGCCAAAGGAATGGGCGGACCTGCGTGAAGCGCGCCACGAATCCCGCGGGCGCCTGATCCTGACCAAGTCGTCGGACACCGTGTGGTGCTGGGGCGAGAAGGACGCGATCAAGGAGCAGTTCGGAAACGATCTCGTGTCGATAGGGGAAGTGGAAGTTCCGTCGGAATTCACCTCGGCTGAGAATCTGCACGTGAAGAGCTTCCTGGAGGAGGCGATCTGCGCTGCAATTGCACACGCGCGGCCGGTGCTGGCGCGGACGACGCGTTCTTCGGCATACCTCATAGCGGACCCACATGCGGCGGATATCGGGGCGCTTGATGCTCTGCATCGTGCTGTGGGCAAGGTCGGCGGAATCGTTCCGGGACTGTTTTCGGAGGTTACCGACGAGTATCCTCGCGCGGATCAGGTTTTCTGGGCCGAGGCGGCGCGCGTTTCGGTCGACATTAGAAATGGCGCGGTGTGGCTCGTGGTCGATCCGGACGTGTGGATCTGGCCTGCCAGAAGTCGATATGACGCGACGGAGTTTCTGGACCGGCGTCGCCGGGATCGGTTCAACGGCAAGTATAACGAGCTTTTGAGTGCGTGGGTGCAGCTGATCCTGGATACCGACGAGACGGGCGTCGAAGTTGCGCTGAGCGTATCGGACGACCCCGGAGATGCCGGCAACCCCGCGTTTCGCGTGGGGAGCCGAACGGCGTTTGCGCGCAGGCTCGCTTCATGAGCGGCATTGGAGAAGAACTCTCCGGCTATACCAGGCTGGAAGAGCCAACGCTGCTTTTCGCAGAGAGGGGCAGGCACAAGCACCCGTTGCTGGGCCTGCTCCGGCATGGTCCCTACGGACGACAACTGGGGGCGCCAACCACGCTGCGGTTTGCCTTGGTGGCACTGGAGCGCGATCTGGGAAGACTAGAGGGCTTGGTCGGCGAGCTTGAAATGCCAGCCTCGCCCAAAGAGGCGAAGAACTACTATCCGGACTATCCGGGCTTTGCGGACGTATTCCGCATCCCCATCGCGCCGTTGGACGAGCGGGTGCGAATCGTCGTGCCTGACAGCCTGGATGCCCATGCACAGGCGGGCGCGAAAGCGGGACTGGCGCGCGACCTGTTCCAATGCATTTCGAAGCTGCGAGGGGTGCGGGGCAGTTTCGATATTGCTCTGGTTTACCTGCCGCCGGACTGGTCCTCGTGTTTCGAGGGGGAGAACTTCAACTTTCACGACTTCCTGAAAGCCTACTGCGCGCCGTCAGGCATTCCGGTGCAGATCCTCAGAGAAAACAGCTTCCTGCGCGGCTGTCGGGCAAACGTGATGTGGGGGCTGAGCGTTGCGGCCTACGCCAAGGCAGGCGGCGTGCCGTGGAAGTTGACCGGACTGAGCCAAGACGAGGCGTTCATAGGAATTAGCTATGCGATCAAGGCGGCGGCGGGAGGTAACCTCTACAGCACCTGCTGCAGCCAGATTTTCGATCCGGACGGGACCGGCTTCCACTTCGTCGCCTATGACGCGCGCGAGTTCACCCAGGACGGCCGGCGAAACCCGTATCTTTCCTACTACGAGATGCAGTCTGTGCTCTCGCGCAGCCTTCAGGTCTATCAGAGCAGGCATTTCGGGCGGACGCCTCGGAAGATAACGGTTCACAAGAACACGGCCTTCAAGGAAGAGGAAATTCTGGGGGCGCTCGACAGCTTCAGGGATGGCACCGAGGTTGAATTGGTGCAGATCGCGAAGAGCGTTCGGTGGAAGGGGATACGATTCGACGAGCGAAAGCCGCCGACGCCGCACAACTATCCCGTCGAACGGGGAACGTACATTCCAATCGAATGCGATGAGGCGCTGCTCTGGACGCAGGGAAGTGTCACCGGGGTTCACGTACGAAATCCGAGCAACAATGTATACAAGGAGGGCCCGCTCAGGCCGACGCCTTCTCCGATATTGCTGCGTCGGTTCACGGGTGCTGGGGGCTGGCATGAAACGTGCGCCGCCATCGTCGGGCTTACTAAAATGGATTGGAACAACAATACGCTCTACAAGAAGCTGCCGGCCACACTGGTGTATTCGAAGTATTTTGCAGACATTGTGCAGCAGAATCCGAACATCGTTGATACGATCTACGATTTTCGTAACTTCATGTAGATTCGAACCTTTCATCACCCCCCATACGCCTCGGGATGATTTTGATGGGTGACTTTGCCTCTTATGGTGGTTTCCATCCCAGTTCTGTCATGCCCCGATGAGTTCAAGAGCACGACGGGCACGCGCCGGGAGGCGGCGATGACCGTGTGCGCCATGCTCAATCAGCAGGGCGGGCATGTGCTGTTCGGAGTCACACCGGATGGTAATATGACCGGCCAGCAGGTGAGCGAACGGACCATTGAAGAAGTGAGCGCCGAGATTCGAAGAATCGACCCACCCGGCTTTCCGGCGGTTGAACGAATTCCGGTGGCCGGTGATCGGGAGGTCATTGTCATTGGAGTAAGCCAGGGTCCCGCGAGACCCTATCAATACCGGGGAACGGCTTACCGCCGGGTGGGAAACGCAACCCTTGCGATGCCGGCCGAGGAATACAACCGAATGCTCTTCGAGCGTATGCACAGCGAACGGCGGTGGGAGAACCAGCCCGCTTCCGGTTGGTCGGTCGAGGATCTTGACGCGGCCGAGATTCGGCGGACGGTCGAAGAGGCAATCCGGCGGGGCCGGCTGGAAGACCCTGGAACACGGGAGCCTGCCGAGTTGCTGCGCGGTCTGGGACTTTTCAGGGAAGGCATCCTGTGGCGCGCGGCGGTGGTGCTGTTCGGTGACTCCCAACGCGTTGAATTCGAGATGCCGCAGTGTCTGCTTCGTGTCGCCCGCTTCCGAGGCGTCGACCGCACCGAGTTCCTCGACAACCGGCAGTTCCACGGCAACGCCTTTGTACTTCTCAAGGCCGCCGAGCGTTTTCTGCGCGAGACCCTGCCCATCGCCGGGCGAATCGAAGGAGACCGCTTCGACCGGATCGACGAGCCTCTCTACCCGACCCTGGCCATGCGCGAGGCGTTGGCGAACGCGCTGTGCCATCGCGATTACGCGATCGGCGGCGGTTCGGTCGGCGTGGCGGTTTACGACGACCGCCTGGAGGTGACTTCCTCCGGCACGCTGCATTTCGGGTTGACCCCGAACAAGCTGTTCGAACCGCACGAATCGCTGCCATGGAACCCGTTAGAGCGTTTTCAATTTAACTGGGTTCATATCCAGCTGCCTTGAAGAAGTTGAAGCATTCTTCGTCGGTAAAGAGATCGCAGACGTGGCCG
>JAPOST010000181.1 GCA_026709535.1 Rhodospirillaceae bacterium
CGCGGGTTTTTGGGATCGGACTCCATCTTTCTGCGCAGTCGCATAATCAGCACATCAATCGCACGTTCGCTTCCATCCACGTGGCTTTCCGTGGTTAGAATTTCCCGCGTAACCGAAGTGCCCGCCCGCAAGGCCAAAGCTTTCAGGACTCGTGCCTCGGTCTCCGTCAACCGAACTATGTCGCCGTCTCGGGTGAGTTCGGTGCGGCGTATGTCGAACCAGCACGACCCCAAGGACAAATATCTCGGTTCTGATTTTGTCTCGACCGGTTGCCGACGCAGCACTGTCCGGATTCGGAGTATCAGTTCTCGCGGCTCGAATGGTTTGGGTAGATAATCGTCAGCTCCTCGCTCGAACCCGGCGATTCGATCCTCAGTTTCACCCATGGCGCTTAACATCAGAATTGGGACTGTGGTCTCCTTGCGCAGGCTTTCGGTCAGTGACAAGCCGGATTCGCCAGGCATCATCACGTCGACAATCAGTATGTCGAATACAAAGCTTTCTAGCTTCCTCCGCGCTTCCTCCGCAGAAGCCGCCGTGACGACCAAAAAGCCGTTCTTGGTCAGGAACTCCCGCAAAAGATAGCGTAGACGGCTGTCGTCATCCACGACGAGAATATGGGAGCGGTCCGAATCCATTTTTTCGCTGGCGTGTATTAGCGTTGGGGGCTGGGCGCGCCAGTTACCCCGGACAGGACATGACGGAATCCCAGTACTGCATGGGCACCCGCCCGGCGGTAAGCGCGCGCCAACAGATCAATCTGTGCGCCTGTAAGCCTTTCCTCCAGCGCATAGCCCTCGGGCGTGAGTCGCAACTGGCGCTGGCGCCGGTCATGCCGGCCGGTCGTCTGCTCGACCAGTCCGTCATCGACCAGACGACGCAATACGCGCGACAGGCTTTGTTTGGTTATGCCAAGATGCATCATCAGGTCAGAAACCACCAAACCGGGATGGCTGCCAACGAAATAAAGAGCACGTTGATGTGCTCGGCCTAACCCTTGGGCAGCAAGTATCATATCACCCGCGGCCGATAATTCCCGCCAGACATGGAACAGTTCTTCCATTCCGGCGCGAAGCTCCTCTTCTCTGAGGAAAAGCGAACTGACGCCCTGGCTTCCACTTACAGGTGTAGACGGTGTGACGTCACCCATCGTTGACTCGCTTTTCTAACAATGTTACCGAGTGCCCCGATTTGTTGAAAGAATCTAACCCAAATTGTCGGGAAAGACGATCCGTCGCGTCATGTGGGCGCGTATGGTCTGCGCGGAAAGCACCGTAATTGGGGTTGATTCCGAGAGGCGCTGAAAATGTCCATTATTCCTTTTCATGATCGAGACGGCGTAATCTGGTTCAACGGCGAATTGGTGCCATGGGGCGAGGCCAATATTCATGTTTTAAGTCACGGCCTTCACTATGCCAGTTGCGTATTTGAGGGGGAACGCGTTTATGGCGGCGAGATATTCAAGCTGACAGAACATACAGAACGTCTATGCCAGTCGGCGAAAATTTTAGACTTTCATATTCCGTGGTCTGTTGAAGAGATCGAAGAAGCTTGCCGCGGGGTGGTGGCCAGGCAAGGGATTGAAAACGGTTACGTCCGACCTGTCGCGTGGCGCGGATCAGAGATGATGGGCGTTTCGGCACAGCAAACGAAAACCAACGTTGCGATCGCTGCTTGGGAATGGCCGGCATACTTCGCACCAGAAGCACGACTGCAGGGCATCCGTATGACCGTCGGAAAATATCGACGGCCTGATCCGGCAACCGCCCCAACAGACAGCAAGGCGGCGGGCCTTTACATGATCTGTACGTTGTCCAAGCATGCAGCCGAAGCAGCCGGCTACAATGACGCGTTGATGCTTGATTGGCGCGGCAGGGTGGCCGAAGCCACGGGCGCTAACATCTTCTTGGTTCAGGACGGTGTGATACACACACCGACCCCAGATTGCTTTCTGGACGGTATCACGCGCCGCACGGTGATCGGACTGGCGCGGAACAGGGGCTACGAAATTGTTGAGCGACCCATCATGCCGGAAGAATTTGCTCATACTGGAGAGGTGTTCCTGACGGGCACAGCGGTTGAAGTAACGCCGGTGCGGGAGATTGACGGCTATATCTTCTCCGTCGGCGACATAACCCGCACACTGGTCCAAGACTACGATGACCTGGTCAATCGGGCTGACAGGCGGGCTGCGGCCGCGATGGCGAGTGCTGCCTGATCAATAATTCAGACGACATTCGCCCATTGCTGCAGTTCCAGTCGCGGACATCAAAGACTTTTTGCCGTTCAGCCGTACGACGTCTCAGAACGTCACGTTCCATCTTTACCGTTCGGACAATGACCACTCGAGCCCATCGTCGATTTGCGATACGTCCACATCCATGAACGTGCGGTGTGATTGGACTACGCCACGCCAGATCTCAATCCAGCAATCTATCAAATCCTGTCGTCCTTCTGCAGTCAACCCGCGCGCGATTCGAAGTCCTCCGTGATTGATGGTCACCCTCGCATTGTCCCTTGTGCCTTTGACAACGGCCTTGTCTCCCATGCCTTGGAACATCGCCGCCAATAAACGAGCAGCTTCCAGAGACCCTCTGTCTTCGGTGCCGATGGTCTCTGACAGTCGGCGCCGGTTCTGCAGCCCCGTCAATCTTGCAGCCGATTTTCCCAGTTCCAACGCGCGGTCTCGGCCGATGACGCCGACAAGTTCGCGAATGCCGTTGCGGATGTAATCGACCGCGTAGTTCCGATTTGCCTTAAGCAGCCGCAAGGCATTCCATTGCTCGATCGGTGGCGCCGGTTGGTTATCTGCATCGAAGGGCGGCGGCAGTTCATTCGGCGCAAACTGCAGCCGATCTTCCTCGCTCAGCTCATGGTCATATTCCTTGAAATAGCCGCACAGACCGAACTGTCCGGTCATATCCTCGGAAACACAGACAAAACCGAGTCTTGGGTTCTTCAGCGATACACCGTTCTGCGCATACCAGCCTTTCAGAAACCCGCGACTGGCTTCGACCGGCACACCGCATAGAGTCGGTCCATCATACATCCATCTCGGATAGCGGAATCGGACCCAGGCCTTCTTCTCTGTCTCTGCCATGTATTCGACGGGAACCCCGCCCATACTGTTTGAAAGTGTATGGTACTGCGCGCAGGCGACCGCGTCCGGCAGGTCCGAGAGTCCGAGTTTCTCGAAGCTTGCCAGAAACTTGTCTTCGTGCTGGCGGCGGAATATGCGGAACATCCAGTCGCCGACGGCCTCCGGTCCTTCGCGCATTACAACCATGAGCTGCAGACCGAGAAAGTACTGATGGTGAATATAGGCCTGAGCCTCAATTGAGCGCCGATCATCGCTCATGTTCTCGTTCGATTCATTTTGCTTGCCCTGCTCACTTATCAATTACTGCGAACTTCTCGACCAAGTTGTTGTTGCAATGATCAATCTGAACCAATGATGGCGCTTGCCGCCGAAGTAGTGAAGCGCCCGCGAGTGTTGCGTATAATGTCAACGCGTTGACAGCCATTTCGTGCACCTGAATACTTTTGCGCTACATTACCGTGGGGAAAAATCGAACAGGCAAATGTCCGCAGACGGCTGGCATGTTGCCGTGCCTGCCGAGGAATTGGATGAGAGTTCACATGTCGTCGACGAACTGTGACTGGCTGCTTGATGATCCACAGGATTGTGTAAGAGGTAGTTGTCGGAGCGGCCTGAAAACAGGAGTTGCCCCGCAAGATACCTGGATGCAAATCGGACCTATATCCCGCAAGAACCCGATGTTGCTGCTAGTAGCTCGTGACATTGGAGACTTTATCAGCAGGACCGCTATGAATGCCCTTTTCTTAGTTATCCGTCGAAAGGCGGGCATCCCGTTCCGGTTCGCCAGCAGGCGCAGAATTGCTGAACGCCGCGGTGCCAAGTGCTGAAGTCCAGATCATGGTACTGGTTCGGGGTATTCCCCAATGTGCGAAAACCATCGAATATCTGCTTTGACGGAGATCAGCGCATGAACCACGGGTCCTTGGTGCCGTCATGCTAACCGGTGATATGCTCCGGCGTTCTGCCAATCGGTTTCCGCACAAACCAGCGATCCTTTGGGAGGGGCATACTCTATCCTATCACGAGTTGAATGCCAGCGCTAACCGGTTGGCCAACACCTTGATTGCTGCTGGTTTTGGCAAGGGGACCAAAATCGGCATAATCAGCAGGAACCGGACAGAATACGGTATTGTCTTCTTTGGCGTCTCCAAATCGGGCTGCGTTCTTGTCAATGTGTCGGTGCTGTATGCGCCGGATGAATTGTCATTTG
>JAPOST010000041.1 GCA_026709535.1 Rhodospirillaceae bacterium
GGCCCCTCAGGGCGGCCCGCACACGCAAGGCGCGATGCACCTCGTCGGGCAGGTTGCGCACGGTCAGCATAGCCATAGTCGAATACCCATCGCGCCTTCGATGCATGCAATATAAGTTTATGAAGGCATTCTGGCAATCGGCATCCGAAACTACCCCTGATCGTTTTGGCTTTTGGCCCCACCTCGTTGTTGGACGAACGTGGTAGGGAGAGATGCTTGCGAGCCGGAAAACGCGCGCATCGGTCGTGCGGAATGAACCGATGTGATCTCCTGTACTCAAACAAATGAACTACGATTTGAACTCCCTTACCCTTCGCCCATTCGTTTCCTGCTTTCGCGGACTAATATGTGCGTGCCGGTCTATAAAACTTGCCTTTTTGTTACATGACTTAGAGACTGAATCATAAGTCATTGATATCGTTATGTTTTTGAGAATCAAGCACTTGTCCCTCGCGCGACCCTGCGCATGAGGAAGCCCCGGGACAAGGCGCTTGTCCAGAACGGCGTGCTTCATGGCGAACGCTGGATCCTCGCACCCCTGCGCAAGCAGCAGCAAACGGTCCATCCGACAGAAACTAAACATGGTCGGCATCCAACACATCCTCTTGAGGGGATGCCTTGTGAAATCACACATCCCTCCCCTTGGAAGCAATCTCTTGCAACCGAACGTTCCTGCGGCGCAGACTCCTAGCCTACCAACCCAATAACTTGATTGCCCGTACCATCAACCTGCAAGTCGAGTGATCTAGACTGCGACAACAGGTAGGAATTCCAGCCGCCGAGGGAAAAGGGGTAGATGACCGGGTTCGAGCCGAGGCCGGCTACTGAAAGGGAACGGCCCGCATACCGCACGCATGCCTCTGCCAGCCATGCTGCTACGGGAGATCCGCCCAGGTCGATCAAGGGCTTCCGGACGATGCGCTGGCCGTTGTCTACTCTCTTGATGGTGCTCCAACTCGCCTGAGACTGCAAAACCATGTTTGTCATCCGGCGAGTGCCCTCGCGTTCACCCAATATCTCAGCCATTCGTCGATGAACCTCCGCCGATGTGCAGTCGCCTTGCAGGGCAGTAAGACGACCGACGATTTCCGCCACCCTTCCGAAGAACGGGTAGGTTGCCAGTGCCATACCCCAGGTCAGTGCAACGATCGGAGTATCCGGTACTTCGCGGTACATCTTCACTCCTTGATCGGCAAAATCAACCAGTTCAGGGCGGGGGTCCAACCAGAGCCGGTTCAGGACCGTTCGGGTCTTTTTCTTGGCGGCGGAGCCCGAGTGCGTGGTTTCGATCAGCCTCGTCAGGTCATCCAGACTGGACACACCCGCCCTCACGCGCAGAGCAGTGGCAGCCCATTCCATCTGTATGAAGCGATCAAATCCGATTTGTTGTCTTGTTGAATTCATTGATCTTCGTCCTCAAGCGATACCTTTACGAAAGGAACAATCAACTCTTCGACGGACATCCCGCCGTGGGCGACGATCGGGTTTCCCTTCGGAATGAAGGCTCCTCGTGTGCCGGCGTATAGCGGCAGGAAGTCGGGCGGTAATCCAGGGAGATCAAGGCGGAATGCGTCGATGTCTTCCGGGACCGACGCGGCAAGGGCCTCGCTGCGATAGGCCCGAACCCGTTCGCCCTGAAGCTCAGCAATAACACCTTGGCCAAGTCGGCCGATACCTTCTACTTCGACATTCCCGTGATCGGCGGTGAGGTAGATGTGGTATCCGTGCTCGGCGAGCAGGAAGAACAGTCGCTCCACGAAGCCGGAGCCACACCACTCGGCAATCTGACCGGTGATGCCGCGTTTACCCAAAGTCGCCCCGTGGACGATCTCGTCGATCATGTCCACGACGATACCGGCCACCTGTATGGCCGGTTGCGAGAGATCGTTCGCCAGTTCATCCAGTTGCGTTGTCCGCTTGAGGCTCTTGCGATAGAAGATCTCCGACTCACGCAGACAGTTCTCCTGCCAGAACCGAGCCCACAAGGACGGCTCCTTGCTGGTCGTTTCGATGGAATCGGAGAACTCGCGCGGCTTGAGGCCGGAGAACAGCGCTTGCCGTGATACGGAGGTGAGAGTGGGAAGCCAAGCGAAGCAAGCATTTTCCTCCACGGTGAGACCAGGGAGACGGCTCGCAAGATGCTCGCGGATCTGGAACCACTGATCCATCGCGAGGCCGTCGAAAACGAGGAGAGCGATGCGTTCCTCGCCAGCTTCGCGACGCAAGGCGAGATATCGCGGCACGTGGTGGAGCATCACCGGGCCATTGGCCACCGGCAGAGACGGCAGGTCGGCAAAGCGTTTGAAAACCCACTCCGCCAGACGGGAATCAGCGTCGTATTGCAGCGCGCGGACGTTCTTCCGGACGTCAGTTGCCTCCTGTGTGCTCAGGTGATGGAAGCGATAGACGATCTCGCCCATACGCTGCGCGAAATCGCTCCACTCCCGATGCGAGGAGTCCGCTCCGGGCATCTCTGCGCGAATCCTCTTTACACCCTTGGCCACCAGAACGCCCAGAGCGTTCGCATCACTTTTCAGCCCGACTTTCGCCCACGCCGGAAGGCCTGATGGTGATCCATCAATGTCGACCGGTTGCAGCATGCCCTCGAGGAACATGTTATCGACGATGACCCGGTCGAACGGGATGGGGAACGCGTGGGCGCCGTCCTGATCGGTGTCTGTCGACCGCCGGCTGCGGACGCCGTGCCGGGCCAAGAACCGATCCCAGGAATCCTGCAAGACACGCAAGGTGAAGCTCCTTGACGAAAGAAGTCTGGCGACCGGTAGATCTTTGAGATCCGGGCTATCTGCCAGAATGCTGCCGACATGGTCGGAAAGGAGCGGAGGCAAGCCGGATCCGCGGTAGTGCAAACGCAATAACCCGTGCCAAAAATCTTCCGCCAGGTTGAGCAGATCAGGGCTTATACGAAAGATGTGCGTGAGGATGAAATCCTTGGTTGCGCCTTCCCCCAACGGCTGTGTCGCATGCTTGCTGTGCGCCTCGAATAAGGCCTCGTGATGTTCCGAGTCGATATGCCGGATCACGCCGTAGCTCAGTTTGGGAAACAGATCGGCCAAACCCAGGCTGACCTTGCGCCCATCGCGGACATAGTCCCACGGCAGCGCATTGAGGTCGGTTCCGCGCAACTGCAGAACCAGTGCTTTTGCCGATCCTTCCACGCCGCGGTCCCAAGCAGCCCGATAGCGCTCCTCGTATTCCGTCCGGAACGCGATGGAATTCTCGAACGGCAACACCTCAAAGCCTCGTTCCCGGAGGCAATGAAGGATACGCTCGTCCAGCAGGAGTTCGTCCGGGTCGCAGGCGATCCAGAAGCGGGCCAGGTCGGCGGGCAACTCTCGCAGGATGCGATCAGTCCAGAGGCTCATGACGGTCCTGGCCTCTGCTCGCCTATGCGCAGCATAAGAACCGCATTGAGACCGGGGGAATAGGCCTCGGCCGCCTTGAGCCGTAACATGCGGGCATCATGGTCCGCCTTCAGGCGCTTGCGACGATGGTCCCGCACATTCTGCAAGCCGACCCGGCCGATAGCCCGATATCGCGCGTCATAGGCATACTGGGCGCGCTCGCGCTCCTCCCGAATACGGGTTCTGTGCGCCCCCACCAGTTCGGCAAAAACACGCTCGCCCTGAGTCAGCGCGGAGGACCTGGACCGCTCGAACCAGCCATCGGTATCCGGCATGGCTGACGCACTGACGAGTTCGATCTGCTCCGTGAGTAGAAGATCCCAGATCCGCTTCGCCGTCGGCAGAAAGGTGCGGCTTGCGTCGTTCACAAACACCGTCAGGAAACGCCGGCGGCTGAAGTCATCGGCCGACAGGCTGATTTCCCAGAGCGACCAGACCCCGCGAACGGTATCGGGGAGCCTCGCGATCCGAACGATGGGCAGCGGCAGATCAGCCACGCAGCGTGGTAATTCGCCGATTACGGACTGCGCCCGCGGATCCTCCAGGGTGACCCATTCGATATCCGGGTGATCCTCGGCGGTACGGGCGTCGAAGCAGACTTTCGCGGACTCTCTGCCGTCGGCCCAGCGAATGCGCCATGCCTTTCCTTCCTTGACCGCTTCGCCGCCCCACGCGGGCAATCCGGCCGTGACCGCCCGTTCCAGCCAGAACTGCGCCGGGTGATCGCGCCACTTGCGCGCATCGTCGGCATCAAGCTTATTGGCGCCAGGAAAGAACTCTTGGTTCTTGTTGTTTTCCGCTATGGTCGACCGGAGGTCCGATACGATGGCGTCACACTCGGTTTCGATGACGTCAGGGTTCTGCAGGCTCTGTACGAAGAGTTCGTCGAACAACGGGCTGGCTTCGATGGAGTCCATTATATCGGCGGTCTTGTCGACGCCGAATTCCTCGGCAATGACCGCAAGCTTGGTCTCCAGGACCTCGCGTACGCGATGCTCGACGGTGTCCTCCAGAACGAAGTTGATCGCGCGCACCACATGCGGCTGGCCGATGCGGTCGACACGACCGATGCGCTGTTCGACCCGCATCGGGTTCCATGGCATGTCGAAATTGATGACGACATGACAGAACTGCAGGTTCAGGCCTTCGCCGCCAGCGTCGGTGGACACCAAAACGCGCACATCGAGAGAGAACGCCTGCTGGGCTCGGGTGCGCGTGTCGAGATCCATGCTGCCGTTGAGCGTGGTGACCGTGAAGCCGCGGCTTTCCAGGAATGCCGCGATCATCGTCTGGGTTGGTACGAACTCCGTGAAGATCAGAACCTTCAGTTCCGGGTCCTTCTCCTCCTGCTGAAGCCTGTAGATCAACTCCAGCAAGGCTTCCGCCTTGGCATCCGTCCCCTGAGCTTCCGTGGAGCGGGCGAGTTCGAGGAGTGTATGGACTTCCGCTTTCTCCATCTCCCAACCTCGGGTCTGGACGGCCAGATCCACCTGGGTCTGACCGTCCAGCTCGACCCATTCGTCGATGTCCGCTGTCTCGAACAGGGATGGTTGCAGCTGGGGTTGATCAAGTAGCGACTGGCGTTTTTCGAGCGTCGCACGGATCGCTGCCGTGCTGGACGTCACCAGCCGCTGCATCAGGATCATCAGAAAGCCTATGTGCCGCTGTTTCGCCGCCATGGCCTGGTTATAGCCGTGGCACACATAGTCGGTGACGGCTTCGTAGAGCTTTTGCTGCGCTGCGTGCCGTTCCTGCCACGCGATGGGATGAAGACGCGTCATGCGCGGCTTGAACAGAGGATTACCTTCCGCGTCGATCGCGATGCGCTTCTCCGTGCGCACCACGAATGGGGCCACACGTTCGCTCGTCACGCTGCTCACGTCCGGAAAGGAATCCCGGTCGATCAGTTGCATCAACCGATGAAACTGGTCGGTCTTGCCCTGATGCGGCGTCGCCGACAGGAGGAGGATGCAGGGCGAAGCCTCCGCCAACGCCGCGCCCAGCTTGTAGCGCGCGACCTGATCGGTGCTCCCTCCCATGCGGTGCGCTTCGTCTATGATCACCAGATCCCACGACGCCGAAATCAGGTCCTCGAAGCGCTCCCGGTTGTAGGTACTGAGCTGTTCGATGGTCCAGCCACGCCGGCCTTCGAGCGGCTTCACGGAATCGAGCGAGCAGATTACCTGATCATGCAACCGCCAGAGGTTTTCCTCGTCGTTGCGCCATTGCCGGAAGGCGGAAAGCTCGGCCGGCTCGATGAACTGGAAATGCTCCCCGAAATGCAGCCGCATCTCGGCCTGCCACTGCCGGACAAGCCCTTTGGGCGCCACCACCAGGATCCGCTTCGCCATGCCGCGCAGCTTGAGCTCGCGCAGGATGAGCCCGGCTTCGATCGTCTTGCCGAGCCCCACCTCGTCGGCGAGCAAACATCGAATGTGATCCCGGCTCATGGCGCGATTGAGCGCGTGGAGTTGGTGCGGCAGCGGCGTGACGCTCGACTGGATGGGTGCCAGCAGAAGGTTTCCCTCAAGCGCGTCCAGCAGCTTCGCCGCGGCTGCGATGTGCAGGATGTGCTCGACGGTGGGCTGGACAGAACTGAGGGACGTCAGGTCGGCCGCGCAGGCTCGGACGACGGTGTCCTTGTCGGGCAGCCAGACTCGATAGGCCGTCTCGCCCCAGATCTCTTGCGCATCGACGACACGGCAAGGCGCAGCGTGCCGCTCATGCCAGCGCCATGTGCCAATGTCATGTGTCCTGTCTGTCCCCATGCGTCACGCATCCGCCTCCATGCGCGTGAGCGCCTGGTCGTACCAGAGCAGCAGTTTCTCATCTTCCCGCAGCGCTTCTTCAGGAATCTTCTGCGCGATGTCGATGATGGTCTTGTAGTCCCTGGCCGCCCAGGCGGTCTTGAAGCCAGCGCGCAGCACTTCCAGCCGGAATTCCTTGAGTCGACGACCCGGCGCGGTCTTGTAGGCCTCGAATTCCTTCAGCATCGACCGCTCGCGCTTCTGCTCCAGATCCTTCGCCTTGTTGGGATCGGGCACGTACCAGCGGGCCTTGGCCTTGGCCTTTAGCAGTAGCGCATCCTTCTCCAGTCCGCGAAGATCCTTGAAGTTGGTCGAGAGGTAACTGTGAATCTGGTTCGGTACGTCACCATTGCCGTCGTAGCGCAGGAAGTTGTCTTCCAGCAGAATAGAGAGTTCGGGTTTTTCCTCGTGTTTCCGCCACCCGGCGCCCATCTGAACCGTAAACTCCGGATGGATATCCTGATAGGTTGACGGGCGCTTGCGCAGGAAATCTGTCAGCCAGTCGATGGCCGAGCGCTCGTCTGAGACGAACATCTCCATCTGCGGTGCCTGGATGGCCCGGGCGCGCTTGCGGTCGTACTCGGTCACCTGCTCGGGTAGGAACACCATGCCGTCCCGCTCGGGAAATCGGCTCCGAAGATCATCGAGAAATGCTTCGGTCGAAAGAGGTACTGGAAAATCGTGGCGAACAAACCAGGCGACCATCCGGTCGTAAATACGTCGCGGGTCGCGTTCGACGACCATTTCGAGAATGCCGTTCTTCGACTTGGAGATCGGTAGCTGGCGAAGATGCGTCTGTACGAAATCCCATGCGGATTCTGGCGCGGCGCCGCGCTCCGCCAATCGTTGCTCAAGGCCGCCGTCGGGCTTGTATACCGAAATGACAAGATCTTGCTTGACGGCGGTCGTCGAGGTGACCTGGCGATAGCTACCTTGCTTCTTGTCCAGCGCGCTTACCTCGGCAACGACGAAGCCGGCCTGCTGCAGCGCAACCTGAATCGCGTTCCAGACCGCGGCCTTGCTGTTGGAAAACACAACGGTCATCCAGCGTCCGGGTTTCAGGACACGATGATATTCTGCAAAGCATCGCTGCATCAGATGCTGATAGTCGGGCAGTGCCTTTTTCTTGAAGCGATCAATGATCGCTTCGGGCTGTGCGTCAGTAATGACGCCATGCCACGACTCAACAAGGAAATTCAGGTCCGCATAGTAGATATTCTCGCCGAACGGCGGGTCTGTGAAGACGTAGTCGATGCAGTTTTCGGGTAGCGGGAGTTGCGCAGCAGTGCCAGTTGAAATGGACGCTGAACCAGCGCAGAACCTAGCATCACCAAAGGTTTTCGCAAGCTGTTTGAGTTTACTGTCAAATCGGTAGGAAATAGAAATTTCGGCGATTTGAGACGGAACGTAGTACACGCCTGACAATATCTGATTGGATTGGGATGTTTGATTGGCACGGTATCGATTTAGCACAGACATCGTTCCAATACCCTGCTCGACCATGTAGATCAGGAAGGCTCGGATACGGGGCTCGGGGTGCGACTTGGCTTTGCCCCATAACAAACTCATCGCCTGCGCTGCACGGGGGAGGAAAAAATGGTGGATATTCGAGAAGCCCTTCGGTGCTATCCGCGAGCCGTGATACATTGTCTCGATGGGAAACCGATTCATTGGCACCGTGACAGGAATATTTAAGGCTTCAATTTTTGCGAGCGTGACATGATCCTGCGCGTCGGGCGTCTTTTGATATCGCGTTTTGCCGACAGTGTATGACAACAGCACTGGTTGGAACTTAACCCGTTGCCATGGCTGGCCTTGCGCAGGATCAATCCGCGTTTCAAGGATACGCTCCAGTCGATCCTTGTTCAATTCTGCACCGCAGTGAGGGCATGGAAAAGTATCGCGAACCCGTTTGGTGTTTTGGTCAAGAGCCTCGTCAAGGAAGTTCACCTCTCCCGCACACTCCGGACAGGTGAATACCTCACTCCAAACCGTGTACTCGATTCGCCCCGTCGACTTGCCGTCCTTGTGCAGGGTTTCATACATCCAGCCAATTTCGCGCTCGACTTCGGCGAGCAATCGTTTGCCAGCCTTTTCGAATGCATCGACATCGAATGGTGAGTTATAATTTGCCCCAATAAATGTCGCGGCGGGCGACAGATCATTCAGCACAGCTCTGCGCGCACCCCACTTCGGTGCGGAAATTCCTGCCTTCTTCCACTCCCTTTCCAACTGGTGGCGATAGGAAGCCGAAGCCGTTCCACACCACTGGGCTGCTACGCCGGTCATGCCCGATCCGGCGAATCCGTCGAGTACGATATCGCCCGGCTCGGTGAAGTGCAGGATGGATGGTACGATGGCCAGGTGCGGCACCTTGGTGTGGTAGGAGTGAGCCTTGTAGATCGGATCGGTCTTTCCCACCGATACGTCGATCGCCATCGGCTCGCGAGCGTATTCCTGGCTGGGGTCATAGGGCTTCCCATAGTGCTTGATGAAGTCCTCAAGCCAAGGATTCGGGCAAGCCGTGTAGTAGGGTGGATCCGACATCGCCAGGATCGCCTCGTCGGTCCCTTGCGGAAAGCCCTCCTGGTTCCGGAAGTCGGGATCCTTGAGCTTCTCGGCCAGCAGCTTCAGGAAGTGCTCCCGCCGCACGTCTTCGCTCGGGAACGAAAGACCAAGGCATTCTGCAGCTGCGCCTTTGGCTTCTGAGTTCAAATTCAGTGTCTCGCTCATTCCGGGTCTTCTTTCGCGTGCTTGCCGGCGTCGAGTTCCAGGCGCAGCGCCTTAAGCTTCAATCCAGCTTGTGTAAGGACATATTTTTGTTTGGAGGATGTAGGCTTGTCCGGCACCGTCATTCTGAGAACGCCGCCAGCAATGAGTGGCTCCAGATGCGCCGCCTTGAAGTGTGGTCGCTGGGTGTAACCGGCGATTCGCATCAGTTCGACAAGCGAGCGAGGCGCGTCAGCGTGCACCACGATGGCCCATTGGGCGCGCGACATTTCCCGCAGAAGGATGACTTGATCGGTAGGCATTCCTCCGACTTGTTCAGTGACTTGTTCGGTGACGTGCTCATCCTCAACGGATCTTCCAAGTATTTGAGAATCAATGGCTTCCTCCGGTCCACGACGCAGGTAGCGTTCCTGTAGATGGTCCGCCAAGACGAACTTTACCGTTGAGCCTGGCACGTGCTTGATGATGACTTGTACAGACAGGCGTTGCGCCAGTTCCAATGCGGCCGGGCGGGGCAATCCGGTCAGTGCCTTGATGTCAGCCAGGTCAGCTTCGCCTGTGCGGGTGAGGAAAGCGAAGACAGCCGCCTCCGCTTCGGAAAGCTGGACGCCGAGGCTGGCCTGAGCCAACAACTGTTCTTCACTGAAAAGCCGCTCTCGGCGGAGACGCAGCCGAAAACTCTTTTCGGCTTTGTCATTCTCGATCTCGGGTGGCAGGAAGCCCAGACGTCGCCAACTTTCAAAAATGGCTGCCACCCCGGTGCCGCCCTGATCCGACAGTCCGATGCGGCGGAATGCACCCACGATCCTGGGGTTTCGGACTTCCTTGTCACCCGGATCAAGCAACTGCTCGCGAGAAGCGAACGCGTCACCGGGATTGAAGAACTCCGTCCTGTCTTCAAAGAACCGGATCACGGGAACGCGTGTTGCGTCTCCAAAATCCTGGTGGATAAGGAGGTTGATGGCTGCTTCGCGGAAGGAGATGTAGTCTGGCGGATCGTCATCCCTGCGCAGGGTGGCCGGGTCGACTGAAAACGACCGTTCGCTGTGCTTCTGGAAAAAATCCAGGATCGCCCTCCACGCATCAATGAGGTTTGCTTCCACCGTAACCCGATCCGCCCATCGGACTGCCGGTGAGTACTCATCCGCTGTATTGCGATAGAATTGGAGATCGACGATAATCCGGGGAAGTTGCTGGAGCACAAGTGGTGCGGCGCCGAGCACCAGGACGGCAGCGCGCGTGGGCAGTAACTCGCCATCCTTTTCGATGAGCATTCCCCAGTTGCGGAGGAACGTGATGTCGTCGACCGATCCGTCTTTTCCAGGATTGCTTGCTTCGAACATCGCCCGATACCAGCCAAGCGTTGCCTCATCAAAAAACGTTGCGGGATTCAGTTCCAGTGTCTCCGAATCATAAGTCGTGCTGCCGGCGTCACGGATGAAACGCATCAGTTCATCACCCGTGCAGCCGTAGTCTCCGCCACCTCTGCGGATGAAAGCCTTTTTGGGATTCCGATTCAGATAGACCGGCTTCTCACTGCGCGACGCTTCAGGAATGTGAAAGCAGATCACAGTTCCTTCAGGCAGCGGATGCACCTGACCCGTGATCGGAAGGATGACGCTGACTTTCTCGGAGTTTCTTGTCTGCCCCAAGAAGTCGTTCTGAACCTTGTCCACATCAGTTACGCCAGTAATCCTCAATGTGCCGTTGCCTTCGCTGACCCCGAAGACAATGTGGCCACCCCTCGTATTGGCAAAAGCACTGACTGTCTCAAGTGCGCTCTTCGGAACAGCCCAGGTAGCTTTCTTGAATTCGATATCTTCCCACTCTACCGAATTGAGTTTCTCCTGGAGTTCATCGCGGGTCATGGCGTCATTCGACCACAAAGCGCAGCTTGGTGGCATCCTTGCCCTTGCAGTGGTCGCTCAGCAATCCTTCGAAGCGCTTCCGCAGATCCTCCGGCGTTGCCGGCGACCCGCCATCAAGCAGCGCCCGCTTGATGTCCTCGCCGGTCACAGTGATCTTCTCCAGCCCCGATAGCGCCTCCTGAACAGCGGTGATGAACTCGGGTGTGACCTGATCTGGCAGCGCCCCGTTTTCGGCGAAGCAGCTCACGATCTTGCGGGGGGCGGCCTCCAGCAATTCGAAGTTGGACTGGATGATCGGATCTTGGAGGTTCTCGACTAGCGTCTGGACCCAGTTTTCGAGCAACCCGTCGAGTTCGTCATCGACCTGTTTCAATACGTTGGCGGCGGGAAGCATGTCACCTTGTTCGTTGGCCGGCCGGAAGCCGCAGTGTGGGCAGACCGGGCTCGCCGCCAGATCAGAACCCACGAGCGACGCGCAGCTCCTCAACTTGTCCAGTTTCTCCTCGAAGCTCGTGAGCTGGTTGGTCGGCAGAAGAGAAATGCTGGCCAACTGGCGCATTGAGACGAGTCGGGGATCCTTTTGAAGGGCGGCCTTCGTCTTGTCTTCGGCCACGCCAAGCCGAGCCTTGCTGTGCTCCGCCGTGTAGGCGGCGATGTAGTCTTTCTTCAGTTGACCAAGCGTCTGCCGGTACTGGGCGGCGTGCTGTGCCGTCCTGTCTGCGGCCAGCTTGTCGAGTACATCCTTTCGGGTATCCTGCGCCTTCTTCACCCATTCGTGGTCGGGCGACAGCACCAATTCGGCCTGGGACAGGTAGCTTGCCGTACTCCCGAGATCGCCCACCAATTCCAGCATCCGCTCAACGGTGCCCAAGACTTCCAGATTCTTCTTCTGTGCTGCGATGTCGTCGGCTCCGACGCGCAGGTTCTTCAGCTTGCCGACAGTGTTGTAGGGCGCGAGACTTTCGGAGAAGCCTTTCAGGGAATCGAGTTTGGCCCGCCAGTCGGCGATCTCCTCCTCGCGCAAAAGCGGCTTTCCCCAAAAGCTCAGCCGACCATGCATGTCCGTCGTGGCGCTCAACACCCGCCGCGTGAGCTTGCTGATTTCCTCCTGGAGCCGTTTGACCGGTTCGTCCGAGCCCAGAGTCGCTTGCCGGGCGAGCCCGGGCGGCAGGTCCAGCATCTCGAACAGAGACCGGAGGACTGCAACGTTGATTTCCTTCGGCGCCTCAAGGTGCTTGAAGCTTTTCAACTCGTCGAGTGACCGTTCGGCGAGCAGAGTGAGCTTTCCGGCGTCGATCTTGTCGCCGCTGATGGCCAGGACAATATCGCCCGCATAGACCAACCCGCCCAGCACGGTGACGAGCAGATCCGGTTCAAGGCGGAATTTCACCGGGGCGAAGTGCTCGACATCGGTCTCTCCGCTGAGCAGTTCTGCGCGGTTCAGCACCTGGCCGTGTCCCTTGGCTTTTAGCCGAGACAGCACTTCCTCTGCATAACGCGAGCGGGTCGGATCAATACGATCGCCGTCCAGCATCTCCAATCCGTCGAAGATGACCACGGCGTCCTTGGTGAGTTTTCCGCTGGCCAGTGCGCGCAGTGCGTTCCCGACGAGCTGATCCCGGTTGGATTCCGTCACAAGCGCCGAGAAGGTGGGATACTCGGATGCCACATCGGCGAACCGGTTGTTCAGCGCAACGCCGGAGATGATGTTCACCACGTCCCGAAAGTTGATACGTTCCTCGGGTCCGAGCCGGGCCTTGTCGCGAAGCGATATCCCCTTGGTCCATTCCCGCAGATTCCTGGCCTTGCCCTGATAGGTGACCTCGTAGGCCGTCAACTGCTTTTCTTGCAGCCATCTGCTCATGTCGCGCAGGGCATCTCCGGCCTTGTCAAGATAAATGGACTTCGCGCCGCCGCTGGAGGTCGACGCGAGGTCCTGCGCCGCGGCATAGAAGGACAGGTGACGGCGGATCGTTTCGTCGAGGCCCTTCAATCGGAAGAACACCTCGTCCGGCTTGTGGTCGTCGCGGAAGCGCGGCGGCTCAAAAGGCTGGATGAAATAGAGATAAAAATCTCGCTCGGGCTGGGCAGTCGGACGATCGTTCGGGGCACCGAAGAAGAGGTAACCATCGCGCCCGACCCGGCGGTCCTGCCATTCGACCTGGTACTGCCATATCTGGTGGCCGGTGATGTAGCTGGGCTCGTCGGTGCGTTCCATGAGCTGGCGGATCGCGCTGTAATAGGCACGGTCCAGCGCGTCATCGGAGAGGGTTTCGGCGCGCTTCTCAATCTGGGCGTCGTAATCGATGTCCTTCTTGAGATCGAGATAGTACTGTTCGGTATCCGGGACCTTGGAGATGAACTGGCCGTTGACGGTCTTCAACGTCTCCCGCAGGACGGTCTCGACCTGCGAGAGGAGGTCGGCCTCAGGATCACCGCCCATATCTCCAATGCCCGGCTGATAAAGGCACAGCGTGTCGCGGAGTTCCTCGGCCGTTGGGCCGACAGGCACATAGATGTCGCCGCCTGTCGTCAGGCGATGCACCGAGAGACCGTCGATCATGCGAAGTGCCATCGGCCTGTATGCCGGACGGGTGAACGCCTTGGTGACGCGTTCTGTCAGCACCTCCGAAACCTTGAGTACCGGCCCGATGTTCGGGTCGGCGCGCAGCACCTGGTTGGACTTTACCGTCTCCCAGAACTTGTCGTAGCCGATCAGGCCCGGTCTGTCTTCCGGGACCTTATCGTCCAGAATCTCCTGAATCTGATCGCGGAGCGTAACAAGAGCGCCGCGTTTCTCCGTGAACACCAGCCGCTCAAACGTCCCGATATAGTCGGGATGGACAGGGAACAGGCGGACATACTCATCCATGCGTTCGTTCATGGACCCGTAGAACTTGGCGAAGGGCGTGAGGTAGGCCCGGATCTTATTCTGTTGATCGTATGACTTCTTGAGCAAGCGCTCGGCCACCACGAAGCTCACGTCCTGACGCGCCAGCGGGATCTGCGTGAAGCGATCCTTCACCCTGCGCAAGCTGTCAGCAACATGCTGGAAGCGACTGCTGTCGAAGATCGCTTCCTGGACGCCAGCCACGAAACGGAACCGCAGGTGCTTCGAAACCTCGCCGATCTCGCGCAGTACGGACAGATCACGGACGAGATCGTGATCCCGGCGGGAGCGGAGATAATCCAGGAACTCGTCGACGACAAGAAGCACGCCGTGGTTCGGATGAACATCGGCGAACGCCGTCATCATTTCCTCGAAGGCAGGTTTGTTGTTGGTGACCTTGTCTGCTGGCGGGAAGGTGTAGCTCACGCCTTGCTTTTCGAGGAAAAGCTCAAGCTGCTGTGTGATGATGTCCCGCAGGGACATCTGACTGGAGATCTCGATCCGATGGACCTTGAATTTGCCGGCGATCGACTCTGCCGCTTCGGCTACCTCGGGGTGTTGGATCAATGGCACATAGGCAGCGTCCTCGGCCACAAGCGAAAGAACCGACATCAAGTGCGATTTACCGGTTCCGTAGTTGCCGACGACGAGGACGCCCATATGGTCCACCGCCTCGTCGAACGACAATTGGGGGATCATCCGCTTCGCAATCCGCGTGGCCATGCCGTCGGAAATGACGTAGGTCGAAACCAGCTTTTTCGCTTCATCCGGGCGGTTGGCGTCCAGAAGCTGTATGACCGATTCGATCGGCTCGAACTGAATGATATCTCCGTAGCGCATCGACATAGCACTTTCCCCATCAATGAATTTCGAACGGGACCAGGCCATCAATGCCGTAGTCCTGATGTTCTGGATGTCCTTTTGCGGCGTAGGAAAGCCGGCATTCTCGAAGCTCCCCTGGCCATACGGCAATGACGCGCCGCGCTCGGGCATGACCTTTCAACAAAGTGAGCGGATCAAGACGCAAGGTGCGGTCGAAAAGCAGCTCGATGTTGTCCAGGAGCAGCATTCCCTGGCGCGCTGTCTCGTCGGTCAGGTCCTTCATCAGAACCGCGACATCAAGGTGACGGCGCGTGCTCGGCACCGCTAGCAGTTGTCGCCCGAGCGCAGCTCCCACATTCAAGACGGGGGAGTCCCGGCGTTCGGACAACTCTGTCAGTAGAACGGATTTTCCGGATCGCGGCGGACCGACCAGCAGCACCAGCTTGCTGTTCAGACTGGTAATGTCGTCCACCAATTTCTCAAGTCTTTCGATCATGCGTCAGCTCTCTATCTCCAAAGCGTCGGCAGATGCCGGTATTCACGCGTCAAGCGCTGCAGCGTTCAGCAACACAATCTGTTGGTCCTGGGCGCGTCTTGCGGCAGGCTCAACCGAAGGCTCGGCCACGATCGCAAGGCATGGCAAGGCATCGCCACCTCGGCCATGCAGGCCGAAGACGGTCCCGAGGTTGGGGCATGATATTGAGGGGGTTGGGCATCACGATAGGCCCTTTGCAACCCTGCTGTGCACTACGGTCCAGTTTCGTCTGCTTATTCCTCTCCACTGGTAGCATCGCCGACAGTTAGGTCTTCAAATGCTTCCAACAAGTCCATATGCCGCAACGGAAATTGCACGAAGAGTTCATCGTCGTAGGTCAGCGCTTCCTTCCGAAGATCGAAAGCACCCCGTTTTTCCCGTATCTGGTGGAACTCCACCGGCGCGCTTCTGCCATTCAATGCCTTCATGACCGTATACTTGACCGAATCCTTGCACTTCATCCCGAAGACGATTTCTTCCAACCGCAGAGACGAACTTTTCGTCCCCCGACTTCCAACCAGCCGCCACTCTCGCTCGTAAGACCAACTTTCCGCCTTCCTCAGCATCACGGCTGCATCTACCCTCGCGTGAGCTTTACTATCTCCGTCCAGCATCGCGCTCACTGCGCTCGCCTTGACCAGTCTGGCTCCATCGTATGTTACTCGGTGGAGATATCCTTCAGTCTGCTTCGGTACTGAATAGCCCAGACAAATCCCGCGATGCTGGTCGCCATAGTGGCTCCACATCAGCGGGCAGTCGTCCCGCTCGGCAAGAGAAACAATACCCTTCCCATATCGCCGAAGCAGTTCACATTCGATCCAATGCCGTAGCGTCTCTTCGGTACCGGATTCCGGGCCCATGGAGCTGTACTCGATATCAGCTATCAGCTTATCGGCTTGGCCACGGCTGCGCTTTTTGATCAGATCTGTCGTTTTGGAACCCCTGAGCTTCATGGCATCCGCTGCCGCCCACATTTCAGCAGCGATGCGTTGTGCTGTCAGGGCCCACAGAATCCTTCGGAGATCGCCGACACCGACATCGTTCTCAAGCGATGGCTGGGTATCCAGTGGATCGTTGAATGCACTCGGGTCCGCGAAGTGAAGCTTATCTCCCACGACCATGTCCAAGGTGCGGGCAGTCAAGGTACGGTATTTGTACAGGCGCGTAGGCTGTTTCGTCTCTCTTTCCATGTTCTCCGGCCCGCGTTCACGACGATGCAGCAGAGCTGTCACGGCACCGCCATCGTGAATTGGCAGCCTGTTGCCCCGTTCTCCAACACTTTGGCTTTAGCAAAGTCCGCAGACGGGAAACCGCCTCAAACCCTTCTACTTGGTCTACTATTGCCGCCATTTTCCAGAATTCCAAGAATTCGCCAACTCTGTTCGGCTTGATTTCTAGCCTATTACCACATTACCCGTTCGTTGACCTCCTTCGTGCGGTAATACCTGCTCTCGTCAGGATATCCGCCACCGCATCCCTGTAGCCGTAACGCCACCTTCCTGAAAAGTTGTGCCGCCGCATATCCGGAGCGGCGGCAATAACGGTTGCTCCGGCAGCCGAATAGCTGCCATCTCGCTTAGACCGAAGTTCGCCGTGACTTGAGCGTCGGCAGCCTGTGAAGTTGTTGATTTTGCTGGCAAAGTGCGGTCGTTGCGGTCTGTATATGTTCCCTTGTATTATTGAAGATTATTGGTAACATGTTTCTGTGGCTATCCGTGTTGTCATGTACATTGACATTGTCCCCAACCGCAACTCACCCCCGGCGGTCCTGCTGCGCGAAGGATGGCGGGAGAACGGCAAGGTCAGGAAGCGCACCCTCGCCAACCTTTCCTCCTGGTCCGGGGAGAAGGTCGAGACCTTGCGGCGTCTCCTGAAGAACGAGCCCCTCGTCGGCCGCGACGACGCCTTCGACATCATCCGCTCGCTGCCCCATGGCCATGTTGGCGCGGTGCTGGGAACGCTCAGGAAGCTCGGGCTGGAGAAGCTGATCGACCCGAAGCCCTCGCCGAGACGGGAGTCCGCAAAGCGCATCGTTCCCCTTCACCCGACAACTCTCCCGGGATTTCCATCGGGGTGTCTTCATGCAGTCCGCCGGACTTCCTTTCGATTTACTGAAAGGACTATTCCGTTCGTTACGAAGACAACCAAACCGTGCTGAGCACCAGTCACCTCAAGATATAAACGGACCTGGGCACGGTAATGCTCAACAGTCTCCGACGTTGGATCCACATCGCTCTTCCAATCGATCACTGTCTCGGGCGTTCCGTCAGGACCAAAGACGATAGCGTCAACAATGCCGGCCGTCGCTTCCTCGTGCGCGTCACCCTGACTGGGGCCATAGACCGGGAACTCCGGCGCGAGCCTCGGCCTGAACGCCGCAATTTCCGGCAAAGACAGGGCACTAAGGACACAGCCAGCGATCTCGGCAGGCGCCAAACCCTCCGCAGGATTGTCCATCACCGGCCGGTCCAGGGCGCGGATCAGAACCTCGGCGCGGGCGCACAGGTCCGGCAGGCTCTCCACCGTCTCACCCGTAAGCACCTCCTCCATCAGCTTGTGCAGGATGATGCCTCGCTCCCGTCCGCCCTTGATCGTCATGGCGTCAGCGCTGCCCGCAGGCGCGCCGTCGCCGTCCGTCGCGAGGATCGTGGGCGCTTCCTCCCGCACCACCGGATGGGTCGCGCCCTCGTCCCGGCTTGGCGTCCGCCAGACAATCCTGCGCATCCCCGCTGCGATTGCGGTCGCCTCGGCGGCGAATACCTCGCGCGTTTGCTCGTTCTCCGTCACGGGATCTTCCGCTCCAGCCTCGGGTGGGAGATCTGCAAGATCAAGCGCTGGTAGTCCGGGCAACGCGAGATCGACGACGGAGAGCCAGGCCGAAGAGACAGCTTTCACGTCGAGCCGAGGCAGGACCAGGAGTTCCCGCGCTCGGGTCGCCGCTACGTACCAGAGTCGCACGTGCTCGCGGTCAACTTCGGCCTTTTCGTCGGCACGGGCCGCCTCGTATCCGGTGGGCGCTACGCCGAACACCGGGCAGAAGAACCGCCCGGTCGCGCGGTCGGTGACGGGGCTGTCCGGTGACCTGACCAGCGTCATGGTGTTGATAGGAACGACGATTGGCCATTCGAGCCCCTTGGCCGCGTGCATGGTGTAGAGCGCCACCGTATCCTCCTGGGCGTCCGGTCGGCCTTCCACGGCGCGAGCCTCGCTGCTCCACGCGGCCGTCATCGCCTCCGCGAACGCCCGCAGCCCCCGTACCGCATAGGCCCGGCTGAAGCCCAGATAGAGATCGACATTGGCCAGCGCCCGCTCCGCCTGCCCGCGATGGCGCCGCAACAGGATGGAACGCACCCGGAGCACGTCTACAGCCTCGGATAGAAGCGCATGCGGCGTTGTCGCGTTCGCACGGCGTTGCAGTGCCTGAAGCTTCTCGACGACATCGCGCGCGAGAGGGTTCGCGATATCCTCCACCGCGACACCCAGGTCGAGGCGCGGCAGATCGTCGGGTGCATCCTCGGCGCGCGGCAGCGACCAGACGATATCGAGCAGATCTTCCTCGGTCAGCCCCACCAGCGGCCCGCGCAGCAATGCGCCGAGCGCGAGCGTATCGCGGCGGTCAGCGAGGATGCGAGTCACCGCGATGAGGTCCTGGATCTCCTGGCGCCTGTAGAGGCCCTTGCCGGCCTGGGTGGCGACGGGGATGCCGCGCGCTTCCAGCGCTTCCTCGTAGCGCCAGAGTTCGCTTCCGGTCGGCGCCAGCAAGGCGATGTCGCCGGCATGGCAAGGGCGCAGCCTGCCGTTCTCGTGGTCGGGAACCAGCTCCCTGCCGATCAGGCGCGCGCATAATTCGGCGACGGATTCGGCCTCGCCGTCGCGCTGTTGCCGCGCATTGGCCTTGCCGTCCTCGTCGGCCACCGCGACATCCAGGGCGACGACCGACGGTTCTTCGTCTCGTGGCGGCCGGAAGGGGTGGAGAGCCTGGAAGCCGGGCTGGCCGTTTTGCTCGGAGAGCGCGGTCTCGAAGCGCGCGTTCACATATTCCATGACCGGCGCGCGGGAGCGGAAATTTGTGGCGATGGAGAGAACGGCATCCGCATCCCCGGCCCGGAACACATCTCGCGCCCGGACATAGGCCGCGATGTCGGCCCCGCGGAAGCGGTAAATCGCCTGCTTGGGATCGCCGACCAGGAACAACGCGCCCGGGCGAAGCGTGAATGCCGTCCAGTCGCCGGTCTCGTCGTCTCCTGGCGGTTCGCCGCAGAGGCGCCAGAATATCTCAGTCTGCAGCGGATCGGTGTCCTGGAATTCGTCAACGAGGACATGACGGAAGCGCGCGGCCAAAGCACGCCGCACCTCGTCGTGGTCCCGCAGGAGATCACGTGCCGAGAATATCAGGTCGTCGAAGTCGAGCAGCGCGGCGGCGCGCTTGTGCTCGCGGAAGATATCCATGACGGGCTCGACCAACGGCACGAGACCAGCGAGAACACAGGTGGCGACGGCCTGCTGCAAGGCCGTCCAGGTCCCGCAGCAAAGAGCATAATGAGCTCTGGCCGCGTCGTTCAGTCTCTCCGCATCCGCCTTGGCCAGGCCCGCGCGCTTCGCGGCAACTCTCCACTTCCCTTTTTTCTGATAGCGCCGGAAGCTGCCAGACCCCGTGACGAGCTCGGGGTTGGGCACCATCACCAACAGCGCGACGAGCGCGGCCGCCGTATCGATGGGGAACGCGGCAGCGACCTCCCCGGCCAGTTCTCGAAACTGCCCGGCGATGGTGGCGGTTTCGGGTTCCTCGGCGGCCGCCTCGTTCAGGAACTCCACCAGGCCATCCACGGCCGCCCGGAACTCTCCGGCGAGATGGACCAGGTCCTGCAACTCGTATGGGGCGAACTCCCGATGCCGGCGGAGATGCTCGAGGACGGTGCGGGTCAGCGCGATGGTCGCGGCGGGATCGTGCAGGACCAGCGCGGCGAGCAGACCGCCTTCCTCGCCTCCGAGCTCTTCCCGCAACCAGTTATCCATGATCTCGGCGAAGACAAGCTCTGCCTGATCGCGGTCCATGACGGAAGCGCCGGGATCGATATCGGCCTCCACGGGATAGGGCGCGATGAGCCGCTGGCAGAAGCCGTGGATGGTCGAGCAGGTCATCTCGTCGAGCGCCGCGTCGGCGAGCTTGCCACGCTGTACTTCCGACAGGCCATCGGGCAGAGCGGAGCGAAGCTCGACCGGAATCTCACCGGACGCGAGCCTGCCCACGAAAGCACGCACCCGGATCAGCAACTCGCTGGCCGCGAACTCGGTGAAAGTCACGGCGGCAATGGATTTGGGTGTGGCTCCGCCGGCCAGCAGCATCGCGATCCGGCCTGCCAGAACTGCAGTCTTGCCCGAGCCCGCTCCAGCTTCGACCAGGAAAGAGCGGTCGTGGACCGCGACAGCCTCGCGCCTTGCGGCATCGTCGGAGAGAACCAAAGGTTCGGCCGCCATCACGGAGCATTCCACACGCGGGTTGCATCGCCGAGGCGCTCATTGGCGGCCGCCTCCTTGCGAACACGATAGACGGCGCCGGCATTGGCCGGGAGCGCGAAGGCGAGATCGTCATGTTTCTCGCCGGTGTCCACGCCCATCACCGCGCCGCCGGAGGCGAGACTGGCGCGCGCCGCGCTCAGGTGGCCAGCGAGCGTGCCGAGCACGGCGTTGGGATCGTCGAGCCGCAAATCCAACTCTTTGTGGGGATAGAGAAGCGAAGCCGCGATGGACATCTCGTCTCCCAGAAGCGCCTTCACTGCGAAGGCGTAGAGGCAGCGCTGCAGTTCCTTGCCGCCGTCGAGAACGATATCATCCTTTGGGGGCAGCCCGGTCTTGTAGTCACGTACCAGCGCGCGGCGGCCGTCCGCAGAAATGTCCAGGCGGTCAATGTAGCCCATGATGTGAAAGCCGGTATCGGGAATTACGACGGTCGCTTCCGCGTCCCAGGGGACCGCAGCATCGGACTTGGGTTCCGACCCGCCGAACGGGACCTCGCCATAGGCTCTGGCGTCCGCGAGGTCTTCGTCGCGGAAGGCAAGCGCCATGCCGCCCAGCGACCGCGCGTCGTCGAGCGTATGGCGCCAGATGACGGGCGGCGGCACGGCCTGTTTCGCTTCCCAGGACGCCGCGACATCGGCGGCGGCGGCGTCCATGGCCATGTCGACCTGCGTCGCCGAAGCGCCGGCGAGACCGCCATCATCTTCCAGCATGCGAAGCGCCCGGTCGAGGGTCCGATGGATGAGATCGCCCATGGCGAGGGGGTCGAGGACCAGCGGATCCTCACCGCTCTCGGGCGCGCGCCAGCCGAGCCCGTAGCGCCAGACGAACCCGAGCGGGTTGCGCAGGAGCATGCGAAGCGAGCTCGCCGACTGGGTGCGTTCGATGATGACCCGGATCACCGGATGATCAGGTCGAACGGCGCCGTCGTGCGGCGTGATCTCTTCGCGCAGCCAGTCGAACCAGCAGTCCGACGCGGCCACCGCTTGCGGCAGGCGCCAGAACTCGTCGGGCCGGGCCGTCAGTCGGTCGGTCTCGCTGAAGGCGTGCGTGGGAATACGATTGCGCGGAACATAGGCTTCGTCCGCGTCGACCTGGAGAAGGAGGGTGCTGCGGCCAAGCAGCCGGCCATCCTCGCCGCGCCGGGCGCGGGACAGCACGATCTCGCGCTCCGTCGTCGCGAGGACGGTCGCGAAGTCGCGCCGGTCGGCGGCGGCGACGGGCAGCGGATCGAGTTCGGCCGTGGGGACGATGTGATCGGAGAGAAGGCGGTCCTCCACCATCAAGCGTGGCCACCGCGCGGAATTGAGGCCAAGCAGCCTGACGAAGCGCCGGGGTGATGCCGCAAGCGCGTTCGCCGGCATCCAGCAAACCGAGACGCAGGGATCGATGCCGTCGTCCTGCCTGAGCGCCTCCAGAGTGAGGTCGAGCGATGCGGCGGGGCCTTCCGCGAGGGCCCTGCGCCAAATCTCGCGCGCGTGCCCGCGCAGCAGCGTCTCGCCGGCGTCACCGGCGGCCTCAATGCCCCGGGACAGCAAGTCGACGATACCAGCGAACGCCGGGCCGCAGTCGTTTCCGTCCGGCCAGTCGGTGGCCTTCAACCCGCCGATCAGGCGTGTCCATGCCTCGGGCGAAGAAAGCGGCGCACCGTGCGGCAGGATACGTGTCCAGCCTTCCGGCAGGTCTGAGAACGGTCCGGCATGGACCCTCAACAGCGTGTTCAGCCGGCGCATCCGTGTCTGCGAGAGGCCGCGCAACAGGATGTCCGCGAGCGCCGCCACCGCCTGTCCCTCCCGGCTCGCCGTGACCTTTACGCCGTGCACGAAATGCAGGTCGAGATTCGCGTCGCTGCGGAGAGCCAACAAGTGATCGTCATATTCGGCGGGCGTGGCCGAGGCGATGGCAAGGGATCGAAGGCGCGGATGCTCGCCAGCTCGGGCTTGAAGATCGATGCCAGCCCGCCACGCCTTGCGCAGCGTATCAGCGGCGGCGCCCGTCATGCCCGGCAGCGCCTTGATCCTGTCCAACTCGCCGAGGTTCGTCTCCGGCAGGGCAGTCACGATGGCATCCCGGAGGGCATTGTCGTCGACGGCCCGTGTCAGTCCGCCCGCGAGCCGCACCGCGAGATGTTCGAAGGTCATGACCTGCAGCCCGTGCCGATGCGCCCGCGCCGCTGCCAGCCGCAGTTCCTTCATCCTCAGCCGGCTGTGGGCAATCACTGTTTGCCGCGGCAATCCCCCGTTATTCATGTCACATGTTCCGGGTGAAGCAGGTTCACGGCGATGGCGCCTCCAGTTGCCAGACGGACGATCAATACACAAGCCCGCGCCAGCATGGTCAAGCCTTACGGAGGACGATCAACTGGGGACCAGGGAGATATCCTTCTTCCTGCGCGGGCGGAAATATGCAGCGTGCAGTTTACGCGGTCGTTCGCCGCCGCAGGTTCTGCATAGATCCAGAAATCTGCACCGCTTGGGGCCTCCACGCAGCATCAATCTGAGCCGCATCAAACAGGCGTCCTATCAAGCGGGGCATGATGTTGAGTCGTTCTTCATCTGTCCTTGCGGTTTTGAGTATGCTCTGTTCAGTTGCTATTGCTTGTTGCCGCCTGTTCGGCAATCTTAACTCGTGTGTCGTCACCGCAACTCCAGTGATGACTTTGGGTTGCCCGGCCTTGAAGGCTTTTGTTTTGTGTCCCAAAAGTCTATATCGCTTTGCCACTTGAATGATTTCGTACAAGAAGCCTCGTGTCGCTCCTGGCCCAGTGAAAACCATATCGTCAACGTAACAAGTCATCTCACAGCCACAGCCGCTGGAGACTGCTTCAATCTCGCTGAACATATCCTCGTATGCGAAGTACCAGAGTATCGGACTGACGCTGCTTCCCGTTGCAAAATGACCATCAATGGTCAACAAATGAGTCAGAACACCCGCCACGTCGTCCTGAGCAGAGCATTCTGTCACGAAAAAATGGAGTGCCGCTTGAGTACGAACAGAGGGGTAAAATTTTGATTCTATCGGCTCCCCAGAAATATCGCTGTCAACACAACGGTCCCTGACCGCGGCCGGTTGCAAGGATGCAGTCCAAGAAATCCTGCGGTTCTATCAAGAATGCTGCTGCACTTCCACGCTGACCCTTCCTAAAAGGATTCGGTTGAGCCTTTGATTCACGGGCCGGCGGGCTATCCTTCTCGACACCGAGGATATTCGTACCCCGCCGATGAACGACCGAACCGACTACAGTCATCCCGACAATACCGCGCGAACAATTTCGCTGGCCCCCGATTTGCCGGCAATTCCCGAACGGTTATTGTTGGCACACGCTCGGGGAGATGTGCTTTTCCTCTGCGGCGCGGGAGTCTCCAAGACGGCAGGGCTACCGGACTTCAGGCAACTCGTTCTCGATGTCTATCGAACCCTGGATCCGGTCGTATGTGAGATCTTGACCAATGCCTCTGTCGATCCGGACTGCCCGACGAAACCGGATTGCGCGGCTCTCAACGATCACCAAACGGCAGAGGTAAAACGCTTCGATGTCCGCGAATACGATGTAGTCCTCGGCATGCTGGAGCGCCGTCTCGACCGCCATACGCGCGAGGACAGCAAGGTCAGGAGCAGGGTAGTCGAGATTCTTCGTTCGCCAGCTGGCAAATCGGGTCTGACGGCATCAGGATGCGAAGTGGACGCAGCACGCTCAGACCAACCCCATGCGCCCCGCATCGGACGCCCGGCACCACTCCACCGCGCGCTTGTTCGGCTTGCGGACCGCGGCGGTACGACAACGATCATGACCACCAACTTCGACCTTTTGCTTGAGCAAGCCGCGAAAAATCTTCGGGTGCCGGCGCAGTCCTACGCACTCGGATCAATCCCCCGCCCGGCTCGGCGGCGCGAATTCGCTGGCGTGCTCCACATTCACGGAGCCATGACCCGCAACCCATCCCGTCATTCCGACCTGATCCTTACCGACCAGGATTTCGGGGAATACTATTTGCGGCGACGCGGCGTTCCCGACCTTATCTACGACGCCGCACGACTGTTTCATCTCGTTCTGGTCGGCTACAGCGCCAACGACCCGCCGATGCGCTACCTCCTGAATGCAGTTGCCGCGGACGAAGGCCGTTTCGACGACCTCAAGGAACGGTTTGTTTTTGTGGGTTCCGACGAATACGATACTATTGCGCTGCAGGACTGGCGCGCCCGGGGAATCGTGCCGATTCACTACGACCCTTTGGACCGAGACCATACAGGCCTGCTTCACATGCTCCAGCGATGGGCCGATCTTTCGGCAATCAATGGCAAACAGAAACTCGTCCACCGCGAAATTCGGCGCATCGTGAAATCGAGAAGGGCTGATGCGCCAGACGCCGACCGGGAATTGTTCGATCATCTGTTCAGGCGAAGTAGCCTTGACGAGCGCGTGCGCCTCGCCGACGTCGCATCCGCAGTTGGTGCCGAACCCGCTTGGCTTGATGCCATCCTCTCGGTCAGCGCCGAAAGAGAGCGACAATGACAACCGTGATCTACTCCTGGTCAGACCTGGATGTGCAGGACCGGGCACGTTTCCGGACCGCGGTGGCGTTTCTCAAGGGCCGTCTCGAAGAACCCGAGACCGTCGACTGGGCACTCGAGCTGAAACCCGGTAGACGGGTCGAGCGGACAGCAATATATGAACTGCTGGTTGGTCCTGAAGCGCCACGACTTCGGGAGCCTTACGCAACCGCATGGCCTCTCATCCTGGAAAGCTGGTCCTGCCGCGCGACGGGAGGTTTTCCCGCATCGGCGCTTCTGCAGATCCGCAGGCGGGTGCAAGGGGGAGACCGTTCCGGTAACCTCGTCGAGGAAATCGCCAACTTTGCTGCCCCGCGCCTAGAAGTGCATCCGGTGCAAGCGCGTCTCCGGTCGTCCGCCGGAAAATCCCGACGGCCGAGAAAGCTCGGTGACCTGCTATCGGCATGTCTGACCAGCGTCAATCTCTCCCTCGGTTTCCGCGATCATCGCATAGACATCGGTCTTGATGAAATAGACGACACCGCCTTCCTCCACGCTATGGCAAGCGCCTTGATGTCCGCAGTTGACCGCGGCCTCTACATCGCCCGCCGCATCTACGGCAACTCGGAGCAAGACTGGCCTCCAATGGCGTCTCCTCTTCGTGTATATTTCGTACCGCTGGAAATCCGCGTGAACGACCGGGACGGACCGGCCGGTCGTCTCTTCGAACCCGAAGCCCTGCTCGGCGGTATAGGACCCGCCGTGAAATTGCTTCACGCTGTGCTACTGCGCCTCGCCGAACTCGACGCTGGAACGGCGAGATCGTTTCTCGGACGTTGGCGCCATTCCGATATGGCGGTTTACCGCCGTTTGTGGGCTGCCGCCGCCCGCAACGCCGACGCGGTTTCCGATGCTGAAGCTGCCGAGTTCGTGACGGCCCTCGACGACAGCGATTTCTGGAATCTTTGGTCCTTTCCAGAATTCGCCGAATTACGCGCGGTACGGTTCAAGGACTTCGCACCCGAAACACAGGCGCTGATCCTCAGGCGTTTGCGCAACGGACTACCACTCCGGTTTTTCCCGAGAAATATGGAAGCTGAAGAAACTCGCACCAATAACCGGGTATTCTCGGCCATGGAGATCAGGCGGATCGAGATCGGCGGGGGCACCTTGCCGACAGAGGATCAAGATTGGCTGCTTGAAGCGACCGATGAGTTTCCAGGCCTCAGGAAAATGGCGATCAATGGCGGTTTCCGAGATATACGGATCAAGAAGCCCTATTTCCCGCCCGCCGCCGCACCGAGGCTCCGTTTTGACGATCTTGAAGGCGAAGCCCGGTTACGAGCGCTTGAAGACGCGCTATCAGGCGAAACAATTGACGATCAGGCTGCAGACTGGCTCCGACAGCCCGATCATGCTCTCCATATCCTGCACGATCTGGAAGGTGCACCTTCGCTGATGAACCGCTTCCCGCGTCTCTGGGATCTCTTCGGGCGTACCCATTCCCAGCATGGATCGCAGCCTGCGAGCGAAGCGCCGCGCGATGCCCATTCCGAGGCGGTTCGTGTCCTCGACCTGATGAACCGGCTTTCGAACGCAAGCGTCGAAGCCGCGATCGATGGCATTTGCCACTGGCTCTGGATGTGGTCCGAACATGCTATTCGGAGCAATCTCGGACGACAGGTTTGGCTGCGCGCATGGCCGTTCGCCGTCGAGATCACGAATGCGGCCGAGACGAGAGATGACAAGAGCTTCTCGGACCCAACAAGTCGAACTGACGATGAAGAGCAAGCACGTCGGGAAAATGACGCATTTCATCTGCCCGTCGTGAAGCTTCTTCGCGTATTTCTGGAACTGTTTCGTTTCATCGACGAAATGCGCGATCCATTCGCCGGCGAAAGCCTGCTAACGCAGATGCGCGATCGTGCCATTGCTGCGCCGGGCCGAAGCGGTCTCATTGCGCACTGTCAATTTGCCAAGAAGCTCCCGGACTTTCTCCAGACAGACCCTGCGTGGGCGATGAAGCGACTCTTTGACCCGCTACTGAACGACGATGACAGGTCGGTCGTGCTTTGGCGTGCGGTTTCTGCTGCCCGGATCGATTCTGAAATACTGAAAATAATTGGCGAAGAGGTGGCGAATAGGGTTCTTGATGATCGACTCGGCAAGGAAGCTCGAAGAGTTCTAATCTCCTGTCTGATCCATGAGGGAATTACGGCGTTCACGGATCAGCGTGAGCCGTCCATTTCCTACGCCCGCATTTCACAGACGCTGCGTGCTGCCGATGACGAGATTCGACAGGAGGCGGCCTTCGCGATCTGGTATACTCAGTACTACGCATACAAGAAGGGACAAGGATCGCTCGCACCCCGCAGAACCTTCCTGTCGGCCGTCAAACCTTTCCTTGAGCAGGTCTGGCCCCAGGAACGATCCTTCGCGACGAGCGGCGTGAGCTCTCATTTCTCCCGTCTCCCGGCAGTTTCGGAAGAAGCATTCTCAGAAACAGTCGATGCAGTCGCGCGTTTCCTTGTACCTTTCAACTGCTCGTCATTACTCGCTTACGGCTTCAATGAAAGAGGTTTTTCCAAAGAATTCGGGTTGCCATGCCTGTCGGACGTGGTCGATGATCCGCCAAAGGCTCATGCTCTCCAGCGGTTGCTCGACTTGACCGTCGGTGAATCGCAGGACGCTGTCATTCCCGACAACATCGGCATCGCGCTTGATCAGATTGGATCAATAGCGCCAAAGTTGACAGCCAGTCGGGCCTTCCGGCGGCTCGCAGCATTGGCTCGTAGGTAATCATTGTGCTCTTTGTTCCCTCAGCATCCGTGCTTCAATTCGATAAGAGTCTCCCGACTCGGACTTTTACCCGGTTCTGCGCCGGGCATCCGGTGACCCCAGCGCATGCTCGGAGCCCTATGACATCGACCGAACAATCTTCCTGCACCAACAACCTTCAGCGATCGAGCGCAGATCCAAAAAACACATCAAACCCGCAATCAGCACATCCGGGATAGGGAGGAAGAGCTTCACGGCGCTGGCCAAAAGGCTTGCAGGATACGTTGCGGCATTTCTGCGCTCAACTGCCGGGTGGCCACGCTGCAACCACGTCACGATGCTCTGCTCTTCGGTCAGACGTGCCATCGCGCGGGCGCTAAGGTCATTGAAATCGGAACGGCTCATCCCCTAAGCCTTGCTTGTCGCTCCAACGACAAGGAACAGATCAAGCCAACCAGAGAAACCCACTTGTGATTCATAATTGAATCATTGTGCTGTAGAATAAGTGTCGTGGTGTGTACGGATATACCATTTTCCGGCAAGGAGGATTCGCGGTATCTACAAAATCGATTACCTATTTCTGTACCAGAGTGTATTGTATTTTTCCAGTTATGAACAAACTGTTTTTCATCCATAAACTTCGTAAAAAGGTTCAACGGCTCACCTTAGTGGACTTTTCACATCAAACCATAATACTGTTTCAAAGCATCAACGATCACCTCTCGTGCAGTCGCTTTTCCAAGATGCCAAAACTCTGCTGTGCTTCCTTTCAATTTTTTCTTGAGCCAGTTTTCAGTTTTTTTACCGATTGGCTGTGTTGCGCTTGGAGGTGACTCATCACCGGCGATTTCAGAAAATTCCTTTGCGTCTGTCGAAGACATTCCAGCCGCTTCGAGAGCCTCAGTAAGAGATGCCCTACTTCCTTTGATAACACTGAATGCAATTGCTGATCCAACATCAGCATGAATACTTGTCACGTCTCCCAAAAAGACTTTCTGCGTCAGGTGTGTTACATTCTCTTGCTCACTTGCACTGATTCTAATGCTCTTGTTTCCAACAAATATCTCAGAAGCTGCCGGAACTTGCTTCTCCAACTTCAATGCAAAGTCCAAAGCCTTGGCTCTGACAGCCTGCTGAACACCAGTGAACTCTCCAGTATCGATTCTATTGTTGATTTCGACAATAGACATTCCTTGGTAGATCTTGTTTTGAAGAATTAGTTTAAGGTTACTCGAATCGATCGCGAAATGTCCGGTATCACTTGCGGCATTTAGTCTATTGTCGATTACAAGAAGTCCATCACGAATTTGGTACGTTAGCCACTCTTTACCAGCAAATTTTTCAATTAGTTGGCTCGGTATAGATACATTGTTGATTTGCTGCGCAATACCAGAGAATGTCCCAGTGTATGTGATTTGGGCGAGGCGGTAATCTGGAACAGGCACGTTATTTGGATAACCTTCAGTCTCGTACTGGACCCATTCTTCCAAGATATCCACGTCGAGTTTTGAAGCCAAGAAACGGAACTTGAGGAGGATAGATCCCACGCCAATAGCGTTATTGAGAAGCTCCTGTTGAATGTCGTGTAACAGCGCCATTTGCATTATTCCAACATGTCGTAGCAATTGGTATAGTACCACATCTCAACTTGATCGTGCTGCCATAGCCGGGCGCGAGCGACTCGGGTCGATTAAAAAATGTCGGCCTTGATGCAGTCGGCGATACACGTTGAACGCTGGCGCGACAGTATCGCACTGATGCTAGCATCTTGGCGCGGAGATTGAACCCAAACTATCGGTCTCCACTCGAAACCGCAGCACTTTAGCTGGGTAACGTCAAGAGTGATGTGTCAGTGAGACAGGGGTCGTGATTTCCTGTAAATTGTTTTCGTGCATGAAGCTCGCGAACAGGATACGGTCCATGGAGGTCTAGTCTTGGAAGGGGCCCTTGGGCCGGGTTCGTCTACGGACCTCCAAGAACCGTCTTTCGATGGCCTGATCTGCCTTTGCTCGGCAAGGGTAGCGTAGCGGAAGCAGTCTGCATGACACACCTTGTCGATCAGCCAATGCAAACGCTGGTAGGGTTCTTCCTTGGCTTGCGCATGTCACGCGCTCTGGAGCCGCCGGTCCCCTTCAGACCGGGACAGGCGCTCGCCCTCTCTCCTTGCCGCATCGCTCTCGAATCAGGACTCCTTCGCTCCGACGGCACCACCCCGGCAGAGCCGGTCGGCACCCGCCTTACCCGTCTTGAGGCATAGATCAAGCTGTCCGACCGGCATTCGAAAACCCGAAACACCGGAATGACCGAATGGATACAAAGACTTTCAGCGACAATCGCTTTGGGTCATAGATCATAACCGCTGGTATCACATGTGCGTTTTCAGCATCATTCACGGGCAAGAACGTGAAAATAGGTGCCGGAAACATGGCCACGCCGGTAGCCGCCCCCCGGCAGGGGGT
>JAPOST010000091.1 GCA_026709535.1 Rhodospirillaceae bacterium
CTGCAAGACGCGCCGCATCCGAACGACGATGACCGTCGTAAATCACCGCAAGCGCAAGCAGGCGACGGGTCTGCGATCCATCCCGGCGCCGCTGAGCCAGACCGCGCAACTGCTCAGCATCAAAATCGTTCCTCAACGGGATCGCTGGCCTCATACCGACCCTCCAATCGCAGGACCGGCATTGAGTCAGAAGGCGTCCTCCTTGGAAATCCCCCAAATGAGTCTCAACCTTCAGCCGCTGGTATGAGTTCGTCCAGCACAGAGCAATCGCTATTTCTTGGCGTTGCGGCCGCCGGTACCCAAACCGATCTGCTTGGCCAGCCTGCTGCGTTGCTTCGCGTAATTCGGGGCGACCATCGGGTAGTCAAACGGCAAGTTCCAGCGCGTGCGATATTCGTCCGGCGTCATGCCATAGGCCGTCTTCAAATGCCGCTTCAGCATTTTCAATTCCTTGCCGTCTTCCAGACAGACGATGAAGTCAGGTTGGACAGATGCCTTGATTGGCACCGCCGGCGTCGGGCGCTCCGGGTCAGCGGCATCGATAGAGGTCCTCCGCGTGTTGAGCGCTGCATATGTTTCTTCAATTAGCCGCGGAAGGTCACTGACAGCCAAGGAATTATTGGAGACGTAGGACGAAACAATCTCCACAGTCTGTGATAAAAGAGTTTCGTTTCTTTTGTTTTCTTGATCTGACATTACAGATTTCACGCAGAGCAATTGCTGTATAAGTCTCAGAATATTGATTATTGTATCACGGTCAACTCAATTATTGAGATGATGTTGCTGAACAAATAATAGATGTTTCTGCTCAAATATTAATACGGTTTAGATGCAAACGGTTAAATACAGGATCAAATTTCGATGTTCATGACCACTGCATCAATTTTATCATTGCTTGGGCGATATTAGCTTTCATCTTGGCCAAGGTTCGAAAAGCCCGCTACATGGGTCACCAAGGTTAGCAGTTTGTCTACCGCTTCTAGAAGCATGCTGGCCACCCCCATCTCTCGTGCCGCCTCAAGGGAGCGCCTCAGCCAGCATTTTGCTACGCCGCGGCGTCTATAGTTCAAGACAACGCCGACAAAAGCGAGTTCGGCTGCCACTGAAGTAACCAGAATGGCTCCGCCCACGACATCCTTTGTTTCGGCGATGAGGGTCTGTGCGCTGAATCGGATCCAGGAGCCGATCTGATTGTTTCGGTCGGCCACAACTCGTCAAAGACTAGCGAGCAAGGCATCGATAACAAACAAAAATCGACGAGAGTTGCGGACTGAAGGACGATGATCATAACGATCAGGCGCGCTTTTCTGGCAAGCGGGCTAGCGGCGCGCGCATATAATAGGGCCGCAGCGGCGGGTACGGCGCGCCATCACTACGTTCTGCAAAGCGTGTGGCGGCAAGTCCGGCAAACTGTGCAGCATCTGGCGGTTCGGCCGCGACGGCGGCATCGCCGACCTCCTTCGCGAGGTCCGGATCATCTGTAACCAAGCCAGTGTTGAGCTTCGCGACACGCTCCAGCAGCACAGTTGCCGGAAGAATGGCGGGATCCCGACCGACAAATCTGCCTGGATCGAAAGTCTGACAGTAGTAGTCGTGCCGCCTGGTATTGATCGCCACAACACAGCCGGCCTGCGCGCGCACCGCCAAAGCCTCGAACGAGGAAAGGCCAAAGGCCGGAATTTCAAGCGCCAGCGCCAGGCCACGAGCTGCTGACAAGCCAATCCGGATTCCGGTGAAGGTGCCCGGTCCTGTCGTGACCGCAATTGCGTCCAACCGGTCATACGACAGGCCGGCAGCATCCAAAGTGGTACCAATCATCGGCAGCAGGGTTTCCGACTGACCTCGCGTCATTGCTTGATGCCGAGCAGCAGCAACCGTGCCGGCGGACCAAACCGCCGCGCTGCACGCCGCGCCGGTCGTATCAAAGATCAAGAGTGTTGCCATGGCGGCAGGAACGGCGAGAGCTAGAGGATCTTGCAGGCCTCGTCGAACGCCAGGCGCGGCGCCCGTTCTGTCAGGCTATCGGCGACCCCGTAGCCTAAGCAGCAAAGAAAGTTAGATTTTACTCGGCCATCGGGAAAGAACACAGCATCGACTACCGCGTTGTCGAACCCGGACATCGGTCCGCAATCAAGGCCTACGGCGCGTGCCGCAATGATCAGATAAGCACCTTGCAACGTGCCGTTCCGAAAGGCGGTAATCTCTGCATGAGGCTTGCCGTCAAACCAGTCGCGCGCCGACGGCGAGGTCGGGAAAAGGTGTGGCAGGCGTTCGAAGAACCGGGTATCGTGACCAATCAGTGCAACCACCGGTGCAGCCATAGTCTTGTCGACATTGTTCGCAGCCAAGGCCGGTCGCAGCTTTTCCTTGGCATTATCGGTCTTCAGAAACAGGATGCGGGCCGGCAACCCGTTGGCACTGGTGGGACCCCATTTCATCAAGTCCCAGATGGCGTGCAGCGTCGCGTCTGAAACAGGCTGGCCGGTGTATTGGTCGAACGACCGCGCTGAGCGAAGGATCAGATCCAGGGTTGCCGGATCTGCTGTCATCAATACACGGCCCTCACTTCGTGAACTTCCGGCACGTAGTGGCGCAGCATGTTCTCGATACCGGATTTGAGCGTCATGGTAGAACTTGGGCAGCCAGCGCAAGCTCCGCGCATCGTCAGATACACAATGCCGTCGGCGAAATCATGAAATTGAATGTCGCCACCGTCCATGGCGACAGCCGGGCGGACCCGGGTATCGATCAACTCACGGATCTGCTGAACCACCGGATTGTCCTGGTCGGCATCTGACATCTCGTTGCTGGATTCGTCTACCGTCGCCTCCATCACCGGCCGGCCGGCGGTGAAATGCTCCATGATGACGCCCAAGATGGAAGGCCTGAGCAGCGGCCAGTCGACATCCCCAGCCTTGGTAACCGTAATGAAGTCAGCGCCCAAAAATACGCCGGCCACACCATCTATCTCGAACAGGGCTGTAGCCAGTGGGGACTTTGCTTCCGCCGCTTCGGCCGTCGGAAAATCTGCTGTCCCGTTTTCCAGGACAGTGCGGCCGGGAAGAAATTTCAGCGTGACCGGATTGGGCGTCTCTGCAGTCTGGATGAACATCGAAATATCTCACACTCTGGAAACTCGGATCTCTTTCCATAAATGGTGCGGGCAGGAAGCAGGATCAAGAACACCAGTAGCCGATGGCACGTTTCAATTGACGAATGCTCCAGAGCGATGGCTCGACCATGAACAATGCGGCTCCTACCTGCATCCTCAACTTTGCATCGGTGATTACTATTCGGATGTTCAAAAATGAGGACCTAATATTTGCAGCCATCAGGCCACCCACTTCACCTCCTCTACATTTCCCAAAACTGACCCGGGACGTCTTCCAGAACTTCGGTCAGGTTAGGGGCTCTCCCGGCAGTTTCTTAACTTCTTCTGCGACTTGCGAAAAGTCTCGCCAGGATGCCTCTTGGAGCACTCTTTGCAATGTATCCTGCGACAGCCTCGCCTTGGCATGACAGTCTCAACGAGATTTCCACAGCCAATACATTTCCACCTTGAACGTTCTTCGCGCTTGCCGTCGCGCAGTGTCCGCTGGCTCGATTGATCCGACTTGCTCTAGCTGGTTGCTGGTTATCAGTCGTCAGGCCGTGTCGCGGTCCAAGCTGGTTGCTTCGTTGTTCAGCGCTGTAATCAGCGCATCCGGAACGGGATGAAGCGCCTCACCAGGCCGGTCGTATCGTGGCGTCGCCCGAAGCAAAGCCTGAGTGTAGGCATGGTTTGGTCTCTCGACAACCTGGCGAGTATCGCCCTGTTCCAGTACGCGGCCACCATGAAGGACCGTCACTCGGTCACAAATTTTCGCAATCACGCCCAAGTCGTGGGTCACAAACAGGATGGAGCAGCCATCGTGCTCCTGAAGCTCTTTGATGAGCGCCAAAACCTGCCGCTGGACGGTCACATCCAACGCTGTAGTCGGTTCGTCGGCAACAATCAATCGGGGCCGACAGGCAAAGGCAATCGCAATCAACACACGCTGGCGCATACCACCAGATAGTTCGTGCGGATACTGAGTCGAAACCCGCTCTGGCTCCCGAATATGGACATCATCCAGCAGTTCCAGTGCCCGCTTTCGCGCTGCTTTGACGGAAAGGCCAAGATGCAGCGTCAAGACATCGGCAATCTGCTTGCCGATCCGATAGGCAGGGTTCAGCGAAGTCATCGGATCCTGTGGGATCAGGGCAAGTTTCCGGCCCATCAGTGCCCGGCGATCGCGTTCGGAAAAATGTGTTATATC
>JAPOST010000080.1 GCA_026709535.1 Rhodospirillaceae bacterium
TACCATTTGTCCACCGGGCCAGCCTCGGTCCCCGCGTGCTACGCGCCGATACGGCAGCGGTCGCGGCGATGGCCATTTGGCAAAGGGCCTTCGGCGATTGGTGAGTCCCGGCGGCGATCAACAGTTAACCAACGGTGACGCGGAGGGCTGGCTCGGTGCTGTCCTCCGCCAAACCTTCGGGCTCTGCATGGTCCGCGTTGGCGGTCAAGCCCAGGCAAAGCGCAGCGGCGGTGGCCTTGAAGTATGTCATCTATGCACTTCCCTTCCATGACGACAGCATTGGCCGGACCTCTTGAGTTTGTCTGCGGGTCGCAGCTTACGCAGGGGCGTCGTCCGAAGGCAACAGTTGACTTCAGGGGAGGACGGCAGCAGGGTTCCGGTGTCTTACTGAGGATGCGAGCATGGCCGAAGTCAAGAAGCGCATGGTCGATGTCGTCCGCAGCAGCTACCAGCCGTCCAAGGATGAACTGGAAGCGGACGCGAGGGTTGACAGGACTTTCGACAAAGCTATCGCCGCGCTGCGCCAACCGGTCGATGTTCGCTACATCAACAGGCCAGTACGAGAGTGAAATTCTGGGCGACCATTGTACGAATCGCTGAGCGAGTGGGTAGACCTTACTCTCGTTGTTCTGCTACCGCGATCATGGCTGGAGCTGCATATGTTGCAGAGAGATTCAAGCAGTCCAAACCGCCGCCGCCAGCGCATCGTCATTCCATTGCGGAGGCCGCGTAGTCGCCTGCAAACAGAACAACGGGGTCTTCCATCCCGACATACCCGTCTCTCACGTCCGCACTTTTCAGGAACTCCCGAAAGCGATCGGGCACGCCTGTATTGATGTCCACCACATGGACGGGAGCGTCCGCGTCCGGACTGTTTCCAGCCAGGAAGAACTGCATGCCCAGGTCAGACATGGGCAGCGAGTATCCGACGACATGCAGCGCTGCGGCGTTTCGAAGGGCGGCGCTCGCATCCTTCCACAGGGCCCTGACAGTCTCGTTGCTGAAGTAGGTGGTCTTCTCGGCGACGGGCGGGATCAGCAGCGTCTCTTTGTCCGCGGCCATGTCGCGCAGTCTTCTGGTCATGGCATCGCGCCTGGCTTCGTCAGCTGCCGGTCCGAACTCAGGAACGTCGGAGAAGAATATCGTTTCGCCGTGAAAGTTCTCGCGGCCGGAATAGTGCCAGTTCACTGATCCATGAAGCTTCAGCAGCCTGAATGTATGCGGGTCTTCCCCGCCCCAGAGGCCGGCACCTGATCGTGAAGCGACGTTGGCGAAGTAGGGAGGGTACAGGTCTGTCGGATGGAACGGTCCTTGCTTTTCAGAAACCTTGAGATCCCTTGCCACTCTCTCGACAAGAGTGTCGTAGTTCAGCGTGATGATCGTTGCCTGACGCAGGTGCCACGCCATGACCAGCTGCCGCAGCCAGCTAGGGGCGTCCGATGCGGAAGCTAATTCGGTGCGCTCTTCAATAATGTCGGCGATGGCCAGCCGGATCCGTCCGCCGAGGGAACGATGCAGGTCGATGTCAGGCTCCCGCAGCCAGGGCTGTGGCTGCGAGAGATAGGTCATCCACAACTCGATGTTGTCGCCCATGGAAGCGGGTATGGCAGACGCAAGGTTCGCGTTGTCTGCAAGCCTCGCCCTCACTTCCGCACCAAGTTCGGACATTGTCGGCATCTCTGCCGCCACGGCCTTCGAGAAACCCGCGCCAAGGATGAACACGTCGCGGCCGCGAATCCGTGATCTCGGGTCCGCGTCAGCAGCAGGGCGAGAGCCGTTGCCAGATTCAGTCATGCAATCGGATCCTTCCGTCAGAGGCGTGAAGGATCTCCGAATTCTGCGATCGCTGCAAGAATCTACGGCCGGAGGAAACAGCCAGGATCCGGAACTGGCGGTAAGGGCGCCACGACGCGGATCGGTGCCGGCGGAATCGGGGACCGGGCGGAATTTGTGCCAACGTGTCGAACTGGGATCCGATCTTTAGTCCCGCTCCATCCGTCTCGCCGGAGCCTCTTGCGCGAGGCCCGACGGAGGTGTTCGGGAGCAGCATCCTGCCGCGAGTCTTCCGCGTTCCCGATCACGAAAGGCTCTTTCCCCTGAAGGAAGGGGTCGGGACCCATGTCGTTCCCTTCATCCTTCCGCCAGCCTACGACAAGCTGCTCGGACACGATCCGATCCTCGACCTTTGGGAGAACCTGCACCGGACCCAGTATGCGTATTCCTCCGTCGTCATGATCGGCTACTTGATGCCGCAGTACAACAGCTACGCCTACGAGACGCTGGGCCGTCTCCTTGTCCGGTAACAGCAGGGCGGTGACAGGACGCTTTGGGTGCAGCGACGGGCGCCCGTCCAGCTGATCACCCTAGCTGATTCCAAAGAACAAGCGATCGACCCCTTTCCGTTCCTAGACCCGGCCAGGACCCGTGTCTATAGCGACGGGTTTTCCGAGGGCTGTCTCCACTGGATCGCATCGTGATGGACAAACCCGGCTGCAGGAACTACGCGGGCGTCCGGGACGTGTATCAGGTGTTCCAAGACGAGAGGATTTCCGGCTGCAGGTCCGTCCGCGCGGGGCTTCATGCCGACAAGGGCGGCGGCGGGCAGGTTCCGGAAACCGAAAAGACGAGGGCAGAAACGACCCGTTCTTCCAGGCCGTCCGGGCATTGTGCCTGACGTTCCGTCCGCGCTAGGGACGACTGGAGGAAAGCGACACAAGAGGGGATGTGAATCATGGCGATCTACCGAATCTCGGAAGGCGACGCGTTGCCGGTCGAGGAAACCACCTTCGGCACCCAAGGCATTCTCGAACGTTCGCACTTGCAGAGAATGTTCAGAAGGTCGATCGACATCCTCGTGCCGGACGCCATGGTTCTAGCGGAAGAATACGGAGACTGGGTGGACAGCCGCAAGCGCGTGGACCTCCTCTGCCTTGACCGGAGCGCGCGACTCATTGTGGTTGAACTGAAACGCACGGAGGACGGCGGACACATGGAGCTGCAGGCCGTCCGCTACGCCTCCATGGTGTCCCGCATGACCTTCGCCTCGGCGGTGCGTGCGCACCAGGCATTCCTAGACCAGAACGGGATCGAGGAAGATGCCGAGCAGTGCCTGCTTCAGTTCCTGGACTGGGATGAGCCCAAGGAGGACGAGTTTGCGGCGGAGGTGGCGATAGTCCTTGGATCCGCTGACTTCTCGAAGGAACTCACGACAGCGGTCATGTGGTTGTCCGAGCACGACATCGATGTCAGATGCATCAAGCTCAAGCCTTACAGGCTGGGAAAGGAGCTTCTCATCGACATCGTTCAGATCTTTCCCCTTCCGGAAGCGGCCGACTATCAGGTTCGCGTCAGGGAAAAGGAGCGAGAAGAGCGCCGCTCGAGAATCCAGAACCGCGACCTGACGAGGTTCCAGCTGACCATCGGCGATCAGGTTCATGAAGGGCTTCCAAAGCGCCGTCTCGCGTTCCTAGTGATTCGAGAGGCCGTGGCCCGAGGGGCGGAACCCCTTGACGTGTGCCCTGGCAGCAAGTGGCTAATCGTTTCCGGGGACCAGGACGAGGAAGGTCTCATGACGGCGGAGCGCGACGAAGTCAGCTCGAAATCGAGCGCCGACCGGTTCTACACGGAGGACGGCGACCTGTTCCGGAAAGGGGCTATGACGTATGCGCTCACGAAGATGTGGGGACGACACACGCTGGCGATAGTCGATCAGGTCATTGACCGGTTCGGACTGGATGACATCCTGTACACGGCGATCGATTGAGACCGGTCTCGTTCCGACCCTGCTCATCCCGTTTCCTGTTGCAACGGCCTCGCATCCGGCGGCGACCGCTCCAAGTTGAACCAGCTGCTACCGGCGCCTTGGGTATGGCATCGATCACCGAATCGATGGATTTTGCGGATCCCTCGAACGCATCCCTCTTCTGCCGGTCGCACGCGATAGGCAGGCTCGCTCTCAAGGCGTCCGCGGCGGCAACCAGCTTGCCCACCGCTTCTCGATCAGCCCCCGCACTCCTCTTGATGTCCGCAACTGTCGGTAGTACATCTTACGACTATACTTCCATTTAGGATCAATGGGGGTGCGATGGAGCCGGTTAACGGAGTCTGTGTTTCGCGCGACGTCGATGCCACCGTTTTCCGGAAGTCCACGGAGAATGCGGATGCGGGTGGACTGGAATCCGCAACGGCGCTCATTGCCACGCGTTACTCTCCGGGTGAGGCTTCAGGGATTGGGCGCTGAAAGAGG
>JAPOST010000112.1 GCA_026709535.1 Rhodospirillaceae bacterium
GCTGGCGGATCGTCGGCGGGCAGGCGGTGCTGAGTTTCCGTGCCCTGATCAAATCGAACCTCTTCGACGCGGCTTGGGCGGCAATAATGAGCACCACATCCGGACCTCCCAGCAACAACATCAGATCATCCGAAGATTGCGCAATCGCTGCATAATCCAGATCAACGCCTTACGGGAATCACTCCCATACGGGCTCGCCAGACGTGCTTCTGCGCCGTGTTCCGATCCCGCAAGCGCTTCAAGTCACCGCCGATCGGCGGAAGAAAGATCAATGATGATTCTTGGTCCCATGCACCACAATCGCGCACTCCAAGGCAGCGCGGAATCCCTTTCAGGACGCAATCGTCAGATTTTATCCACTAGTTTTCGGCCCGCCAGATTTTCGCTCGAACATTCGGATGAACATCGTCGTCTGAGATAAAACCATGCTCTACAGCGGCGCGCACTATTCGTTTCACCTCACCCGGTGTGAAGCGTTTTATGTCCCCTTGAGCATAAATTGTATTCGCCAACTCACTAACGTGGTTCACCCGAAGTTTTGCCAGATCCCGATGCCATTCGTTCACGGTATCGTCCTTGGTATCCCCCGCCGTATCCTCAAGCTGCTCTTGCAGGAAGGCAAGCGCCTCTTCGGTCAACAAAGCATAGTCAAACGGATCTAAACCCTCCCGGCTTGCTGCCATGGCGGCGGCGGCACGCTCAACGTCTTCGTCATCACTAACGAAGAAAACCGATAGAGTATTCTGTTCAGATTTTAGGCACCTCAACGCGTCGGCTGGGGGAGAGGCTTCGTTCTCTGCTTCCTCACCTTCTCGGAGCCACCTTGACTTTCTGTCTAGTTTGCGGAGAACGCTCACCAACTCGTCGCTTCCTTTGCTTACGCAGTTGTGGCTTCTCTCAAATCTTCGAGCAACGCATCCATATCCAGCCGCAAGTCTGGATGACTTTCCTCTTCAACCGCCCGTTCCAACACCGGAATGGCTTGGCGGTTCTCAGTCAAAGTCAAGCCCACCGCCGCCCCATCGCGAACGGTCGGTGACGGGTGTAAAATCAGGTCGGCCAAAATCGTTATACGAGCCTCCAAGGTCTCATAATTCTCAGAATTTCCGAGATAGCTTGAAATCTCCAAGAGGCAATCAGTGGCCGGGTGAGAGCCGACAATTGCTGCGCGCAGACCTACTAAAGCAATTACACCTCCAGTCCTCTCGGCTGCTCGCACCGTCCGCGAGATTCTGCCTTCATGCCCTGCGGTAAATTGATAATCGCTCGAACTCGAGAATAGCGTTTCAAACCCGATCCGGAATTGTTGGAGTTTTTCGACCCTATTCAGTGAAGCAGGCCATGTACGCCCGCCGACGGACAGCGGAAGATATTCTGCCTCGCGAAAACGTCTCAGGCGGGTTCGGATGAACTCTGAAAATGCGTCTGGAACATCCAGAGCAAAGTACGGATCAGTCCAAGCGTCCTCAGGCGAAACATCGGGCTCTGCCAGAGAAATGGCTTCTCTATCTCCGGCCCATGGAACTGCCCGTTGGGCACGCGCATACCATTCGTTTGCTACCCATTGATCGGGTGCCGTCTTAGCTTGCCACTGGAAACCATTTGGGCTGGGCAATCTGTCAGCGAAGTCGTGATCAAGGTTGGGGACAATAGGCTCAGCCGTATCGTCCCTTACCACCAATGCGGGGCCATTCATGGAACCTCACCTTCACATGCAATTTCAAAACCCATGGTCACCAGTTCCCGGAATTGGTCAACAAGTGTTTCGCGTGGGAGCGACCCCTGGAACTCGGCCATCGTGTTGATATCAAGATCAGCCTGAACGGCATAAGCCTCCTGACGTGCTGCCGTTGGCACGACACGAACATCGTCAGCCAGCGTCACCTGAAATTCGCCCAAAGCATTAACACGCAGCAAGCTCCAATTTGATAGCCTATTTATAAGCAAACCTTCCGGTCCGACTGCTGAGGGGCGCCGACGATTTAACTGATACCGAAAGTCCCTCGTGCTGGGTTCCACCGTTACGTTCGGCAACAATTCGTCTAACTGGGTGTAACCAGAAACATGGTCATCGACGGGCGAAATCATCCAAGCTCCAAAAGCCATACGTTGTAGGTCTGGGCAATTTTTAAACCATGAGTCGGCAATTTCAAGAATTTGGTCTATCGCCTCGGGCAAATTAGGCATGACCGGCGGCAGCACTCGTTCGCCACTCTCGTCCTGTGGCGCAGTCAAAATCCAGTCCGTCCGCATCGGCTCGCACTTCAATAGGAGATTACCCGTCGGGCGCACACCGGTTTCTTCTCGAACCTGACCTCGGTTCTTTATGGAGACATTCTCAGCTTGCTCACCAAGGACTTCCTGCCACCAGCCAATATTCGTCACATCCATTTGTTCAGCGAGGAAAGCGGTAATTCGTAGCCCGCTTGCTTCCCAACGGATGAATTCTGGCCGATTTATAAATTCTTCTGGGTGCACGAGAGAACCATCTAGTCAATTGGTCCCAGTTATTTAGCTACAAAAACTACCCAAGCCAACCCAAACGTTTTGAACTGGGTTCAAGTCCTGCCGGCAGAGGCTGAGCGAGACCGAGCAGGAGGCCAAGGAACTTCGCCGCGAGGCCAGGGACGTGCCGTCCCTGCTGGCCGAAGTGGCGCGTCTGGAGGAGTTGCTCTCGGAAGCCCGCGCCGGGTCGAGCCAGTTCCGCACGATCGAAACGCTTCACGACGAGATCGCGCGGCTGCAAAAGGCTCTGGCATCGAAAGCCCGGAAGGACGCGACCGGGCCGCTGTCCAGGGAGAACGTCCGGCTGCGCAAGTCGGAGCGCACCGCGCAAATGGCACGGTCGAGGGAGAGTGAAGGCGCAACTCCCAAGCGAGGTCGCCCACACCGCGTCCTGTTCACCAGAACCGCCGATCTCGTCCAGCGCATGAAGATCGCCCGCCGCGAACGTGCCCTCGAAGCCATGCTCGCAAGGCTCGACCGCTATCACCTCCTCATCCTCGACGACATCGCCCATGTCCAGAAGGACCAGGCCGAGACCAGCGTCCTCTTCGAACTCATCTGAGCGCCTTGTCGGCGCCGTCCCACAGCGGGTGCGAACCCCGCCCGGCAACTGTCGCTCCAGCCGGTAGCAATCGGAGCGGGTGATGGCGGTAACGACATGGCCTGAAGCACTTCGATGTAACGGATCGCCGCGGGCGATTCAGTTCGGAGGGCTTGAGGTCGTCGACCCATTCCTTGATAGCCTTGCAGCCGCGCATGCCGCAGAGCACCGCCGCCCCTCCTTCCGGCGGGGGTCGTCGACGCCCCTGAAGAAGTCGGGCAGGATCTCCATGCGTTCGACGCTCAATGTCATCCTGGGCACTCCGTGCTGCAGCCAAGGATCGAGATGGAAGGCGCGGCGCCGGGACCGCGCCGTGCGGGACAGTGGAAGCACGAACACCCGCTTCGGACGTGCGTTGGCGATGTAGCCCTGTCCGTGGCGGGCGAAGCCCCGTGTGAGCCCGGCCTCGATCCAGTTCGCGGCGCGGTAGACGGTCCCGTGGAAGCGCGCCGGATCCACGAAGGTCTCCAGAAGCAGGATCTCGTGGCCGAAGCGGGCCGGCCAGTCATGGACGATGCGCCGGGCGCACAGCGACAGGACGCGCGAGCCGAGGTTGCGCGCCGCGCCGGGCAGGATCAGGAACCGGGAGTTGTTCGAGACGAGATGCAGGCGGCCGAACTGGAGGCTGCGATCCCAGCCGATCCAGCGGTCGCGGTGACGGGCGACGTAGCGCACGGTCTCGCCGACAGGCCGGAGCGCGCCTCGTCCACCTCCGCAACGATGTCGACCGATACCTCCGAAAGATCCACGCCTGTGCTCCCGAAACTGATTCGACGGAACCATACAGGTGCGCGTCGGAAGTGTTCAGATCCAAGGTCAACTTCATGTCAGACTTGGAAAAAGTAGCGTGAAACAATGCGTCCTGTCGCCTGTGCCAGGACTTTCCCACGCTACGGCTGATCTTTCGGTCGGCTGACGAACGGAGGCCGGATCGGGATGTTCCGTCCGGATTCCGAGGCTGCGAGGACGCCCACGTGCCGACAGCAGCAGCGTTTCCGAACCCGGATGATTGGTTCTGGGTGTCTGGCGGCATTCCGGCGGATGCCGGACGCTGTGGCGTTTCAGGGCCGGGTCA
>JAPOST010000129.1 GCA_026709535.1 Rhodospirillaceae bacterium
GAGAGGAGCTGCCCCTAGTACGAGAGGACCGGGGTGGACGTACCTCTGGTGTACCTGTTGTGGCGCCAGCCGCACCGCAGGGTAGCTAAGTACGGACGGGATAACTGCTGAAAGCATCTAAGCGGGAAGCCTCCCTCAAAACTAGGTCTCGCCTGAGAGCCGTGGAAGACCACCACGTTGATAGGCCGGGTGTGGAAGTGCAGCAATGCATGAAGCTAACCGGTTACTAATCGCTCGATCGGCTTGTTCTTTTTCGGTTGAAAGACCGAAATTCAGAGAACTTCACATACAGCGGAAAGCGTTGTACCTGAACGCGGATGTCGCCTCATTGGGCGATGCTGCTGATTCCTTGATGCACTTTGCCAGCTTTACACGCCTGTTTCTGCCTTGAGTTTCAGAAGGTCGAACAGGCGTGCTGCATGTGTTTGCATGGTCTGGTGGTTATAGCGAGGGGGAAACACCCGATCCCATCCCGAACTCGGCCGTGAAGACCTTCAGCGCCGATGGTACTGCGTCTTAAGGCGTGGGAGAGTAGGTCGCTGCCAGGCCTTGCAAGCACATGCGGTGTGTAACCTGATTTGGGTATTGCATCCAAACCAGACAATGTCTGAACGGACTCTTGCTGTGGGTGGACCTCTGACGCGGGGTGGAGCAGTCTGGTAGCTCGTCAGGCTCATAACCTGAAGGTCGCAGGTTCAAATCCTGCCCCCGCAACCACTCAACCCCTTGGAAACGGCGATGTTTTCAAGGGGTTTTTCTTTTCGTGGGTCGCTGATCGTGGCAGTCTGGCAAACTATTGGCAAATACTTGGAAGCATCTTCAAGGGGCCGCGAGTCCCCGTAAGCGTCTGGCCTGACCGGCCTTGTGGCGGGCGTGTGCGAAGGCAGTTTCCGATGGGATGTTCCGAGGGTCGATGGTGTCCACCATCGGTTAGTGGACACTATCGGAGGAGGCTTTGCGGTGGCGCGTCGGAGACATCGTTTCTGGTCGACGGATGAGAGAAGCGCCGGATTGTGGCGCAGACCTATGCGTCGGGCGTTTCAGTGTCCCAGGTCGAAGGCGAGCCGGACGAAATCCATCTTGCCGTAGCCGCGCGCTTATTCGGCCCTTAATCAACCCATCGCATCCGCCATATCGCCGGCAAGTCCCGACAGAAGACCAGACCGTCAAACCACATACCGCTTCAGGAACAAACTCACATAGAGATCGAAGCGATCTCGGGAGTGAAGGGGCGTCGTCGCTGATCCGCAATCTGCCAAGACCTGATATCGCATGGCGACGTATGCCGGGCTGCCGAGAACGCAGCTTCTGGAGTCAATATATCTTGCTCACAATTCGCTAAACTCCTTAATCGAACGGAAGCTGGAAGACCGGACGGGAATAACAACCTATGGTGCGACAATTAGGATGAGACTGTTCCGCGACTGGCAAGGTGATTGGACGGGAGTCGCCGGGCGGTTGGTAACCCGCTTCCCGACATACCGCTTCCATCGCTACCGGCTGGAGCGACAGTTGCCAGCAAGGGGGGCGCATCCGCTGGGTGACGGCGCTTTTCCACAGCGCACTGAAATATACGGGTTAGCTAGCCGCCAGTTTTGGATGCGCTTCCTCCAGACCTTCGGGGTCCTGATGGATGATGACTTCGGCATTGGGGTAGGCTTCCATGATTGCCAGTTCTACTTCGTCGGCGATATCGTGGGCTCTCATCAGGGACACATCCGGACTCAGCACCAGGTGAAATTGGATGAAGGTGTCAGTGCCTGACCGACGTGAGCGGAGATCATGCAGTGATCGGGCTTCAGGATGACCGAGCACAATTTTCTTGATCCTGTCGCGCTCTTCCTCCGGCAGTTCCCGGTCCAGCAGCATGTCCAGAGATACCATGCCGACCTTGCGGGCATTCCATAGAAGCCAAGCCACGATCCCGATAGCAAGGACTGGATCCAGCCACGTCCACCCCCACACGGCATGCGCGCCCAGAACGATGATTACACTCCCGTTCAAGGCGATATCGCTGGCGTAGTGCAGCGAGTCGCCTTCTATGGCGATCGATCGGGTCCGCCGCACGACGTGACGTTGAAACGCGACGAGAGCGAGGGTCACGACGATCGAAAAAATCATCACGGCAATGCCGATATTTTCCGCTTGGACGGACCGGGGATCGAAGAGGCGACGTATGGCCTCAATCAATAGCAGGACGCTGGAGCCACATATGAACGCTGCTTGGGCTAAACCGGCAAGCGCTTCTGCCTTGCCGTGTCCGAAGCGGTGCTCGTGGTCTGCTGGCTCCATGCTGCAGCGAACGGCAATGAGCGTGACGATGGATGCGGCCGCGTCGAGGAACGAATCAAACAGCGCGGACAGTACCGCGACCGAATCGGTCATGAGCCAGGCTGCCAGCTTCACCGAGATCAACAGCGTCGCAACGCAGACAGAGGCGATCGTCGCCTGCTTTTTCAGACGCCTCTGCGGATCAAGGTCGGCAATGTCAGCTGGTACCATGCCAACGGCAACATAGGCCTCGGATCGGGCCACCTCAACCGATGCAGATGTTCTGCCGGTCCGTAGCGCAATTGCCGGTCGCAATCAGGCCCGGTTCCTCTCATGAGCCGTTCTCCTGTCAAGCCCTCCTTTCGACTTCAGACCATGGCCGTCTCCCTCGGGGACGTTCCTTGCCGAATACCGCTCTTCCGGTGGCACGTCCTCCGCGCCACCCTCCTATCATCCGGTTCGGTTCCCGGCGGTCGGCCGGTCCGTGACCCCGATACCCATTCGGGTTCCGGGGGGGACCCATCTGCGAGAACGGTGCTGCGGGACGCGGCGAACCATGGACCGGAACGGTCACACGCCCTGCCCGGAGTTCCCCGTAGGGGCCCGTCGGGCCGCCCGGATGTTCCGGTCTCTCCTCTCAGGCCTTCGACAGGACGGCACCCTCGGGCACCAGCCCGGTGGTCGTGAGGAACCGCCACAGCGCCACCAGCAGCTTCCTCGCCAGCGCGACGATCCCGCGTCTCCTCGCCCGCCCGTCGCGGGCGCTCACGTAGCCCTCGAACCACTTCGAGAGCGCACTCTCCGGCTGGTGGTGGAGCCACCGCCAGACCATCTGCACGAAGGGCTTGTGCGCAGCAGCGGGCTGTGCCCGCCTTGCTGATGCTCTGGTCGCGCTCGACCGCGCCGCTCGCCCAGGGCACCGGCGCCAGCCCAGCCATACCCGCCAGCTGCCTTCGGTTCCGGAAGTCCCGGTACAGGAGCGCCGCGCCCAGCAGCAGGGCGTCGTTCGGCCCGATCCCCCTCAGTCTTACCAGCACTGCCGCGCGGCCGTCAGGCGCCTCCCGCACCGACTTCAGCGTTGCCGCCTTCTCCGCCTCGATCTCCGCCAGAAGCCCCGGCGGCAGCGCCGTGCCGTAGCCGGTCCGCAGCCCGTCCAGCCGCAGAAGCCCCGCTACAGTGCTTGCCAGACGCATGCGCTCCCTCACCAGCCGATCACGCCTGCGCAGCAGCCGCTTCGCGTCCTCCTCCGCAACCGTCGGCACCCGCACCGGCAACATCGCGTCCCGGTCGCCGCCGGCCCAGGCCCGGAGCGCCCGCACCATCTTCCGCGCGTCGGTCCGGTCGGTCTTCGCCTTCCTCCCGCGCCTGATCCAGCTTCGCCAGAAGCCCGTCCACGTCGTGCGGCGCCAGCCTGTGAAGACCGGTCCGGGCGCCGGACGGATCGCCCACCGCCAAGATCCAGCGCGTACCGCTCACTTCCAGCGCCGCACAAACCGTGGCCGTCTCCCCGTCGAAGTGGGTGGTTGAGTCGATCATCTTTCTCTCCTTGCCACCATGGGGGCACGCGCCTCCTTCCCAACGGGACGGAACCGACGCAAGCTATCAACCCGCCACTCATGGTATCTGCGAAGGGTAGGGGGCGAAAGGTCTGAGTGTCTGAATCACCAGTCCTTGCCATGACGATGTTCTTGTGGGTCAAGCCCTTGTCCCTCGGGCGACCCTGCGCATCAGGAAGCGGCAGGCGGCGCGCTGTACCCGGGCCAGGGAACTCTCCAGGCTCCGCGCCACGACCCGGCGGCGGGGGACGATCGTGAACCCCGCGGTTTCCTTCGACTGGCCCACGATCTCCAGGAGGTCCGGAAGCGTGAGTTCCTTCAGTCGGTCACGCCGCGTG